>NC_017542.1:3800833-4137916 GCF_000237325.1 Paenibacillus polymyxa M1
GAGCGTATCACGCTGATGTCCGTTTTTTATTTCTTTTTAGCAAAGATAGCCAATCTATAGGGAATAGTTCAAAAATACAGTACACATAATAAATTTCTTTAATTGTTATATTTTAATTATTTTGTATCTAATAGGACTTTAGGATCATTTTATTGTATTGTTTTGACAACATTTGTCGAATGAAGTGAAATCAACAATTTTACATGGTATATTTTAGGAGCTCATATCATACATAAGGAGGATTTTTTAATGAATACTAAGAAAATATTATTATCAACAGCTATGTCTTTGGGACTCCTTGGAAGTATTATCGTTCCTAGTGCGTCCGCATCAGTAGGCCCTTCTCCAGTAATTACACCTATTGTAGAAGTTAATGGAGTATACTACAGAACGGCTACGTTGCCACGTAATTATTCCTATGCGCTGTCAAATTACCCAGGGGATACTTATAAAGTGGCGAGCGGAAATGTCACCGTTTCTGCATCCGGCGTGGTAACTACCACTACTGCAACGAATGCAAGAGTTGAGATTTACGCCGGTAATGGTAAATTGAGAATGGTGTATACCGTTAAGGTAAACTAGGAAAAAGCCTTAAAAAAGCACTGTTCGTTTATTCGAGCAGTGCTTTCTTTGTTGGACCTATATTCCTACTAGCTATAGCGACGTTATCATGAGAGGCTTCAAAATTAATATACTCGGAACTTATTAAAAACGGATGGGCTGAGTCACCCCTCTCTTTGCTCCCCAATGTCTTGTTCTCTGACCTTTAAAGATCATATTTGGACCGAATCCAATAAAAACAAGGCCTAGCTTTATCAATAACAGTTTGTACTCTCTGAGACATTAACTAGTTCCTTACATAATAAGATTTTGGCAAACCAAACCACAAAAACAACTACATAAAAATCCCATAAGCATAAATTGCAGACTTGAATTGTAGTCCGCATAGTAAATTGCGGTTTAAATATTAGAAAAAATAGTGAAATTAGTTATTCTTTAAATGTACTTACAGACCATTAGAGAAATCTTATTTTTGTATTTTTTGTTGGGTAGCAAGATTCAATATCTTGAGTTAGCCTGTTTTAAATTTTTATAGAAAAATAGAACTAGTTCTGATAGACTATTGCTACTATATTTTTATACTGGAGGATATTGGGTTCGTGAAAAATAAAACTTTTTTCTCTCTTTTGTGTGCTTTTATTATTTCTATAATGGGATTAACAGCATGTGGAGTATCATCAAGTAAAGATCATTCATTACTATCAAAAGAAGAATTTGAACAAATGTATGTAAATGCTGATCAGTTTGAAGATCGCTCTATTAATTTTTATGGACAAATCACCTATGGTCCTAAGGAAAATAGAAATGGAATTTATGTTCAAGTGAATGCTGATCCGAAAAATAATGAAAAAAACACTTTTGTTTACGGCGATAGTTTTTCCAGCTTCTCTAATGTAAAAGAGAATGATTTTATCCACGTAACTGGTACTGTCATAGAAAAATATCGTTATAGAACGACCCACGGCAATTACACCTCAGCTCCTGCCATCGCAGCAAATAAAATAGAAAAATCTATGTTTATTGATCCTACATTGAGCACTATAGAAGTAAATAAGTCAGTAAAACAAAAGGGCTATATCATGACTCTTCAAAAAGTCGAGTTTGCTGAAGAGGAAACTCGGATTTATATGGCAATCGAAAACAGATCTACAAGCACTATAAATTATTATGACTTTTATACTAAATTGGTTCAAGGAAACAAACAATACGAACCAACGTTTGATCGCGTAAGCTATACTTACCCTGAATTACAGTCCGAAATACTACCTGGTGTGAAGACAGAAGGAATCCTTACATTCTCAAAAATAGACTCTTCTAAGGATTTAACCTTAATTGCAAAAGGTTCTTCAGAGGAACTTGAATATAATCCATTCAAGTTTAAGATTTCAAAAAAATAGTCTTTTCGGAGCTCCTTCTAGCGAATTGCATCCCCTAGAATAGATACTGCCCCCTTCGGGTAATGCAATATATTCTACGGGATGCATTCTTGATGGCAATAAAAGATCAAAAAATAAATCGAATTCATAAAAAGTAAAAAAGAGAAGATTCGTTAGCAACTTAGAATTCCCTCCTCAAATTGCGATTTTACTTCCGCCCTCTGTAAACAACAAAAAAACCCTTGCTTAGCAAGGGTTTTTGAGGAAATGGGCCCTGAGGGACTCGAACCCCCGACCAATCGGTTATGAGCCGACCGCTCTAACCAACTGAGCTAGTTATAACGTTATTATTAGTTCTAGTATGCTCGTAAAATCTTTAGAGACAGGATTTTTTTCATCTCCTATATTACTAAATTTTCATGAGTTCGTTAGCAAATACGTTAGCATATTTTAATTTTCTTTTGAATTCTAATACCATCTTTCATTGTATTGTAGCCTACTACTAACTTCTTATTAGAAATATCATATTTTTGTACATTAATAGCTCACAAAAAGGATATCAAGTCTTTTCTTGAAAGAAAAGACTTGATATCCTTTTTACGCCTTAAAAACAAATACTGAAAATATTGGTATCTCCTCTTGTACTGGTGCTCATAAGATTTTCAACTGTTTTAGTTTGCAGCTGTCTGATTTTGTTTGAAAGCTCTTTATTTCTAATCTGCACTGTACCATCTTCTTCCAAGAAAATGTCATTTGGAGTAATTGAGACACCAAATACTTTTCCGTGACCTGAGTCTTCTGGCATATTAAATTTCACCCCCTTTCAAATAAATTAAATGATGGAATGTTTGGGACAACCCAAATCTGATTTATTCAGTGTAAGTAAACCTTTTAACCAAGGTGCTAAACGTTCTTGGCTAATCTTTAAAGTCCCGTCATTCGTTATATACCCTATATTATTTTTTTCGTCATTTAAAGCAACCGTACATTTTCCGAGACTCCCATCCGACCTTATTACTAATGAGTTAGGTCTGGCAGCATAACAAATTTCTAACTCATTGGAATTTTTTCTTGGAGCAGTTTTACCATGAATTATTTCTTCTAACGGCTGTATTACTTTATTATGTTTGCTCTTCTCAATGATTTTGGGGTGCTCTTCATTTTTTCCCCCAAATTGGGCAATAGGTTTCAATAAAATTTTGAATCTTTGATCACTATAAAAATGTTTTTTCAGTAGTTCCAAAAAGTCTGGAATATAAGGTAAATTTTCATGAAACAAATGAACTCGGATAGTTACAAAAACATTCAAATTAGATTCCTTTATAGCTAGTAAATTGTTCCATACTGTATCAAAACTTCCCTCTGTATTCACTTTTTTACGGGTTTGATTATGTATCTCTTTTGGTCCGTCCAATGTTATTTGATATTTTGTAATACCAACATTGACTAGTTCGTTAAAAATAGATGGTGACAATAAATATCCGTTAGTTGTTATAGATATTAAATATGATGTTAAATTATTTTTCGTAGATAACTTTTGAGCATGTTCACTGATATTAAGAAGAATATCTTTGGCCAATAATGGTTCTCCACCGAACCAGCTTATTGTTAGATGTTTTAACTGAGGTACTCTTCTAGTTAGAAATTTTTTTATTGCTTGAATAGTTTCAGGAGACATACGCTTCATTTTAAAATCTTCATAGCAATATGTGCATCTAAAATTACATTGTTCTGTTGGAAGGATAATCAGTTCTTGAATTTCATTTGAAACAAGATAGGACAATATACCTGACTTATCTAACATTTCAACCACTCCTTTTTAATCATAAGGCTGCCCAGTTATCGTTTTATTATTCAGTAGTTTTTACATTCTATTAATTTTTTTCTATGGATCAACTTAATCTTTTCAAAGTAACTTTTAAAGAGAACTAATAACAGATTATAACAAGTCGACGATATAATCTGACCACGAATGAAGTTTATCTAACTAATTCTAATTTAACTTTTTTGATCTCAGATATGCACTTTTCAATAAATTAAAAAAAGATTAATCAATAAAATGATATAAGGAAGCGTTTGACTTAGATAACCTCCAAAAAATTCTCATGTTCTAATCAGCTAAAGTTAAATCATTGAAGAAGAATTTACTGATATCAGAATAATTAGATCGAATTTAGGAAAAATTGAATTTGAGAAACTAATACATTAAGGAGGTAATAAAAATGGCAAAAGGATATTCGTTACACATTGGATTAAATTTTATTGACCCTCAACATTACGCAGGATGGGACGGAAGATTGATTGCCTGTGAAGCTGATGCGAAGGATATGGAGTTGATTTCACGTTCATTAAATTACAATAATACCTCTACATTGTTAACTGCAAATGCAACAATAAATAATGTAGCTACAGAAATAAAAAAGGCGGCTACAGATTTAGAAAATGGAGATATCTTCTTTCTCACTTTTTCTGGACACGGAGGTACTTCAACTGACTTAAATCACGATGAGTTAGATACTCATGATGAAACATGGTGTTTATACGATGGACAAGTCTTAGACGATGAATTGTTCGAATTATGGTCATTATTCAAAGAAGGTGTAAGAATAATTATTTTGTCAGACTCCTGTTATAGTGGAACAGTATCTAGAGCTCGTCACTATGGTTTAGACACCGATACAAATATTGATACCGTAAATAACATTAGATACAAATTTATGCCGCTTGAAATCGCCAAAAGAACATATAAAAACAATATTAATTTTTATACAAACAAAGTAAAACACGTTATTAAAAACAAAAATTCCATTGAATTAAAATGTTCGGTTAAACTTATATCAGGTTGTCAGGACAATCAAACCTCCGCAGACGGAGACATCAATGGATATTTCACCGCAAAATTATTAGAAGTATGGAATGAGGGGAAATTTCGAGGTAACTATAAAGATTTCTATGAAAAATTAAAGTCTATAATGCCCCCAACTCAAACCCCAAACTATTATAATATTGGAATAACAAATACAGAATTTGATAATCAAAAACCCTTCACAATTCAAGATATTATAATACCTGTAAGAACGCTATATGTGGAAGATCCCATCTTTCCATCATCAAGATCAAATGTGACAGATGTAATTATTGAACAGATAAAGAGAGAGATAGAAAAAACTTTAGAGCCTCTTGCACAAGGAAATGAAGGATACGTACGATGTGAAAATCTAGAACTGAATGGAACAAATTTAAAAGCACGTGTTCTTATCCGACACAAACACAAATCTAACGGAATAACAATTTATGCAGCTAAAACTTGGGTGGATATTGACACTGATGTTATGAATCCAGACCCAGAAGATTTAAAAGTTTGCATAAACTCACCAATCGGAAATATATGCATAACTTTGGCTGATTTAATTAAATTGATTGCAACTTTATTGTTATAGTCTCATTTATGTGGTACATTGTCAGGTTCCTGGCTTCAAATAACATTTTCGTTTACATCTAGATCCATGGTACAGATGTAAAGAAGAACTCTATATTGAGCTACATATTAGTAGAGTCCCTCTTTACATCTACTCTAAATTCAAACTGATTCCTCATGAAAAAGATTCCATTAAGACTCCGGTGTAATCTTCTCCACTACTCCACCGTAGTCCACAATATCTATCAACTCCTCACCTAATGGCTGTACTACATATACTCTTGCCTGGCTTAATGCAGCTGCAAATAGTTCTATGTCTGACTTTAACACCCTATATGTATGATTCATGCTATCACCTCGATAATTCTTTCGCTGAACGGTGTAGTAATTCCTTCAATAAAAAAATCCCCGTCAACCAGTTAAGGTTAGCGGGAATTTGCTTTACTTACGTTTAAGCCCCTCCTTGTTGATCGAAAAGTACGATATTCTGATGGTGGCTATGAGTCTGAACAGGTATAGTCACGATAAACAAAAAACTAGCTGCGACAATCAATAGCGCCATTTTTCTTAACATCAGCTATCCACACCCTTTCAATAAATTCTAAATATGCTGCCTTGGTTTCGGATACTGCATAAGCTCGATAACGCTCAAACAATACCATACATTTTATAAAATAAGTCTCATTATTTAGTGTATGATAACTTACCATTGAATACATCAAGTATTTGAAGCCATCGTCGTATGTACCTCGATATAAATGATAATAAGCTAATTCATAACTCAAACGTGCATACTGTTCTGGTATAACTTGTTTCGTATATATGTCATTAGATTGCGGAAATAGCAAAAGTGAATTAACATCCGTTTCAAAACGCTGAAGTATATCACTTACGTCTATCTGGTATCGGTTTGCCGTCATCATAATGTTCAACAGTTGGGCAACTTTATCTTGTTCAGATGTATCTGATGGTGCACCAATGTATTTAACATAATCATATAAGGCGTTTATATCTCCAGATAAAAGCTTATTTGCGACAGCGTTAGCTTGCGCCCAACCTTTGAATAAATTAATCCAATATAATGTATCCTCGTCCATCTCTCTAACCCACTCTAAATCCGCATAGGCGTATGTATATTGTAGAGCTTGCTGATAATCGCCTTTGGCTTCACAGACACCTGCACACAGCAGGTCAGCATAAGAAATGTACACAAACAGAGGACGCGTTAGCTTGTTAGTAGATTCACATTCCCGACTCTTGTGTTCGTGTTTCAAATTATATTGAATTTCCGCTTTAGCTCTCATTAATTTAGCTATTTCGTCAACCTTATCCCATTTACGCAAAGACCTGTACACGTTAGCTAAATCCTTCAACGCGTCAAGCTGGTCTATTTCATCTAGGCGTTCCACGAAGGGTTCAAATAGTGTGGCAGCCTTAAGATTCTGGCTTTGATCGTCTCCAATCTGAATCGTGAATATGCGATATTGACAGACTGCCAAACGTTCAGAATGTTGATATTTTTCCGCTTCGGCTACCCCCTCATAGAGCACCAACGCAGCCTCATGACGTCCCTGCGCCAACAACCCTTCTGCAATTTCAAATAGCTTGGGTGAATACAGTAGATTATCCATGATGGCTCCCACTACTCGACGGATCGCATCCAACTTGTCCAACTCCGCACAGCGAAATATAAATGGCTCGATTCGTCTCATATTCGGGGGATGGTCGATGATGTAGTTTTCTACAAACAAGTCGTAAAAATAGCCTTCTGGCAAACCCATAGCCTCAGTAATTCGATCCAGTTGGTTAACAGACAAAGGCTTATTTCCTGTCACGATAGCACTTACTGCTCCCCTATTCATATCCGCAATATGACCAAATTGTGAAAAGCTCAAACCCTCTTGTTGTAGGAATCTGTCTAATTCTGCTCGAATCGTAGGTGTATGTTCCATGCCATAGCCACCCCTCGCATAAAAATTCCAGTATTTTATATTCATTTACTATTTTTGCCCAGCAATTAACCGATTGTCAATATCTTTTTTTGCGAATCATGTAGAAAGGCTACGTTTGTCATAAGAGCATTCCTAAAAACAAAAAAGTACCCCACCGGCACTAAGCCAGAAAAAGATAAGAGGCTTCTCAAAAGTTCGGAGAACTAATGAGAGCCTCTAAAAAACAGATTGGTTGTTAACAAATCGTTAACAAATCAATATAACCCCTTAAACCCTTGGTGCAAGAAGGGCTTAAGGGGTTATTACATCATGCCGCTCATCTTTGATTTACTCTCGCCGAGGAACGTCGTTAACCTTATCTTCTATTGTATAGCTTGTTTGGGCTTATCTTCAGAAAGTTTTATTCGTGTACATCTGCCCTCATTCGCCGGAATTGTGATTTTTTTGTGATTCAAACAGCCATGTTGCCACACACAATTCGGTCTCATCAACAACTTCCCTACAATTGTATATTTGGGTATACAAAGTAGCAATGATACTTCCTGATGTTAATATTCCCTAAAATACTTCGTTCCTGGGGTGTAACGATCTTTTGATCACGGCCCCAGCCCTCTATGATTACTATATCCGCAATGAGGACTTATCCCGCCCACGTAAAATAGTTATCCTTCTCGAGAGCAACCGGGTGAGAATGAATTCAACGGGAAGTTTAATCTTCGATTTCCCCGCAGCCTGCACTGGTAATTAGTGAGCATGAAGCTGGAGAGAATGTAATTTGAATCAATACTGTCAGTACAAATTGAGCAAGTAACCAAAGAGCCCTGCTGACTTATATTGGTTACAGGGCTCTAATCAATGGAACTTACTTAATGAATTAAGTTTTTGTTATCTTCCTTAACTGGATACACATCCAAGAATATTCCTTTAGGAAGATCTTGTTTTTGGGAGTATAATTCTGATGCTTGCTCTTCTGTAACATTTGTAATTATCATCTTACCTTCTGGTTTACCTTCTCTTAAGTGCAATTTCAATTGGGTGTTCTCTTCTGAAATAAAAGGAAAAGAAGAAGCCCACTGCTTACAAAGAACTGAAGCGTTTTTCATTCGTTTCAATTCCTGTCTAGTTATGAAGTAGTTCCTATATATCTTAATGCTAAAAAAAGCAATGAGGAGTATAGGGATACCCATAGTTAAAACAATTGTGGATACAGCCAAACCTGAGACTATGATCATTTTTATCAAACCAACAAAAAAAGAAACAATTGCCCACGTTATCAGAACAAGTTGGAGAAGTATAGATATAACATCAGAACTTCCAAAAAGTCCACTTACTTTCCATAACCTGCTTGAATATAAGATGAAGGCTATGAAGAATATGAGAAAAAGTGAGCCAAATTGCACCATTATCATAATATTCAAAGCCCTCACCCCCTAATTATATTTCTTCATCTTCTTTCATGATAAGTGGAATTTCCCTTAATGGCGGTCGAACGTTTTTCAAATCAGTTATTACGAGTTTAAAACGGTATTCAAGGAATTTTTCATCAACTATAAACTTCCCTTTGAACATACCACTATCGTCTTCAATAAGATCTAACTGTTTGTCAGGCACTTTATTAGTTCTCACTGCAACCAACTTTGCACGAGGTCGGGTATGAGTGATAGTCTCGTGAGTTCTTTCAGAAATTAATTCGAAGGAAAAATCATATTCTTCTCCCACTTCAAGAACTTCTGTTGGAGCGCCATAAAAATATAGGGAATATTTTTCCAAAAATCTAATATCAAGCTCCAATGAATCAGAATTAAATTTTACACTTCTGATGTTATCAGGTATGTCTTGATTTGGAGTTACTCTTCTCGAAACCTTGCTTCCTTTGCCCAGTAAAACAATTTCGAAATCATATATGTCTAATGTTTCGTATTTGAGTATGTTTTCCCAGATCATGATTGGTTGAGTTGCAGAAGAGTACTCTTCCCACATTAATATAGGAATATTACCCAAACTGAGTTTTAATGATTCAATGTCACCTTGTTTTCCAAATTCATTTACTGAGTAGTATTCAATTTCATAAAAGGAATTTGGGTCTCTACGTAACTTAGCTGGACTCAAATTCACTTTTCCACTCGATTCAAATTTCTTAAATTCACCTTCACTGTCTACTCTGTAATATGAATCTGCTCGGGCTCCGTTTGTTAATGGCTTAAAGGACAAATCTATTCCCTCCGGGTCTAAAGCAACTATTAACTTTGTGGAAGGGTTCCGGCCATCAACATTGAATGTGAATTTTTTTGTCTTTATTGATCTGTTAAAATTATCTTTACCAAATGCTTCAATTGTATGTGCACCTGAATCAAGATTTAAATCCACGGGTTCCAAATAACGCTTTGGTTTTCCACCATCGACAGTATAAAATAAGCTCGCTATGTTTTCAGGCTGGTCTACATCCAGAAACAATGTGACTAAACCGGAGTAAACCTGTCTGTATTTAACTTTTTGCCTCTGATTGCTTATTTTAATTTTTACTTGCGGAAGGTCATTTTGTACCTTTGAAACCTCTTCCACTTTCTTCCTTCTTATCACCTTCGGTTCAATAGTAGAACTATCTACTCGAAGAGAAGTTTCTGTGTTTTTATTTGATAAGGGAATTCTCATTGTAGCTGATGTTTCATCAGATACTGGAATTGGATCGAACTTTTCCTCTTTCACCGAATCCTCATCATAGATTTTAACAGAAATATCAGCTACCCCATTGTCATAAGAATTGATCTTTATAATCATGTCATCTTTAATTGTTTCATCAAAATAAACATACTTTGCTTGACCAATATTAATATATGTAACATTTCCCTCTATTGCATACGGGCTAATCTCTTCAATATTAGGATCAAATACTCCTGCTACATATCTATTCTCCTCGTCAAGGATTGTTGAATCAACAGGGCACATAATTTTTGCAAATACACCTTTTCTGAATAGATCTGTATTTTCCTCTTCATGTATACCTAGAGGCATATCTCCTTGCTTACCACTTAATGACCATCGGATAAATTTTATAACTTCTTTCTCGGAACCCATTTTTGTATGCTGTACTGGACAGTAATATAAATTCGCAGCATGTGCAGGAGTGGCACTAAAAACTGGAACAACACCATCGCCATTCTCAAACTTACAGTCCCTTTTAAAAGGATACCTTGTCTTGTTGCTCTCAATAGGCAACTCATATAAGGTTGGTATCTGACATCCGATCAAATTATCATGTTCGATATGAGGAGGAATAGATTGAAGCATCATTGTTTGAATTGGGCTCATGAAATCATTCCAAACATTAGATACCACTCCATGCGTTCCAACTAGTTCATCATAAAAGTTTTGTGCTTTCATCTGAACATCCTGATATGTTATAACCTTGTCTGAATTATCATCTTCATTTTGTAACAGGAATTTACCTTCTTTATGATCATTAAAGTAGTGTTCGCTTGGAAGTAACTGATAAACTGACGGCAATTGGCGAGCTAAATCCCTGGTTTTTTTATCGTCAAACATTTCAAATATGTTTGTAAAATCTTGAAAAAATCCAGGCTCACCAAATGATAGGGCCTTATATGAATCTGGAGCACCATGCCATGGTGTTCCAAGAGTAGTCAGTTTTTTTACCATACTAGAAATCCCAAGACCATCCATTTTTAAAATTGCTATCTTGGCAATCATCCCCCCCATACTATGGGCCACTAAATGGATATTATCGTGCTTCGCATTCAACCTAGTTATCGTACTTACCAGTTCGTCTGCGGTGAGGTTGATATCTAAACGCCAGTCATAGGGAAACATTTCTGCTTCCTCACTAGAGAATTCTTTAAGAATTCCCCGATAAATCCTTTTGAAATATATATTAAATCCATTAACGACACTTAATGGACTTTTAGCCTTCATTGGATTGCATATGTTAAGAGCCTCTACATCTTCAAGATTTTTAGGAAACCACCTCTTGTTCCCCCCTTCCCAGAGATCACTTCCTTTAATCCCCGGTATGAATATTACGTACGGTTTTCCGGTCATTGCTTTTCCCCCTAAGATATGCCAGTAAGTCTATAGAAGATCTACGCGACAACAAATTTCATTTCATTAGGTTTAAAGTAGCACATAACCAGTCACCAGTCTACATAATTTGCCAATATAGAAGTGGATTGTATAAGAAAGTAGGTACAAAGAACTGTCACACTTTTTGCTTTCTTTTAAATCATAATTATGACTATATTCATCTCATTTCATTTACATTTCTGTACAATTGGATATAGTCTATTATATAGTCTTTATTCTCTCATAATTACCTTTTCAAAAAGAAATACAAATAAGGGAACGTATGTTCTTTTCTTGTGATAAAAAAAAGCTCCTATGGATTTTGTCAGCGGAGCATTTTTCACCGATGCTTTCGGATATAGGATAAGTATAATTGATTTGGGTGATTCTGTAAATATTAAACTAGCAAACGTTTATGATTATTCCAACTTATCCGTACCCATAGCTCCAGACGATTTTCCATCCACATACGCCTCCGCTAAGATATACGCGATAACCGCACCGAGCGTACCGATCACACCAATCACTTGAATAACCGTGTCATTGTTCGCACCAAAAGCGGTGAGCAAGCTCGTGATCAATGCGGCCAATAACGCCCAAAACTTACGGCTGGATAATTTACGTTTCCAGTCTGTCATTATGCAACGCCTCCCTTATCTTGAATACTCCTGCTCGGTCAAGCAACGTGATCATACGGTAAAAGTCGTAGCTACCGTCATTTGCCATGTCCAATACTCCTGCAGCTTTAGCATTAATACACGCTTGCTCGGCCCACGCTGGAACCTTTGTAAGTTTGTTTGCAGATTCGAGCGCGATCACACGTTTCTGTAAAGCCTTAAACGCTGCTTTTTCTTCTGCTGTCATATGTTCATCCTCCATTTTAAGTGAGTTAATCTTAGCCAATATAGTGTTGAGCTGCGATTGAGTCGGGCGCTTTCCTGCCCGGAAATCTGCTGTTGAAAGTCCAAAGGTCATTTGAAGGTGGGGCATATCTTTAAAGCTACGCCAGTTGCCACCCCACTCAAGCCCGAGCCGCTTCGCTTCTTCAACGACCTCTGACCAATCCGGTAACGAATCTTTATCATCATCCCGTAATGTGTCCCAGGACACCGTACGGCCATCCCGAAGCAACAATGCAAAATCAGCAGCGAATCCAAAGTTATGATTGCTATATCCGCCCCTGGCTTTTGTTACTTTGGGACGCTTATCTCCATTCCGTCCCTGGGCATAGAGCGCGTCTTGCTCCGCATATGTTCGTAAACCTTGGGTAATCACGATCCTAACACCACGGGCATAGCAGCGCTCAATTAATTTTTCCACTACAATCTTAAAAACTGGATTCAGTCCCACAAGCCGATTAAGAGACTTTTTTTGTATCTGTTCCAGCGTCAGTTGTACCATCCTGTCCATCTCCTTTCTCGTTAAGCTGCTTCAAGAAACTTTTTAGCTTGAACGGAAGCGGGATGCCAATTGCTCCCAAGTTTTCAGCAAGTGATAACCCTTCACGACCAGCGTAAAAGTAAATGGCTGCTGTCCTAAAGAGGGGAGCTCCTGGTTGTAACCAATCATCCATTTGCGCAGATAATCCAACCACCATCAACACAGTAACTTTGCGGATACCTCCCCAAAACATCACGTCGCTATCCATCTTTTTATTTTTCAAAGCAGCAATTACGCCAGAAACATAATCCAGCAACATTGCGATAAGCAGCACCTGAAGCGGCTTATCCCACCCACCCAAAAATGTAACAATCAGACCAGTCAGCGCCGTCACTCCCCCTGCCGCCGCCTCCTTTTCCGATGCCCCAACCATTGCGGTCCATACGGTGCTGCCAAACATTTTTATTTGGCTCACTACCTTTCCCCCCTTAAAAAATAAAGCCCCCGAGCACTCCGAGGGCATAAAAATAGCGCATCCGATCGGATACGCTGGCTAAACATTTTGCGGTGTTACTAGAATCTCGTTTCGCTCTGCTTCTTGAATAAACTTAGGCGTGTATCGGTTAAGACGTTCCTCATCAACCTTGCCCATAATCCACATGTAATCCACATGTTCAGCAGAAATGTATACATAATGCCTCACCTCCTTGTTAGGTTGTAGTAGTGGTATCCATGAGAGCAAGCATAGCGGCCTCCGTGCTATCTTGGCGCGTCTTGAGCTCTGCCACCTGATCCGTAAGAGGTTTCGTAGGGGGCGAGTCACTACCACTGTTGGACGGGTATGTGAATTCCATTGTCTTAGTATCTGGATTCACTCTGTAACTGGTCGCGTGGTAGAAGTCTTCAGTATACTTATCAAACTCAAGTTTGAGGACGTCTACCTGTTCAGGATCATATCCTTTTAACTGAGGATAAAAGCCCATATCATCCTCTTTAGTGGTCTCACGTGCTGATTCTGATTCTATCTGTGGGGTCATAAAAATAACCTCACCGCTTGTTTTTCTCCAGTAAACCTTTGGCCCAATTTTCATATAAACCACCCTTTCTATTATTCGAACGCCCACCATTCATACGCCCACACCTTAGATACAGGCGATCCTCCGGCGTATGCGTCTATTCTGCTACCCGTGACGGTCAGATTAAAACCGTTTGTCAGTGTTGGTGGTAAAGTGTCAATTCCGACAGAATTACTTCGCCACCCACGGATAGTTTGATTCGTACCCTCACGGGAAGAAGTAACAAACCCTTCTACTTGGCTGAAACCATCTGATTCAGTCAATTTCACCCAAACGAATACACGAGAAACCACGAAAGCTAGATTATTAACAGCAACATTCATCGCAACAGATTGCCCCCAGCTACTAGCCTGAGCATTTTGTCCGTTGAATGTTCCTCTTGCCCATCTTTTTCCGGGCAAATTTGTTATTGCTGCTGCGAACTGATCGCCAGTCATGCTAGCGTTGGCGCTGCCGCCCTTGCCGTTGATCGCGCCTGAAATTTTATTTTTAAGATCAACGGCTTGCGTAAAAGCTTGGTCTGCCCGGCTGTATGCTTCATTTGCTCGATCATATGCCGTCTTGACCGCGATTGGCGCGGCTGCCTGATCTGTAGAAGTGCTGCTTACCGATGTATTAATCTGCACAATTCCGCGCGCCTGTGTTGATGCGGAAGGCAGATCCGATGCAGGATGCGTATGCGCCTTGGGTGCTGCATACTGCTCTGTATACTTCTTGGCATTTCCCTCTGCCGCATTCCACGTCGCTTGCTTGGCGGTAGTTACATGCAAGTTGGTATCAGAAATGTGACTGTCCAGTGCTGCCTTGGATGCAATGTCATTTCCGGCCGGATCGTTTTTAATGTTTTCAATCTGTTCGGCCAATGCTTGGTCATTTTCATAGAGCGTATCAATCGGTACATTCAGAACGTCCGCATGTCCCTGGTCTGTGGTAACAAAACGCCTTGGTTGCTTTATTGGCATGCTATCCCTCCTTATCAGTAGATATCATCGATCTCAAAAATAAACTCCATATCCGCATCCTTGATCTTATTGGTCATTGTACGGATAGCCGTCAGCTTCCCCGCTGAGTCTATCAGGGCCAACTCATTGATTGTTTTCCCGGCCAACTCCGCTTCTGCCAATGAGCATACATACCTAATAGTTGCAGGGGCAATAAATTCAAAACTGGAAATGTCCTTTTGCAGCAACTCCGCTTTTAAAGCCTGCTCAGTACCATCCAACGGCAGCGGCTTGCCTTCTGTGTCCACTCCACCACTACCGAATGCCATTTTGACAACCTTCGTTAGCGTGCTACCTTCAGCACGAGCCCGGGCCATCTGCTCCCTAGCGTATGCTGTTGTAATGGTTAAAATCTGATCTGCCATATTGACCTCCTATATTGTAGATATTTTCTCTGTGGAGCTGAGCAACCTGCTGCCATCTAGCGGAACACTTCCGTTCAACAGCCAATAGTTCTGCCGAACCTTTACAACGCTTTCCTGGCGATTCTCTTCCTGATGCCGCGTCCTGAGCTTCACCTGGTTTCGATATCGCTGGCGCTCGTTGGTCCATCCTGACAAGGATGCAGCACCGCTCAGTAACTCAACACCATCCAGATACCAAGGACGACCACCAAAAAAACGAACACGCGAACGGAAATGTATGCGGGAATGGATCTGATGTGCATGATGAAATTCAATGTGAATTGAGGGCAAAGCCTTATTGATGTGGACAGGCCGAATGTACTCAAAGTCTTCCATCAGGCTTTTAATATCCAAATCCGATTCGACTGAGTAAACAAAACGAATTTGCTTAGCGAGAAAATCCTCTTGTACGTCCAACAGATTGCCATACTTGTTGCCGATCAGCCGTAACGTAGGCAGCGTAAATGGCCGCTTGGCCCAACGTTTGCGACGTATCGCGTCACGGCGCTGCTCCAGTGTCCCAATCTGCTCCTGTCGGAAATACATCCATTCCCAAATGGGTAATGACCAGGTAGCGGTCTTCAAAACAAATTGATTTCCAAGATCGTCAATCGACTTTTCTCGGTCATCCACTACCAGCTCCATAACACCAAAATGCCGCTCGGCCATGTCGATCTCATACATGTGCGGCGGCAGCATTTCCCGATAGCGCAGAGGTATCATGTCAGGTTCACCTCAATCTGTAATACGGACGTCACTGGAACCTCAACATCTTTAGTCGTTCCATTAAGGGTGAGATTTTCATAATCCTCCACGCCTTTGACCAACAAAGCAGCACCAACGTAATTAAAGAAAAGCTTTGTACGGCCAAGAGCATAATCAGCAATACGCTTTCTGATTGGTTCGATCAGTTCAGTAAGCGGAAGAACAGTATTTAATTTCGCTGCTACTTGCAACGTGAACACTGGGGCAGGATGAACGGCCAGATCATGCCCGGCAATCCGCTTACTTTCCCATAAATCCGTCTTAACTTTAGCGGCGAACTCTTCTGTTACTGGTTTGCCCTGCAGGTCAATCAGGTACAAATCTATGGATACATCATTACGAGCCTTCTCAACAGCCACAGCACCACCGACACCCTCCAGTTCCTTCGCCCATGCCTCATAGTCCTTACGACGTCCACTGCCTTCCTCAGTAAACGCACGATCAAGTATTCGCAATCGGTACGTATCATCGTCTTCGCCCACTTTACGGGGCATTCCATCCGACCACCCGTGACCATCCAGAAATTCGCCATCTGCCCAAATGGGGAAGCCCTGAAGGAAAGCATACGTTAACAGTTCCTGCTGTTCGGAATATTCCATAGCTATCGGGTACCACAGATCATAGAAATATTCTCCCGGATCAGTAGGAGGCGGGGGCAAGCCTTTTTCCTGTGCCAATGTAATTGCACGGTTAACCCATCGGCGATAGACTTCCTCGGGGGTTTCCTCCAAAATTGCCATCGGTGGCAGTGCCGGCAGATCCGTTAATTTCACATTCACAGTTCAATCGCCTCCTTCAGCTCCGCTTCTCCGGCTAAGCCAGTTAATTTAATCTTCAAGTACATGTTCTGGCCGTCCCGTTCCATAGACAGCACCTCTGCTTGAGATATTTCAGCATGCGCGGTCAATGCTTCCTCGATGTCTCGCTTGATCTCGACATCCTCCCAGTTGGCCCATTCAGATCGTTCGACACCGATATCAGCGTCATACACCACATATTGAAATCGCTCTGTATTGAGGATTTTGAGCGCTGTCTGCACTAAATATTCAGCATAGGTGGCTGTCTTCTTGGGACGTCCATCATCTGTGGTGGCCATCTTCCTTGTACGGTAATCAATTACATACGTCCACTTCGGAAAGGTCCAAATCAGGGAACAGACTTTCCTCGTCAGCCATTGCCACCCACATCCTTCCCGTGTACGTAGTAGCGCTGGCCGCTCAGCCTGGAGACAATGAGACGGTCACCCGCCTGCAAAGGACTAGGAATAACCAGCTTGCCACGCAACGAGCTGCGTGGGGTCTGCTTGTAAGGCTCCCCTGTCTCGTATACCACACCGTTAGCCAATACGCCTGTAACGCTGCCTTTGGCTTCATCGCCCTCCAGATATTCAGCAGCTATAAAATCGGCTTTGACTTCCCGGTCTAACAAATAGTCAGCAAAGACTAACTTGTCCGCTGGATAGGGAGCAGGGTCACCATCCACCTCTATTGACGGGCTACCCGGCCAACTTAGAAGCGTAGCCCTTTCGGTGTCCCGTGCATCGATACTGTCTTTGGTTTGTTCTTTTATAAGCTTGAGCGCTTCATTCAGCACAGCTATTCCCTCCTTTCCAATTCCAGCGTTACGGTATATGTTCCATTCTTGTAGCTGCTATCAGCCGTGACGACAATCCACTTTGAGATATGATCGCTCTTAGTCAGGACAAGCCAACCGGAGCGTAAGCCGGATAACGTATGGTCCGTGTGCCGAACTGTAATTTTCTTGATCTGTTTGGCAGCGGACAAAACCTTTAACCGCTGAGCAGCGATGGTCTCCGGCTTTTCGTCCTCACCAACTTCAATGATCTCTTCCATTCGGCCCATCGCCTTCAACGCACCTGCTGCCGTTTTAGTAACAGCAGAAGCGATCTTATCATCCTTCCATTTTTGTGCGGTTACGACTGTATATGTTTCCTCGATGCTGTATCCTTCCGTGCTGGAGGTCATCTGTTCGGGTACAAAAATAGGGACCTTGGTATTGGTCCCTTCACGCATCACTTGCAGATAAAAGCTCTTTTCAGTCCTTACAAGGTCTACATAGTATCTGTAGCCGCTACGCTCATATGCCTTTTGCAATACGTCTAGCACAATTTCCGAATGGCCATCGTTCCATAACGCTCGTCCAAATTAAAGCCTAGAGCAGGGCAGCGAAAGTCAATGCCCGTGCTCTTGATGTATCGTTGCAGCTCCGCTCCAGCCTCGCCTTTAAGGTATGGCCTCGTACCCTTGTTCTTGCTCAAATACCAGCCGATCTCCCGCGCCTCAATTTCCCAAGCGTTTGTAAATTCGTCCTGCTCGTATTTGATAATAGGTCCGTGAAAAAATTGGTTTTTGTGATGATATAATGCACCACCGACCTTTTGCGAAAAGCACATCAGCATACCAGCTACCTTTATATTGCTCGCATTGCGAAGTCGTACCGTAGCGCTGCGGGCAATCTCATCACGGCCAGAAGACCAGGACACTTCCTCGATGCCATCCGTCAGCATTTGCCGGGCGTTCTCCTTGCCATACACAACCGCAAACCCGTCCATAATACATCACTTCCCTTTAGCCTTGGAAACCTTGTCTGATATTCGTTTTTTGGAACTGGTATAGTCAAAAGCGCCCCTAGCGTTCGGGTCCTCCTTGGCTTTTTTGCTTTTATCCTTGGCCTTCTTTTTTTTATCATCTTTTTTCTTTTCGTTCTTTTTGTCCTTCTTGCCCGTAGTATTAGGGCGACTTTTTGACGGTTTAGTGATCACGGTTCCAGGCTTGAGAACCTGTTTAGAGTTAGAATAGGAGACGATTTTAACAGGCTTATACTCCACAAATGAATAGTTACCATGAAGATTCCCCTGTCCATCCTTGTACGTCTGATCCATCCCCTCCAAGAGCATCGTTTGACTAAATAGGTTCTCAAAGTTAAGTACAACAGGCTTTCCTTTCCATTGCTCCAGCAGCTTCCACGTTACTTCTGGTGTTTTATAGGTGACCGTTTGTTTGCTATCCGTCTCCCAAATCTCTTCCCAATAGCGTGGAAGGATTGCAGAAAAAGAGACCCGTTTCACCTTCGATACGGGTTTCCCTGTGCGTTCCTGACCAGTTATGACAGTGAAGGTTTCAACTTCATTGCCTCCAGTTATTTGAATCTCTGCCGGGGTGATCGGAAAGGTAAGACGGATCTTTCCTTGCGATAGTGCCAGCATCGCTTATCCTCCATTCTCTAATGCTTTCAATACCTCTTCGCCAACCACCTTGCGGATCAGAGCTCGACCTTGCGGACTACTAAGCATTTTTGCAAACTCTACAAAGTTGGTTATTCCTTTCGCGAGTTCACCAAAATCAATATTAATATTCTCAATGCTGACAGACTTCGGGGCAGTCGAAGCTGATGGATTAAGCATCTGTGCCATTGGCATCATACTGGACGCACCTATCAGGCTTGGCCGTCCGACTTGGCCGCCGTTTGCATAAGGACGTACACCCATGATTATTCCAGCTCGTTCCCAAAGCTCGCGGCCCCGACTGCGGCGGCTGGCTGACAGCGGAATGATCATTTCCGGACCAGCTTCGCCGACCAAGCCGACGTGTGGACGGTTGATATAACCACCGCGGGCGTAAGGACGTGGCTTAGGTGTTGGTGTAGTACCACCGCCTCCACCACCTCCAGAATTGGCATCTTTCGCATCCTTTAATTTTTTCAAGGTTACAGCAACACTGCTGACAACGGAAGATAACGTGGGGAACTGGCCGCGCATACCAGCAATAAAATGGGACATTAGATCACTTCCCCAGCTATTGCCTTGGCTAGAAACGTTTTTAAGTGAGAACAGATACTGCCTCGTCTTATCAACAGCCGATTTCGCCGCAGCGCTGACACTATTAAAACTCTGTTTATTTTTTGCTGCCCCTTTGGCCACCTCATCCGCGCTGCTCTTAGAAGCGGTTCCTACATCTTTAATACTTTTCTGGGCTTTGCTGCTGTCACCCATTTTCCAGACAACACCCCACGCATTTTTAAGTGCATTAAGGCGCTGCTTAACTTCTGGTTGCTCAGCAACGGTTTTTAGTCCCTCTTTAAGACCTTTATCGACTATGCTTTTGCGCACATCGTCGCCAATCTGCTGAAGACGCTTCTGCTTCTGCTCAGTCAGATTGTTGATCGTAATTTTTGCTTCAGGAGGGGGGCCGGGCTTCTCTTCCTTCTTGTCGCCCGTGAACCAGTTCTTCACGCCAGTCCAGGTATCCTTGGCAGAATTAAAGATTCCAACCGCACCATCCACCACTTTCCGGGTCAATCCGCTTTCATCGGCAAATTTCCCGATCTTTTCACCGACAATGTTTCCGATGTATGCACCGGCCATTGTGCCGAGTGGTCCAAGAGCAGACCCTAAAGCCCCGCCAATAGCACCACCAGCCACGCCGCCAACCATCGCGCCGCCTTGCGTAGATACAGCCTCACGCAATCCCTTATCCTTGGATGCTTGGTAGAGGTCATATGCACCGGCTGCTACGCTTGCAACCGTACCAACGATACCGCCAACTTTAGCCGCTTTGCCTGCTCCTTTCAGGAAACCTCGCAGACGGCCACCGCCAGATGGCGGACTCGGTGGTGGCGGTGGATTTGGTGGAGCTGGACGACGAATACGATAAGGATTGTCACGCGATCCCCTTGGGCTTGGGTTCGGGTTAGGTGGATTTGGTGGAGTGGGACGGGGACCATTAATACGTATACGTCGTCTACCGCCACCGCCTCCCGCTCCCCTACGCCCTCCACGACGGTTTCGTCTACGGCGGCGATCTCTGTCTTGGTCGCCCCCATCGCCACCACCATCACCTGCCCCGCCGTCTCCGCCACCAGACACAGAGCCATTTATATAGACTTTCGTAGCGTTAACAGTCATGGAAGCGATAGAGCGTAAACCGCCAATACGATCATCGACAGGGTTACGGTTTCCACTCAATTGGCGTCTAATACCGCGTCCGCCCATCCGCTCCCGTATTCGGGCAGCTCGTTGGGCTGGGGTTTCTTCAGGTGGTGGAGCTGGAGGTTCAGGAGGTTTCCGTCGAATCCAATTCCAACCGGCTTTGACTCCTCTGCCTGTGGCATTTGCCCCCGCTTTTCCCTTCTCTCCTACCCATTTAGCGGCAGTTGAAAGATCATCGTTGAACTTCTTTACTCCTTGTGCAAAGGCCCATAATTTTTTAGCTACCAGTACAGCAGCCAACCCGATTAAGGCAGTATTTATGGCTTTAAAATGATCTTTATAGAAGCTAGTCGCTACGGTTATCGCACTGGTTATTCCAGTACCAAGCGCCTGAATGTTGTCCTTATTCTGCACTAACAAGGCGTTAAATTCTTTCATCGCTGGGAGGGCTGCCTGAGCAATATTGGTTCCAATCTCTTGCATCTGCAAGCTCATTTCAGCACGAGTTTGCTTCATTTCCGTCATTGGGTCAGCAGTTTGCTGCTTACGAAGCAAATTATCAGTGGTGCCCTTCATGTTTGGTGCTTTTTGAAACGCTGTGCCGAACGTCTTCAGGATGGAATCAGCATTGTCTTCACCAGCGCCAGAACCTAGAGTGACAAGAGACTGTTTTAGCTGACTTCTGGTTTGAGTGGCCAAATCCCCGACTAATGCTGCAATGGCTCCTTGCGCACGCTGTTTGTCACCTGAATTAATGTCGTCAGTAAAAGCCGACGCCTGGCGTTGGGCTTCATCCTTCCCTGCCCCACGACTGATAAAGTAATTCGCCATATCCCCTGTATTCAGAGCTTTGACACCAAACGTCTCTTTGAAAAAGTCGGCAGGCTTGTCGAAGTTAAATGCGCCATTCTGGACAGTTTTCGTTAAAAAATTTGCCATTTGCGCTGAATCGGTGCCGCTGCTTGCAAAGTATGGACTGTACTCCCAAAACGTATCGAACAGATCCTGCTGCTTGTCACCTACCTCCTTATAAGCATACATCATGCTATCAGCGACTTGACTGTAGGATTCTTTAAAACTGTTCGACGTTTGAGACAGCGCCCGCTGTACTTCCTCAGCTCCGGCATCCGGGCGAATGTACTGGATTTTAGCAGACGCACTTACGAAGTCACTCATCTTGGATTTGTCCTGTACTAGAGGAGCTGCATCGGCAAGTAGCCGGGTTCCTTCTATACGATCTGGAATAATGGCCTTTTTAACCAAGTCATCCACCGTATTAAGACTCTGCTGACGAATGTTCTCGGGCATGTAAGCTGCACTTCGCGCCGCCTCACGGCTGTAATCGGACACGCCTCCAAACATAGAATCACTCACACCGCTACCGAGCATAATCCCGCCCGCCAAAGCTGCCAAGGCTGAAATCTTGTCAGATACCTGGTCAACGACTGGACTTATAGAATCCTCAGCACGTAATTTCACATTAGCATCACGAATGCTGCGGATATCCGCGTCTGCACGATCAGCAGAACGCCTAAGATCATCAGCTCCAGCACGTGCACGACGAAAGATATCGTCCAGGTGGATCTGATTCATACGCCGTACTTCATCGGACGCGCCATTAATCCGTCTGCCTAGATCGTCCGCAGATTCCCTCGCCCGGCGGCTACCGGATACAAAATCATCAAACATGCTGCCCGATGCCCGGCGAAAATTCATCAGATCATCGTGAGCGCCCTGAAGCATACGCCGCATATTTCGGACAGCGCCGGTTATCATATCCCGTGCCTCAAATGGCACCGTAACTGACGTAGTTGCTATTGTTCCCACCCCCTTCCTGTTTCGACATGGCTATTTTCTATTTAGACGTGCCATTTCTTCCTCAGCGATCATCGACGCAGCCAGGCAAAAATAATACTGGCGCTGTTCGTCTACTTCATACGGCAAGACCTCAGAAGGCAGTTTTTTCTGGTTGACCCAAAAGTGAGCTATCCAGCTTGCTTCTCCGTCTCGCCGGATGAGTTTTTTGCATCATTGAGAAGAGAATCCTGAGTTTCTTTGAAATTTCGAACAGCCTTACTGAGTACAGCATAATCGTCCGTGTTGTCTAAAATACGTGGTGGCAATTCAAATTTGCTGGTAGCTCCGTACGCCAACATCAAATCTTTGTTATTCCAATCAAACTCATGCTCTGTCGCCTTGACAATCATCACGTCGATTTCGTTAAAATAAGGCGACTTATAATTACCATCCTCATCAAGAGCAAGATCATATGACCGACGTACGTCTAATGTTTTCAGACGTTTTACAGACCAGTCTTCGCCATCGGCTTGTACCGTAATGATGTCGTCCTTTTGTCCTTCTTTGGCTTTAGCTAAGTATTTCTGCAAGCGATCTTGGCTTTGTTGGCTGCTCATTGTTATTTCCTCCATATTGGTTGTATTTTAAAAAAACAAAAAGAGAGCTAATTAAACCGCCCTCTTACTCCCACATATAATCCGGGAATTTTTCGACAAAATCGAAGTCCGTCGCCGTGCCCTCCAAAGTAATATCGATGCCGTTGTTATCATCAATTTTGGCAATCAGGATGTCCATTTCTCCGTGAATGTGAACACCAGTAATCAATACTTTCTCTGTGTTGCCAGTGATCCGGTCTTCAAGACCGCCTGTAATACGTGCTAAAAACATGGTCTTACCCGCTTTAAAATCTTCTAACAAACGGTAGCGCAGCCGTGATTCTAATTTGGACATGACGATTTTGACCGGGATTTCGTAACCCGTCAATTGCTTTGTTTTCGTCATACGGCGTGCTCTGACAATATCCAATGTTTCCGTAGTCAGCTTAACTTCAACTTCCTTGACAGTATGAATGTCCTCGCCGTTGTCATCTTGGAGGGAGAGATTTCGTCCAATAAGTTCGCGTTCCATCTATTATTCCACCTCCCAGTCAGTATAGAAAATTTCGATAGCATCCAATGGCTTGGCCCCAAGCTTGAAATATGCATAATCATTTTCACTTGTCTTATCAGGGTTTTCTGCAAAACTGAATTTGTCTGCAATGGCCTTCTGCTGAGCACGAATTTTGAGATATTCCAACACAGCAGCAATAAACATGCCCCGGCCTTCTTTGTCGTTATCCAGTTTGGCCTTCCAACGCTTGCCCGCTTCGTAGATATCGTTCATTACTTGGTCAATCGTAGCGGAAACGCGAATCTTCCCAAAGTCCTCACGCTCATTTGATCCGATCGTGGTCAGAGTGTTAATAGCAGATTCGATAATGTATTTGTACCCATCTCGTGTAGCCATCAGCGTTCCTTCTGCCAGTCCTTTTAGTGCCTCAGTGTGACTCCAGTCCACTTTCGCCAATGTCATAGGCACTTCAACACCCGTAAATGACTTATTGGCAGGTGTACCCGCAACCAGCCCAGCCACCCATGCAGCCCATTCGACGGATGTGTAGGTCTTGCCGTTGGTGTGTTCACCAGCCAACGAGCAGTTAATTACATAACGGGCATTCATGGCCCGTGAACGTGCGTTGTGCGCCTCAATGTCGCCGTCCGTAGCTGCCGGGCCAGCGACAACCACCGTCGCCAGCTTATGACCCTTATCGCGACGATCTAGCAGCCATTGTTTGGCGGCAGCTTGTACAGCCGGATCAACAGCGGAGAGGTAAATAGTATCGAACGTCAGGCCGTACACCCGGTTAAAGATACGATTCCAGTCGGTCGCTGCCAATATGGCCGTGCCAGTTGTACCGCCATCCAGTTTGGTGTAAGCCACGTCTGCAAGAGCTGCTGCGCCAGTATCCTTAAAACGGACCATAGCGGACTTTTTAAGAGCTTCCACAGCAGCCGCCTTGTCTGCAACTAGATACGTTTCTGTGTCATACACGCCCTTGGTGTCGCGGATTACGATCTCCTTCTTGGTGTCATCGATAAGAGCCGGACGCACCATGTATTCCAAATCATTGCCTCGTGTTCCTGGATAACGTGCCTCAATAGTGTAGCTGTCAGCAACAGCGACAGATGCAGCCTTTTCTTCCCCGTTTGTAACCCGGTAGCCGATAACAGTCGCCCCGCTTTCGGCAGCAAGCTCCAATACATCAACAAGCTTGCCGGACTCCTTCAGGCGCTCCGAATCATTAGCCATATCTACGGCTTGGTTCGGTGCGCCCCATTCGGCCTGATAGGGAATGAGTACGCGGCCAGTTGTTGGAACAACCCGAGAACGTGCCTTTACTAGCAATTCAATGTACGCGCTGGGCCTAACCCGCTGAATTGTCATTTGGCGTTTCCTCCTTTGTTTTTTTCACTTGTGGTACTTCTGGTTTAACAGGCACAGAAGCAGGGGCTTCCTTGACCGGATGCAAATACGCATCCAGTCTTTGCTCCACTTCTGCCCGCGAAAGTAAGACGTCAGCAGCGCAATCAAAAAGAGCGCCCGCAATCTCGTAAGGCTCTGCCTTCAAGATCGCTGCGCTCTCTATCCATTCCTGCTTATTTCGTTTGTTTAAATCGTCAGTCATGCGTCAAATTCCTCCCCGTTGTGACTGATATAAAAATTGTTAATCTTCTGAATTGGGCTGCCATCGTCATTGACCAATGACTTCGGTACACTGAGCAAATACGAGTACCTAAAGGTAACCTCTACTTGATCGGCCTTTTTTCGGGTTCGTGGCGGCTCAATGACCAGCACAACCCCAAAACGCTTGGATGCTACGTTAAACCGTTGCTGCCGCAAGTAGAGGAACAACGGGTCAAGATCAAGCGGTATAGGCTCCCCCTCGTCCTGCTCGTCCGCTCGTTCCTTGTCATAGTGGAACACCAGCCCCACATCTTCAATGATCAGATCAGCTCGCGGCGTGTGAACCTTGTCCGAAACAAGATCCGTCTCGATAAACACGGCAGGCAGTTTAAAATCACCCGCCAGCCATTTAGACCGGTCTCGCAAGATAGAAAGCTCAGGATACACCCGTCGCACGATTTCGGCCCAGGCTTTTAAACCAACATCCATCATCAGCGTAACATCCTTTCCAGCTCAACCTCTAACCGCCGCATGATGAGTTGGTTCATTCCCCCCTCAAGGTGCTCCACAGCAATATCAAAATAATGCCTGCCGATGAAGCTGCGCGGCTTTGCCATAAACCCAGTCTTGGCAGACGGATCATAGACAAATGAGCCGCCACCATTCCAGTAACCCGGCACAAAATGTTTCTTCTCAATGGTGTAACCATCATTGACCAATTGTGCATAAGGAAGATTGGAACCAAGCTCCAACGTGATCGCGTTGCGGTCAACATCCCATTCCCACACGTTATTATTGTCGCCACGGGAAAAGGACTGCCACATGGCCCCCGTGTCGATCAAGCCCTGGCGGTCAATTTCATCAATGATTAGATTGAGCAGTGTTTCCCCGGCTGCCTCCGCGATGTTACGCAAAATACGTTCCATCCCTTCATCAGCTATACGACGGAACCGTCGGGCCAGTCCATCGAAATCATGCACGGTCATTTCCCTTCACCTCACATGTTACAAGCAGCTCGCGCCAGTAACGACGCGGAATGGAGTCGATCACCAGGTATCGGCGGCCTAGCAGCACCACTTCGTCACTTAGTTTAACGTCAGCTTGTTTCGGAATACCTATCGTCTTTTTGACGATGTACATTACCGGCTTAGAATCTGCTTTGGCTTCCGTCGTAGTTGTCACGACAAAGCATTTTACGTCAGTTATCTTATCGGATTTCCGATCGTCGAACAGGTCATCATCATCCCGCTTTTGACCAACACGATACACGGCCAATGGCGTTTTAAAACGGTGGTTCATAGGACGTATGCGGTGATGTTACCATCATCCGGTCCCGTTTGCTTCTTGACCCACAAGAACAGTATTGCATCCACATCTGGATTGCCGGTTGTTTTCCCCTCTACAGCCTGACGGGTGTACGTCCAAGCTCCATCGCTCTCGGACGCATAATTACGCGCCACGGATGCAAGATACTCCTCGCTGTCCTGCAATGCCAATCCCTCCGCCAGCTTGGTCCAAGCCAGCATAATCTGCTTATCAGGTTCGGCCGGGAAGGGAATTGGCAGATACAATTCAATACGTACTTGCGCGTCATCAATGTATTGCTGTAGCAGCTCAGCCGGTGCCTCTTGGATCGGGGTTACCCGGCTACGCTGTTGGAGGATTGTTGGCGTCAGCACTTTTACCGTCAGCCCCTTCCGTTTTCGACGGATCATCTGCAGGTGGCGTATTATCGGAAGGCTTACCACCGCCACGTAAAGCAGCAATTAGATCAGACTTGTTCATGCTGCCGAATCCTTCAATGTTGGCAGCCTTAGCCTTGTCTTTAAGTTGGACGAGGGTCAGGTCTTCCAGCGGAATAACCTTTTCTTCCTTGATATCAAAATCCGAGCGTTCTCGTAGCTTTTTAACGACCTCACCTTGTTCAACCTGCACCGGGACTTTGGCCGGGAAGCGGATGCCGTAAAGCATCAAAGAGGTGTTTTCTCCTCGATATGTGATATAGGCCATTAAAATTCCACCCCTTCGACGTATGCCACCGCTCCCGGCTCTTCAAAGATAGAGTCGTAATCGGAATGGATAGCGTAGAAACGCTTGTCTGCATAGATGGCCTCTCTGCCCTCGGTAGTTTTACGAATCTGCATATCGTACGTATTGACCAAGACAAAGTTCTGTTGGTACGTAAAGATGATAGCTCCCTCTGGCATATGAGCTACTTCCTCAACCTCATAGCTGTTCACCTTCTTCACTCCGCCCATAATTTGCAATTGAATGGATGCACTGGTGTCCTTCTCAGCCAAAGCCTGAAGCCGCTTAGAAAAGGTATTCGGGTGCATAAAATACTTGAATACACCACCAGTACGCAGACGAGTTGGAATTGCACGTTCTAGTTCAAACAGTACACCCTTTTTCTGAGGGTCCTTCAACGTGGTCCAATCAATGTAATTACCTTTGGTCTTCGCATGCTTCAACCAACCGTTATTCATACTTAGGAAAGCATAATCTGGGTCAGTATTCGGCGTAGCAGTATCCCCGTTAAATCCAATATCCTGCATATTTTCACCATAGTTTTTGGTCATGGCTGCCATAATAATATCCTCACCATTTTGACCGCGTACACGAGCTGTCTGACGGATAAATTCCTCAGTGATTTCGAATGGCAAAACAACTGGCTCTACAGCATACGGAACTTGCGGTAATGTTGGGGTAGGCGTATTGTCAGCCATAATATTTTCTTTTTTGCTGCGCAGGTTACGACCAGTCACACCGATTTTGTCAATTGTACCTTTAGAGCTGAGCTTATTAATCGTGCGAATCCCCTTTAGAAACTCCGTAGACTCATAAGCCATTTCAGTAAACTTGTCCACCTGTTGGTAATTCAGAGCGGTTTGATCCAACGTGCTCGTAATAGTGGATTTGATGATTTGTCCGTTTGTTCTCATATTTGTTTGTCTCCCTTCTTGGTATTAAAGCAGGCCGCCGAAGCTTACGCCGCCAGATTTTTGAATTTCGTCTTCTCCAGAGCCACCTTGAGCGGAACCACCACGGCTGTTCTTTACAACTTGTACGTCAGTAGCCAACGCTTGGACCTGCTCAGTCAGCGGTGCTAGTGCCTTAGTAATCGCATCAGTCAGCGCGTTTGCTTGCGGTTCAGCAGGTGCTTCTGTTCCCGCTGGCTGCCCAGGATCTCCCCCTTCTTGTTTCTTTAATTCAGTAACTTGCGTCGACAGGACTTCTACCTGTTTGGCAATTGGTGCTATGGCAGCTTGTACAGCCTTTGCAATATCTTCTGTGTTCAAATCTTCGTCCTCCTTAGGCTCAGCTTCTTCAGCAGGAGCAGTTTTTGTTTTTAATTCGGTCAATGAAGCAATGGCATCATCAATGTGTTTCAGATTGTCGGCAGAAATCTTCTTCCCTGCTTTAGTAATCTGTTCAGGCGGTTTTCCCATCGCCTTCATAATGTCCTCTTGAACCAAAACGGTTTGAGCAATATCAACGAAATCCTGTAAGGCTTCCCGGATCGCGTCCGGATCGGTTTCCATTCCACTGTTCCAACTGTCCCAATTAAAAAGAACCGTGTTGAGTGCATCCTGTGCAGCCCAAAATTCACGGCTCGGCCGGCCCTTGTTGTACTTATCAGCAACAGCGCCTTTGGCGATCTTCTCGCCTGTAAAAAATGATTTCATGAGATTAAAAAAGCCTGTTACCTCGTCGTTAGACTTGGCCGCAGGCTCTTTTTGCTTTTCAATTGTTTCAGCGGTTCCGGCCATAGAGTAACCAGTCACCTCCTCGTTCTGAATCTTTTCCCAAATGTCATCACTTGCCTTGGTAACAAGCACCCAAGAACCTTTCTTGATCGTCTCTTCTCCCATTTCAAAATCTACAGGAGCAACATAACATTCGACCACATCGCCAACACCTGGATCAAAGTCATGTTGAGTATCCATGACTGCTCCTTTGGCAATAGCCAGATTGGACATGAAACCATGCACAGCCTTTTCAATTTCATCGGCCGTCATGATATCACCGTGCGTATCCTCTGCGTCAGGTTCATATACAACGCCGTAAACTAGCTGCTTCGGATCATCGGTCTTGGTAATCAGGCGGACTTGCTTTTCAAAATCGGGCTTCTTCTCGCCTTTTGTAAGGAAAAACCGTTTTTTATTGGCTCCTTTGTCCACATAGCTAATGTGGGTAATATCCACATTTTTCAGTTCTCGCGCCATTTTGTTTGTTCACCTCCCCTCATGAATATCAGTTGAGTACCAACTGCAACGTGCAGCGACAGTTTACGATTTCCTTTGCCTCCCCGGACGGATCGCCGGGATACATCAGTTTGCTGTCACCAACTTTAAACGGTTCGTCCAACGGAACCACCTGACCATTGGCCTTGCGATGGCTCTTGCGGGTACGTGTGCCAGCAGCAGACCGCCATTTCTTTCCCTTGGCAATCTCCGACTGCTTCCAGCCCTCCAACTTGCCACCGTTGGCGGCTGCTGTGCTCATGGTACGTGATACCCGCTGCGCACGCTGCATACTAAATGGGCCATCTTCCCCGCTGGCCGCTTGAGCACTAACCTCCTGCACTAGTAATGCCCGCTCGGAAGGTGTAGCCCCTTCCTCAATGGCTTTGCCGAAGCTACGCAGCAACACATCCGTAGAAGCTTTGTTCATGTCTGGAACCAGCTTTTTAAGCTTCTTGGTAAAACGGCCAGCAGCCTTGTTGCTAGTGCTCCATACCTTTTCCTTGTCCAACGCGGACAGCTCTGTTTCCCCGGCCAAATGAAACAGCGGTTCAAAAGCCTCCTGTATGGCTTGCTCGAACAGCTCCGCAAACACATCTGTAGTGTGCAAAGCGATAAGCACCTTACCTAGCTCCCCGATATCACCCAGGGCATCCTCGCTTAGTTCCGAAATGGCATCATGAAGGGCTTGCCCCTGTAGCTCCAGAATCTCAGTTATGCGATCCTCGCCCTGCTTGTACAGTTCTTCCAGCACCTTGCGTTCAACATACGACAGTTCTAAGCTGTCTAAAAATTCATCGTCGTCTGCCTTGGCGATCAGCGCCCAACAGGACTCACACATGAACGCCTGCCTCCTTGTCAGCCTGTTTTAACAAGCGTTTGGCAATTGTAGCAATACGATTTTGCATGTCGTCTGTGTCCGTGTCTGGCTCTGGTTCAAGCAATGTGGGCTGACTGGCTGCAAGCTGCGCAATCGGCGTATCCAGATATTCCTCGCTAAACTTGGTCTCATCAATCGTTGTGCCAAGTACATCCTCGGCAATCGGAATCAGATCCCGCACCAGCATAATGCCCCGGTCAGCGATAAAGTCCAGCATAGCTTTGCGATCCGCGGGATCAATGATCTTCGGTCCCCGCAAAACAGCCCGTACTCGGAATATATCCATTGCCGGGAACAGGCGTTTATTAAATATCTCTGCCATAATCCACTTGCGGTATGGCTCAAAAACCTGCTCCTCAGCAAACCGTAGCGCGGCATCTGCAGTCGCCCGATTGTAGTCCGAGCTTTGACCGACCAAAATAGGCGGCAAACGGAAAGCGGACAGGATATCAGCTTTTTTTTCCTTCCCGTATTCCAGGAACAAGGCATCCTGCTGTAGAAGGTCATTCAACTTATCCAGCTTGATCTGCACTTTTTCAACCTTTTCGTCCATCGGGCCGCCTGTCTCTTCTCCTTTTGCCTCCAAATAAAGAATGCCGCCCTGTGAGTTGGAACCTCTCACATTCTTAAGCAGTTCCAGAGATTGCTTGGTCAGCTTGCCATTGGTAACAGTCAAGAGCATGGACAGCATCCGTCCGTTGCTAAAGTAATTCACATTCAATTCCTCAGCTTCCCGGCTGCCGACCACACCAGGCGCATTGCCAAACCAGCGCGGCTCCCCATAAGGGCCATCATGACCGATACGAAGCGGGATGATCTGATTTTCCTCTTTACCTTCATCTGCCTCCGTCCCAAACAGTCGGAACCACACGACAGATGTATTGCGCTTCATAGCATAACGTCGGGCGTAAATCTCCTGTGAAAACTCCTCTACTTGCTTTGTGGAGCTGATACGCCGCTTGCGTTTGATAGTCGCCTTATTACTTTCCTTAGTACAGCGGACATATTTCGGGTTCATCCGGAAGATAGTCGGGAACTCAGAACCCACAGGCCAAGCTATCTCAACATGAGCCATTCCCGTACTTTCCAAATCGTCAATCAACTGGCTAATGATTTCGTCCGGGGTATCCTCCAGATTGCAAGTTTCAAGAAACTTCTCAGCCTTATCCCACTCGGCCTTGGCTGTCTGATCACTCTCGCCCGGCAAATACTCTAGGGCAATACCATAACCAGCGATATTGCGTTTGTATGCCTCTATGCATTGCGGTATGATGTTGGAGTTTTTGACCAGCAGCTTACAGGAAGCAGGGTCATTGCCGAGTGCGAAGGGTAACAGCCCGTGAGCATCGTATAGATCGTCAAATAAATCCGGCAATTGAGCACTGGACGGTATACGCCGTTCGTCATCCGCCTTGCTGATCTGAAACCACTGTGCATTTCCTTCACTCATTGTTTAAATCCACCCCACTCCCTCGTTGTAATCATCACGGGACTCTGCCCGCTGCTGCTGTTTCTTCTTAAACCATTCAAACCATTTATCAGCCACCTGACGGACCTGCAACGCAATGGAATACGCCAAGATTCTGTCATCATGGCACCCACTGTCTGCCTCAGCCCTGCCGTTCTTATCGATCAGCGTCATACACTCGCTGTACAGTTTGGGGCAGTAGATATCATAGAGCTGGTCCCGAATCGCTTCTTTGAAATCACTTATCATGACTGGTCGGGTCGCTTGGTTGGTATTCCAGCCTAAACTCTTCTTGTGCATGAACAACAGCGGATAGTGGCAAGTATTGAATAACGTATTCAGAACGGATTCCCCAGTGTTGTTGTTCTCCACGGCCAATAGTGCCGTGTTGTAATACAAACCAAGCGTGTTCAGCTTTTTACCATATAAGTCGGTGTCCCACTTGCCATGCAAAGCCGCGCACATTTCCCCTGTGCGCTCCTCAATGACATAAGCAGCATCATAGTCCCCGTCTTCCTTACCCTTGGCTGTATCGGCAGCCAACACGTACCGTTTACCTTGTTCTGGCTGTCGATACATAACCAGCTCGCCAGAAGGCGCCGGGATGATCTTGTTTTTAACAAAATCAATTTCGTGTCGGCTACCAATAGCACTGATTGCATCCCGCAAACTTTTAATAAATTTGTTGTCGAAGATACCTTCACCAGATAACAGAAAGGCATCGTCGGGCTCAGAAGGATACTCCTGGTCGAACTGCCGCGGATCGCCGCCACAGTCGTTCCGAATGGTATACCGCCGCCACTGCAATTGTTCGTCGTCCAGAGCATATTTTTCTTTCAGCTTCCACTCCTCTTCCGTCAGCTCAAAGCCTGGCGGTACCGGCTTGCGATAGTCAGGCATTTCGAACCACGCAAAAAAGAGCGGAGTAAAATCACTCTCGCCCTTAACGGCTGCATCCCACATTTTTTTGAACTCTTCTATGCCATTAGCTGTAGATTCGATCACGCCCAAACTACCGGGCTCCTTGGACAGAGCTGCCAGCAGGGATAATAGATGCTTTTTTTTCTTCTTGGCTGGCCAGAATGCCACCTCTGAAGCATGCAGGTAATGGATCGTGTCCGAACGGGCAAGCACCCGGCTTTCCGCAGTCTGTACAGTGATCTTCGATTTGAGCCCCGGATTCATCCGGCGGTCCGCTGTCCGAATCGTCGGATTTTCAAAGGTGAGTTTTTTAGCATTGTTCTTTCGACTCATTGGTTTGATGATTGCCGGCACTTTTTCATAATAGAACTGGAACATATCGTACAAGTTGCTAGAGGCATCAGAAGACTGCGCGACGATAAAGGCGTTCTTAGCCTCTTGCAGGGACGTGAAATAATAGATAAGTGCTTCCGTGACAGTGGAAAAACCCATCTGCCGGGCTTTAAGAATGATAATACGGACAGGTTTGCCAGCTTCGATTTGTCTAAATACTTCACGGACGAATGTCCGCTGAGCATCATTGAGCGTCAGCGGCATAATGCGCCCGCTCTTCGTCTTGATCTTGAGCATACGCCAGCAGAATTGTTCAAAATCGGCTAGGATTCCCTTTAGCTCATCCAGTTTTTCAGGCCGATCCCTTAGCCGTCGCTTGGCTCTTCTTCGATGCTCCTTAGCAAGAGTAATTACCATTCGTCGTCATCTTCCTCATCATCATCATCGCCTTCATCCCCTTCCGCACCGCCATAGCCTAACAACTTACGTTTCTCCAGCTCCAGCCGTTCGCGAGCAATCTCCAGCTTTTCTTCCTCCTGCTGCAAGCTGGCAATAAGGTTAATGACCCGAAGCTTTTTATCACGGGTTTTGACCAGTGCTTCTTCCTGTTTCAAAATCTTATCCAGCTTGGAAGTAGTGACGGTCATAATTTCCGTGACCTTCATACCTTCCGTTACAACGGGAAGATCAATTTGCTTCCCTGTCTTCGGGCTAGTGTAAGGAACCTTGTCCTTGCGCTGGTGTAGCTCCTGTTTGATCTTCTTTTCCTCGTCGGTCAGACCAGCTTCAAGCTGCTTGACTCGGCGCATGTGCCGTCGCTCTTGGATAGACAGCATAATAAGCTGTTCGTTGAGCTGTGCCAAAGGAGAAGTATCAATCTGATCAAACAGCTCTTGTTCGTCTTCCTCTAAGGCATCCAGAAAGATAGTTTCATACATCCCTGTCTTGAGGGCCTTCTTGTTACGATAGGGACCGCCCGGCCCACCACTATTCCCCTTGGCGTTTTGGTTACCTGGGGGAGCACCGCCGCGATTGCCAACAGCATTTTTGTTTCCCTTTGGCGCTCCCCTTGGATTAGGAGCGTTCCCTTTCGTTCCATTTGGAACGTTCCCATTGGAGGAATCAAAAACGTTCCCTTTCAATTGATCCTGCCAGCGGTCCATAGACTTCCATTTGCGTACCCTTCCCTCAGGAATAGAAAGAGCAGCGGCGATGTCTTTTAGCTTCATCGCTCCGCCGCTCTCCAGCCACATCTGTTTTGCTTTGTCCCGTTCAGGGCTCCGTTCTCTCGCCATGCTACACAATCACCACCCCCACGAATGTAAATGATGTGACCTTGAAAAAAAAGAAGAAAAGCTCCAGACCATATGAAGGTCTGAAGCTCCCCTTGCTTCGTTTACAGTATAAAAATTAATTCAGAAGCTATTGGACATCCCCAGGTTGTGAACCAACGACTCCCCAAACATGTCCATCTACTTTATAATCGGCACCCCGCCATTGAAATGTATAATATCCAGAACGCATACCAGATGAGTAGCCTTCATCTGTGCTTCTCCAAATAACTGTGTCATGAGGAGCGATTGGTAAAGCACTGATGTATTCTTTGTTTGAACCTTCATGTGTCAAACTAACTTTGACAGGATGGTCCGAATAGTTCTTTATACTGAGTTTGACATGTCCATGCCCCTTAGGGATAACAAAGCCAGTTGCTGCGGTAGCACCTCCGGTTAATCTGACATCAATAACACCTATACCCCTTTGAGGCGTTACTTTGGCAGAATCAGTTCCTGACACACCCCATGCTGTGACATGCACAATATCGCCGCCAGCTCTCCACTGTATTTCATAATTTCCAGAGCGCAGCCCTTGTGAAAAAGAATTTACACTATCCCAGGTCAAACTTTTATGAGCGCCAACAGTCTTAACAATATATTGTTTATTACTGTCTGTATGCACCAGGCTAAAAGTCATTGTTGAATCACCTGTATTTTTTACCATAATTTTAAGATGCCCGTATCCAGGATCTAAAACAAAGCGTGATACTGGGTTCTTCTCATTTTCGAACGTGTCATTAAAAACATCTCTTGCTCTTTGCGGAGTGATTACATGGTCACCAGTAGTTGTTTTACCAGCATTTTTGATCGCAATACTGGATGTATTTGCAGAATCAGACGCATCTGAACTTGCACAGATCACACTCGGCACAACAACAGCCCCTAACAAACAAAAAGATAAGGCTGATGAAAAAAATGTTTTCTTTTTCAATAAATATCATTTCTCCTTTGAGTTATAAACGAAGCAAGAAAAGCTTCAAACCGAATGGCCTGAAGCTTTCTCACCTCGTTCCAGTATAAGTAAAAAAGTTCTCCAATCAAGCGAGATACCAGTTAGCTTTTTTTATACAAAACTTTATAACTTGGTTTAATTAAAGTTCATCTGAGCTAGTGGCTGATATACCCCAAGCTGTGGCGTCTACATAAGCTCCGCCAGCACGCCATTGTATTTCATAGTCTCCTGCGCGCATTCCGTTTGAAAAGCTATCCGTGCTATACCAAGTAAATGGTTCACCAGCACCTACATACTTGGTAAGTAAATAATCCCCACTATTGACATGCCTTAAGGTAAAAGTAAGCGTCGCCTTGGTGTTGTTTTTTACACGCAGCTTAACATGACCATATCCAGGAGATATGGAGAACTCTGTTAATGGCGACTTGCCGTCAAGGACCACATTAAAAAGGTCTTTTGTTTTAAAAAGACCCACATCATGATTACCAGGTGTTTTCACTTCATCATGGTTCCCGTAAGTCGATGTATTTGCGGAAGTACTTACAGCATCGGAATCCGCAAAAATTGCATTGGGTACGGCAACAGCCCCGCCAATAATACCTAAAGCTAAGGCTGATGCAATTAAATGTTTCTTCTTCAAAGCTTATTCCTCCTATATTTGTATATTAAACTACCTCCTCATACTACTAAAAGATTCCATGTTTTTAATTTTTCTTACAATAAAATCATATTATTGTTTAATAAATCCATATTTATGAATCAGATAGCAAGATTATTATGTGCTTTTACAACTCATCCTTTTGAAGCTTAATATCCAATTCAATCAGACGATCCAAGTCCTGAACCGTCTGCATTTTTATATTTCCAGCCTGCAGGTCTTTAACCCACTGAGCAATGCCAGCCTTAACAATCTTTCGGTACTGCGCCTTGGATTCGAGGATTCCCTCGACGATCTCTATCTCACGTTGTAGTAATGCATCTTGTTGTTCGTTGTCTGTTCCCATTGTCGTATCCCTCGGATTTCCTATATACTGGAATGCGAGACAGCGGATGTTCGCAAAATGCCACGCGTGGCGGGCCGCTGTCTCAGCCGGGGGATACCCTGGGTGAATGGGAGGACGTTAGCGCGTCCTCCTTTTTCCTATTCTACGGGTTCAGCCCGATGCAACAGGACTGGCTCAATACCAGTACTCTCTAGGAAACGTTTCTTAATTACATCGCAGAAAATCGGGTCCAATTCCAAGTCCGGCATGTCCGATCCATCTGCTCACAGGTCATAAGTGTGGAGCCACTACCGCCGAAGAAATCGACAACCTCGTCACCACGCTGGCTGCTGTTTCTGATTGGGATGGCCAACAGATCAAGAGGCTTTTGGGTGGGATGAACGTACTTGTTCACATCGCCCCTTGAAACCTCCCATACTGTCTCAGGCAGCGGGTCCTCAACAGGTAAACCAGCCTTCCAGACAGTTGTCTGTGTCCGATCACCGTACCAGGCAGGAGCTTTGCCCTTCAGGTGGGCATAAAAGACCGGCTCATGTTTATAGCGGTACTGTGCCCAGCCGAATGTGGCCGCATTCTTAACCCAGACGCATTGTGTCCGGACGACGATGCTAGCTGCGTTCATCGCATCCTCGAACTCCCGATGATAGGATGAAGGATGGAATACATATATAGCTGCAGTCGGCTGCATTACCACTGCATAGTTGGAAAAAACGGCATACAAAAAGCCCGCGAAGTCCTCAGCGGGCATGTTGTCGTTCATTATGCTGCTACGGCCATCAGCGGCCAGACGCTCTGAAACACTCTCAACGGCCACATTATAAGGTGGATCAGTGACCACTAGCGCCGCGTTGGCTCCGTCCATCAAAAGTGTCACATCATCAGGATTGGTTGCATCTCCACACACTAATCGATGCCGACCAAGCTGCCATACATCCCCGTGCCTGGTCTCCGGCTCCTTGATTTCATCTAAAGCACGCTGGACGTCAAAGTCATCATCGGTAACCGGAAGGTCCAAGGCTTCATCCTGTGGCACGGTAAACTCTGCCGCCAGATCCTCGAACTCTTCCAAATCGAAACCGGACAGGACCAGATCCGCTCCACTCATCTGCAAATCATCAAGCAATCGATAAAGGGCTTGATCATCCCATAGGCCGGAAACTTTGTTAAGCGCCAGATTGAGAAGCTTTTCCTGCTGATCGTCCAGGTCAACAACACTTACAGTCAGCTCCGTATGACCCAGCTCGTTGACCATGATCTTATAGCGTTGATGGCCTCCAACCATGTTCCCGGTACGTTCGTTCCAGACAATGGGCTCCACATAACCAAAGGATTCAATGCTGGCTTTCAGCTTTTCATACTCTGGATCACCACGCTGAAGGTCAGCCCGCGGGTTATATGCTGCTGCGTTGATTTGTTCGATTGGTAGGACTCTGAATTCCACGATTTGAATCTCCTTTCATTTATCTCCACCTTTCTGTTAGTTCATCACGACCACTATAGTGAGAACAAGAGAAGGGAGAAAGCTACATGCTTACCACACTGAGTTTAACAATTCCATTCATCTGCTTGACGTTGGTTGTTTACTTCATCTATAAAATCATTGCTGTAGTCATCAAAAACTCAAGGTAAAACAAAGAGGGCAGACCATGACGGTTTGCCCTGTATTTGTGTTGAGTTGGTTTCCGTTATTCGGGTGAGTAGCTAATAGGCTGTCAGAGCGTGTGTATGCCCTCTATCTGCTCTCTTCTGCACTCATTCCGGCATTCGTCCGTGTAGAAGAAAGAACTCTCAAAACGGCTCATATTTGGTCGTATGATGGCAAAAGAAAAAGACCACGATGGGTGCTTAGTATTATTTCATACTATTCACTAACTTTATTGCTTTTGCTTGTAATTCCTCAATGGATTCACTGTACTCCGCGTAGTCTCGATAAACTCCTGAGCCTAGTCTTCTTCCATAACCCAAATACTCAACCCAAGCTTCAAGCAATGCTTGGTATGTTCCGTTTAAATGATTTAATTGACTCTTCTCACCAACATAACCATTCCCAGCATTAAATGTTTCATACCTTACAGCATATTTGCTGCCATCATTAGTGAATGGTATGAGTTTTGGGGTACCGTCAAAATCAATAATCAAAGAATTATGTCTATCATCATTTCCTTTTTGCAATACGTCTGCAACTTCTTCTTTTGTAAAATATGGCTTAATCATTATATCTCTCCTTTCGTCTTACACACTTCGACATTAGGAAAGTTTTTCCTCTTTAACACATGGTCTCAAACAAAACTGTTTAACACCATCCCATCTCCCCCAAACACAACCTTTGCATTTTTTCGGCTGTTTTGGTGGGCCTTTCATGTATAGCAAAATTCCTTTCTTCTGCTTCTTCTTCAAACCTTTCAAACCTTTCAAGGCATTGAAAAAAGCCACCCAAATGAGTGACTTGTATCTGCCTATGTATTTAGAGCACCAAATGAACAAAGGCGCTTATTTAAAACCCGAAAAAAGAAACAGCGATAGGTTCTATTCCCGCAAGCGGGATGCAAAACGCTACGCTGTTGCATAAAAGCATTTGTACTTAGTTACTAGAGAGGAAGAACAAGACCATTTTACAAATTGCTAAAAATGGCCGTCAAAGAACAAAAACCGGGCAATACCGGAAAATGGGCAATTAAACCATTATAAGCTGGCTTTTGCTCACTTTCTCGATATTACTCGTCCTAAACGATTCTCTCACCCAGTTTATCCTCATCACCGGAAGCCATTACATCCCAACTTGAATCACAAAAGAATGCGCCCATTGTTGTATGTTCGGGCTCGGGTTGGTCGACCTCTTCAATGCATACTTTATGATAAGATTATTGCAATTCTCCTTTAGCATTGGCTATGCGAACTGAAAGGCCGCCCTTCATAACACCGCCGGGTGAAGTAAGGTTTACATAGAAACTACCAACAGGCCAAGTACTTTCGTTGATTTCATCAAATACTTTACCTGGCTTTATTTTTCCTTTCATCTTAACTGGGCCACTAGCTGACCCCTGGGTTACTGTTATATTAAACGGGGCATCCCCATCATTGTATACATACACTCTAGCATATCCGTATCCCGGATCAATGTAGAAACGCTCTGACATGTCAGTATTCCCAAGAGACTTGTTAAGTACCTTATTCGTGTCTTTAGGAGCAATAACATGATCCCCCGGTTTTGGTGTATTCACCTCAGTAGATTCATTTGCAGCTTGAACTACTGGCGCTGAGTCTATAGTAGCTGAACTTATACTACTGATAACTGAAGAAGTACAACCAGTTAACGATAATACAGCAGCTAAAGGCAAGACAGCAAAGAAAGGAGTCATTCTACTTTTTTCCATATTATAAACCTACTTTTTTCAATTTCAAAGAAAATTTCATATAATAATATTATAAGGTTTATTTTGTAATTTTCCAAGAAGGATTTGTCAATCCCCTTAACTTAGATCCTCTTTTAGATGCCGTGCCCTCTCACCGGAATCATGTCCTCCTAATATGGTTTTATAGAGAAATCAAAAAGGCCGGCACATTGGCCGACCTGATCACCGAGGCTTGAAAGCTGCGGTTCGTTCCTTATTTGATTTTCCATGATATAACTTTACCATATCCAAAGTCCAGTGGCGGGCCATAAACAGGACATTTTCCGGTCAAATAACGGTCATAGTTTTCTTTTTTTTCCTCAGTTAAGCTCCCCTGTTTAAATATTCATCGACAATTAAATTAGCAGTATCGTTCATATTATTTTCTTGTTTGGATCTATTTCTCAAGTAAAACCAATCCCATATTAGCAATGCACTGCTTCTGTGTTTATAGATTTCATCTTGCAGTTTTCGAGACTGAATTTGTAAGTCATTCTGTTCGACACTCCCACTCAGTACATCCTCCCAAAGCCGGTCCGCTTTATCAGTTAATTTATCTAGACGAACTATTGTTTCTTTATTTTCTGAATATCGTTTAAAGATATAAAAAGTGATTGGAAATAGCGGAGCAATTATGGAGATTAGTGTTTCAGCAAATGTTTTGTTTAGTAGCATTGAGATAGCAATTATCAGAAATATACATACAAAAAGCAATTTTATTAGGAAACTCTGAAATGATGCTCTAATTTCGCCATCCCAAGAAGCATTTACTTTTTGACACATCACCCTACCAGCAGATATATCTACTGTAGAATACTCTTTTGGGTACCAATTCTTCAAATTGCTCAGTGATACATGTTTCTTCTTATATTTTTGTGCCGTATTGCTTAAATCTTTTGTAGCAAATTCTTTAGAACCGCTCAATCTGTTGTTCCAACTAAGTTTGAATACATTAGTATCAAATAATTCCTGAAATTTTGCAGCCTTTTCTTTTTTATTTTTAATGATTTTTTCGAAAAAATACTGATTTACAACAATAATTACTAATGGCAGAAGAGTTATAAAACCTAAGTATATCATGTTTGATAGAGCAACTGCTTTTAAGAAAGGAACTAGTATAGGTACAACTACGCAAATGGCAAACTGATAATTTGATGCACGTTTTGCTTCAGAGTACATCTGACGTTGTGCAGCGAGAAGGTCAATATTCCCATCCTCATTTTGTCTAAGAAAAATATCATTCGATTTGTTTTCCATTTATTACTGTGTGTATTCGGGAAAAGCACTTCCGAATATTCCTCTCCATTTAATTATCGCTGATTTATGGTCCCCATCCCCTTCAAATTGACTCGCTTCCAAGGCATTACGATGGTCAAAATGAGCCTTAGCAGAAATTTTTTGTTTTTCATCAAAAGAAAGATTATTCAGATTTCCTTGAATATTCTTAGGGTCATAAACATTGTTATAAATTGCAGAAGATATATGCGCAAATATGTTACGAGCTTCAATATCAACAAAATCACTCACCGTATCTTTATTATCGTAGTAAGATAGGAGCATGCATTCAAGAAGATATGAACCCATTGAAGGCATAGTTGGCCTGTTATTCCAATACTTTATTAGCCGAATAACATTCAATATCTTACCGTTATGTTTTTGATTTATCCTTGAGATGTTGCTTCGGTCAAGTCTTGGATCTGTTTTTTTCCAATGACCTTTACCATCAGGGATAATATAATATGTTCTTCCATCAGATTCTGGAACCGTGATGAAACTTGGTACTATATCAAAGTTCCATGGATGTGTAGTAAGCTCTAATGTGGCAGCCTCAAGATTTCTTTTTATTTCTGCTTTCTTGTATTGGGGTATTGTACTAAGTTCACTTATGAATTTATTAATAACTTTCCTAGAGTTAAGTTTGTTTGTGTAATCATGACAAAGTTTCATAAGATCCGTAGCTGTGTCTGGAACAGTCATTTCAATCCTGCCCCAGCTATCTTGTAAGTATGTACTCCCCTGGGACCTCAATCCTATTATTAAATCAATGTCATTAAGTTCACGAATTTTGGTCTTTCTTGCAAAAGAACCAAAATGAATATCAATATCATTATATAAAGTTGGAAAGCCTATTTTTGAGTCAAACTTATCTATTTGTCCAATTAACCAATCCCTACTCCTCCGCGCAGTTTTTGTTACTTCTGAATCCAAATTAACTGTGTCTCTCATAAATTCACTAAATGCTGTGTTAACGGTAGTTGCCATTTTACCCTCCTTATTTTTTATTTCTTTATAATTCAACTTAATTATACAAAATTTTCAATCCATATGGTACTAAAGATATCCTGAAAAAGTCCTATTTACCTGCTGATGTACATTTAGACAATAACATTATCCTATCTTTGTGAAGGTATAAGCTAAAAGAAGGTAGCAGCTTTAACTTATCTTCTATCATTGACTTCCTTCATTTAAATAGACAAATCAAATCCAAGAGAATATAGATAAAAAGAGCCGGCATTTTAACCGGCTGCAATATCAGTATCTTCCTCTGTCCCATTTATGAATTTAGTCAGGTTTAAAGCAGTAGCAAGTATAAATACCGCATCAGTTTTAATTCTGCGAAATGTCCGGTCACTCATAGGAGGATTCATTTCGTGACAAATGATTGCATCGTATATCCCATCATCATCCAGATAGCTCCGCTGAATAACCTCACGCTGCACACTACCCAATCTACTCATTGCTAGCTCCAGCAACTTATCCTTAGTAGCCAGCTCTGCCTCCTTGTCCACGTTGTAAACGGCAATATTCTCCGTCTGCTTGCTAATCGCATTGGTGGACTGATGCTCTCTATAGGTATACGCCTGCGTAATCGCCGCTTCGCGCCGGACAAAACCAATCTGCCGATACTGCCGAACTGTCTCCAAATATTCTTCCACCGCAAGGCGGGTGGCTTTTTCATCGACAGGCAGAATATTGAACGTTAATTGTAAGTTGTTTTTTCTTCTTTTCCCCAATGTAATTCCCTCACCCGTGGTATAATTTGATGAGGTTTAAGAGTGATGACCCCCGCGAGCCCGGCCAAGGAATGCGGGGTTGTTTGTATTCTTGTGGAAGAAGAACAGCATTACATCTCTTCCTTTGCAATTTTCATCGTTTCTTGCACCAATTGCTTTGCGTAGTCCCCATTTGGTCTCGGAGCATCCAACACATCGTATATATCCTGTAAATGAAGCAACACACGCTCGTTCGTCCCTGCCTGCTGACGGTCCGATGCTTCCGGGTCAAAACCGAGCAATCGTATCGTATCATCCAGTTCCAAACGCATATCCAGTAGCTGCTCTATCGCAGCATTAACATTTACCAAAGTTCACACCTCCAAAGGGGGAAAGCCCCTATAATCTGACTCATACAAGCTCACCTTGGTCTCAACTCCAAAAACTGCAAGTTAGACAGTTCTCCAATTCGATATTCAGCTTGTACCAATTCTAATAAGCCGAGTATTTGGAAGCTATGAGCTATCTTTTTTATCGCTTCCCTTCTGCGTTCAGCAAACGTACTCCCACTAATTGGATACATGTCGTTCCGGTAACCTTTCCCCATATATGACTGCGCTACAAGGTACCTCGCACCTTTGATATACAAAAGTTCCAAAATAGTTCGCTCGTACGGATTAACTAAGTTGTTAATGGAACTCTGTATAATTTGGGTGAGCGTTTTAAACAGGAAGTAGAGTTCCGGACGTTTATATTTGAGGATCACAGCCTTTGTTTGCCTAACATGACCTTTCGATCCCTCGTAACTTTTCAGAGAAATGCTGGACTTTACAGCAAACTCATAGTCTCTGACTATTCTTACTATTTGAGGATTTATTGAAAGCAGGTATTCTGTCTTTTTAAATTCTTCAGGTGACACATCAGCTCGCTTACCTGCTACGTCCTTGAGGGCTCTATCTAATTCTGCAATTCTTATTTGAGCCAAGATCAACCTCCCCCCTTTCTCAGTGTGCAATGTGTTTGTACCGAACGCGTAGCCCTTCAAGCGGTATGCTACGGTCATCGACTAAGTAGTAATCATGTCCGTTGTGTTCGATACGCGAGAGCTCCCAGCAAACACCGTCGTCATTTTGGTCCAGATACTCAAGTGTTTGTCCAGAAGTGAACTCCCGCCCATGCAAAGCATACCTACCGCCCATATTTTTTGTTAGGATGCCCTCGTCTACAACCTCAGCAAAGGCCTGGTCAAGCAATCGTTTAGCATCATCCAAGAGGTCTCCCACCCGGCAAAACATCCCACGGAGGTACTGATCCTCCGGGTTTTCCCTGTTGTAATGTGCTGGCCAATTTCCCTCAACAGTGACAATCATCTGACTAACGCGCTGCATTCGTGGAAGCAACGCCTCCAGTTCTACGGTAATCTTGTTTTTCATAGATTCATTCATAGATATCATCCTTTCAGGATAAAATAAGATCATACGTTCTGTTTTATAGATACAGGTGGCCGCCGTAGCCCGTGAGGGTAGGGGCCACGCTGCAAAGGATTTATATTAAACAGCAGTTGATTGAGTCATTTGCTCTTTAACGCGACCTTTGTACTTGGTCAGTTGAGTGTTGAGCTGACCTGTTGTCATGCCAACACCCACTGCAATGTCGCGCCAGGTAACTCCTTCTTTGCGCTTCTGTTCATATAGAGCAGGGAAATCAAGGGTCAGATCTTCGAACACTGGGCGTTTCTCCAAAATGTAATTCTCCAAAGTATCCTTATCGATCTCTATGGTTTCGGGAGCTTCATGCTCTTGATCAGATCCTTCAGCAGCTCCGCTGGACTCATCTTCACCAAAGTTCATTTCACGAGGGGCAGAATCATCGCCTCGCTGCCCATTTTCCTCACCAGTTTCACCCTCTTGATCATCTCCAACTTCGCGCATCCATTCCGGAATATCGTCGAAAGCTCCCTCGCCTTCCTGATCACCGGGCTGCTCGTCCTGACCAGCTTGGTCGGTTTGTTCCTGCTCTCCTTGCTCGGCTTGATCGTCGCCTGCAGGTGTATCGTCCTCTGCTTGCTCTGGGCCAAACATTTCCGCTTGGTTTTCATCGTGTTCTGGTTCCGGCTTTTGGGCAGAAATAACAACTCCAGATGCGTCCGCAGTTACACGGCGGCCTGTCCATTTACGGTACATATCATCGCCTTGGTCCTCAAAATCGAAACTGGCCTGCGGATCGCCCAGAAGCACCTGAATTTCTTTGTTTAAGCTGCTGGTCAGAAACTCAAGATTTTGCTGAGCAACCTTGTGTGGAATTGCCAGCTTGAGCTCCACGTCTTTGTCACCAAATACAATTTTATTAGCTGTTGTAGCCATGAATTTTGCGTAATCTTTCCCCATGTTAAATCACTTTCCCCTCTTGTTTTTTTTAGTAGCTGGTTTCTTAGCTGGTGGATACAAAAGATTGTGAATTACTTCCTGCTGCGGTTTAATCAACTGAACCGGCTCATGTATGGCCCGGACGATTTGAGCCAATACGAATGCGTCACGGACGTTATCACTGGGGTCTTCAAATCCCCATCGCTTGTAGATTGGAAGAATCAAATCTTCTTTGCCGCCCCTTCCTACTCCAGTTGCAAACTTTTTAAGCGAATTAGGCGCTACCTCAATATAGGACTGCTTGCGTACGTAAAGGCCGATTCGGATCGCCCAACCTATTGCATATTGCTGACCTACATAGGCCCCAGTCGAACCGTGGGAAAAATTCTCGATAGCTACACAGTCCGTTCGTTCTATCAGTCGGAGGGTCCGAACAACAACATCGTTAATGCGTCCAGGATCTTCCCCTACCCCTTCGATCTCGATTTTCTTAAGCACATTCCCTTGTGCGTCCAATATCACGGATGCCGGTCTTTGTGGAAGGGTCAACGCCTACATAACGGCTAATCATTTCAGCACCTTCCTAAGCTCAGAAGCTGCATATTGCAAAGCCTCAGCCGCCCCGGATTCGGACGTTTCCGCTTTTGTCTCCAAATCGTCAATGACGCGGTAAATCTCATCAGTGCAAACTGTTTTCATTCGATGTTTCCTTCCCCTCTTCTTGTGCTTGCGTGACATCTTTACTGGCAACATGGTCGAGTCAAGCACAAACACCTCGCCCAGCACTCTACCATCTCGATCTCGGACAGTCTGCTTTATCCGAGTTTGATAGAGTGGGTCCTTTATCTGACCTCGCATGGCTTATCACTTCCCGCGATGGGCCAGTCACCAAGAATCAAACGAAACTCAGCCATCCCCTCGATCAACTCGCTCTTATCAATGTCCGGCAGCTCCTCGAGTAATTCCCTCTCGTCAGGAACTTCTCCAGTGCAGACGAAACGGTGCTTCATGTATTCATAGACGCTCCACCGCGTCCAGCATGTTGGCTGCATCAGGCTCGTACCTTGTAAGGCTGCAATGCTCCATAGTGTTTATTTAGCAGCCACCGCTTTCCTGAGAATTTGTTTAGCAGCACGACCCCATCTGCTGTTTCCCGTTCTGAGACCCAGTTGTCCAGTGTCACTCCTGGTCTGGCCTTTAGCAATCCAATCTTTTGCTTCTTGGTGAGTCGTTTCCCCTGTTTCATGTCCGTTCCTCCCCTAAGCGATTTGTTGTGTGTCTTTCTCAAATTTGAGCTTCACCACTCCAGTAGGACCATTACGTTGTTTTGCGAGGTTGATTTCCAAGATACCCAGGTCCGGTGTATCAGGATTGTAATATTCGTCCCTGTACAGCAAGAGGATATCGTCAGCAACCGCGCTGATTGCGGCGCTGCCTGATAAGTCTGAAACGAATGGTCTTTTATTCTGCCGACTCTCCACATCCTGCTTGACCTGAGATAAGCCGATCAGTGCGCAGTCACAGTCTTTTGCCGCCTTCCGTAGCTTCTGACAAACCCTATGCAAACCAGAACCGCTGTTGTCGTTTCGTTCAGCAGGCTCAACCACTTCCCGCAGGTAGTCCACAATGACCAAATCAAGCCCTTCTTGTCGCTTCAATCGGCGCATTTCGGAACAAATGTATTCCGCAGTCACGCCCCGGCTGTCGTCGATATGAATTTTTCGCAAAAACTCCATCTGCATAGAAATTCGTTCGATCTGTTCCGGTTTCAGATGCCCTGAGCGTATGGCTTGCAGGGGAATACTGCACAGATTAGCGATCATCCGGTTATAAATCTGCGCCTTGGACATTTCCAAGCTAAAGTCCGCAACCTTATGTCCTCGCTGGGTGGCCCGCATCTTAATTTCATTGGCGACGGCTGACTTACCCATGCTAGTTCGGGCTCCGATGACGACCAGATTAGTACGCTGGAACCCTAGCGTCAGTCGGTCCAATGCTGACCAGCCTGTCATAATGCCAAGCGCTCGGGAAGGATCTTGCGTTTTAAGTACCAAGTCCTCATACCACTGGATAATGTCGTCAACCGCCGTATCCTTCTGCAATGCTTTAGGCCGAATATCCAGTGAGCGCTGTTCAAATTCATCCAGTAATTCCTCAAAACCGCTTGAAGACAAATCCAAAAATTTATCGCGGTATTCACCAACCAAATCCAGCGCTTTACGACGCGCATCGGTTTCGATGAGCTGCCTGATATTCTGCTCCAGCATTGAAACTGCGATGGCAGAGCTGGCCAATTTAGACAGGTAGGAAATTCCCCCCACCTTTTCAAGATGCTTTTCGAATACCGTCACCAACATAGTCATGGATAGTTCCTGTTCAGTCCGATGTAGTTCTAGTATCATTTTCAGCAAATTGCGATGCCAAGGTTGTGTAAATAAGCTTGGTTCTAGTGTTACGGCGACTTCCCCAACAAGGGAGGGGTCTCGAAAAAAGGAACCTAATATTTCAGCCTCAAGTAACTCCGTATTCAGCAAGTCGCTGCTCATCTGCCTTTCTCATCAAGATCGTAATGGGGTCGTCTTCTTGAATTTCTGCTTCCGCTGGTGAAGCCCGATCCATTCGGCGTTCCGTTTCCGGTCCACCACGTTTACGGTATCCTTCCAGCGTCCCCCGAACGTAAGCCAAGCTCTTTTTCTTCTGTCGAACGGCTTCCCTCATGGCTTTCAGAAGCCATTCTCCACCGTAATCGTCGAAAAGGACTCCCAAGTCTTCGGTTTCAAACGGGGTCACTTTCCCGTTATCTGCAAAATTGTTTTCGTAAGCGCGGTAGATATAGCCAAAGGAATGATCCGAAGAAAGTCCTCCTCCTCCACCCCTTTGCTCTGTATCTAATTCCTGTACAGTATCTAAAGATGTAGTAGTGTTTTTTTTAATAATTGCTTTAAAGATTGTTTTAGAGAGCCGAAATCCCTTGGTATGACAAGAAAAATCACGCTTCACAGTTACCTTTTTAGTAACTGACGAGTTACCTTTTTGGTAACTGAACAGTTGCCTTTTGTGTAACTGAATTACCTTTTTAGTAACTCGAATCGGTTGCTTTTTTGGTAACTCAGTTACTTTTTTAGTAACTGGTTTGCCGAGATTTGGGGTATGAGATTCAATGTTAATTTTGATTAAATCGTTCATCATTTTGGGGTCATATCGCTCCACCACATCGACAGTCCACATGTCATAGTGCTTATTGATCTGGAACACATTCATGTGCTCGTCCCAAAACAGCACATGATTTTCAACCAGCTTTTTTAGTTCCTTTTTGATATGTTCCTTACGAACGCCACATAGCTCAAAATGTTTAAGCATAGGAATTTTGGCCGATGGCTTCCCGCATCCCCAGCTCAGCGTGAGGACAAAATCAATAATATCCCGCTGCCGCTGAGTAAACTTCCGCCGGATCAGCTCTCGATGTATTTCATGTGATATGCGTATATGTGCGTCCGTAGGCTGAGGATTTACATTGGAGTCCACCGGCTTCACCACCTAATCTCTTGCGATTTTTATATAAATACCGTTCGCTTCTTCACACTGCCCAGAATCATTTACACACTCTGCCCCCTGTCATCACGTAAGAATATATAGGGATACTTCGCACGAACCACTGTCCAGTTTGGATAGCCCCGCGCGAAGTATTCTCGCACCTCGCGCTTAAAGGCAACAGGATCGGACTCTTTAATCCGCCAAATGTGTTCACCGATCATGCTGCGTAACAGCGGCTTGCCAGTAATCTCATCGATAGAACTCATTCAAATTCCAGTTCGTCCTGACCCGATCCATCAGCAGGCTGCTGCGGATCAGTGTTATTCGGCTGAGTTGCATCCTTTGTCTGAGGTGTTTCACCATCTTTAGGTTCAGTTGGCATATCAAAGACAAAAGGTTCATCGTTTGGAGTGATATCCTTACGTACCGTCTCATCCTGAGTAACCGCAGAAGCAATCTCCACACTGATGGGTAGCCACTTCCACCCGGAACGTACAACTGTCTTCTTGCACATTTCGGTATAGTCAGTCACCCAAGGCCCTTTGCTGGATGCCTTGGAACGCTTCTTATGTTCCTCAATCTCGCTGATCGGCATGTAATGGATAAAATGACCGCCGTCATTAAACTTGGCAACCATATAAGCCCCAATGATCTTCCCTGACTCGGCAGGTTGAGCGTCCTTACGCAAAAACCAAGGAACGTGCTGCAATTTTTCCTCCAGCCCATATGTCAGCTCAATGAAATCATTTTCATAGACTTCGTGGGCGGCAATAGACTTGATGTTTCCAGACCGTCGTGCTAGATCAATCATTCCCTTGTAGCCGATGATGAATGTGGCTTCTGTACCGTATGGGATGATGTAGCAATGACCGATCAGGCCTGGTTCCAGACCAAGTTGTGCCGCTTGCATAACCGCCCCCATGAGAGACGGCATAGAGCATTCCAGTAGCTTCGGATTCGTGCGGATCGTCGTCAGGGCAATACGGCTGAGCCGATCAATGCTCATATGCTTTGGCATAGCCTCCGCAATCTGATACTTCATTTTGTCCATATAAGCGGCAATGGTCTGAGAAGGTGTAGGCGCATCGTTTTTTGCCCCAGCCGCCTTATTTTGAAGCTTTTTTTCAAGTATTGCTCCGTTACTGCGTTGTCCTGCCATAATAGCCTCCTTACTTCACCAAGAACCGTCGAGAAGACGTGGTGTTTGCGTATTTTTCAAAGATGTGTGGCTGTTCTTGCTTTAAGCGCTTAGTGTCTAGGCGCGTTGTTTGACTGGACTTCCAAGTCACCAAAGGTTCTCCGTTATACGTAGCAACCTCATTTTCACCGATAGTTGCCTTCAGCTCATTTTCCAATCGCTTAACCTGTTCTTCAGCCACTTTCGCGTCTTCTTTGGCAGCAATAAGCTTGTCCACCAGCAAAGCCTGATCTTTCTCCAGCGTAATTTCTGTCGCTGGCCGAGAAGCAGGATACAAGCGATTCAGTAGCTCTGTCGAAGCAGCGCTACCGTCTACCATTGGTGGAACCCGCGGAATTACATGCTTGTTCCAAAACTCGTCTTCGATTTGAATAAGGGACTCAATGATACCTTCGTTTCGTTCGACCAGCTTGTATTGGAATTTCTGACCACCAATTAAAACAGCGAAGTAACCATAATCCACACCAAGCACAGCCATGTAGTGTTGGAGTTGAATGGCGTATTCGTCAGGAACCTGATCGTCGGCCCATTCGCTCAGCTTATAGGCGCTGGCCGTTTTACATTCCAGGATGCCAAGTCCTCGACCGCCCTTGTCTAAAATCAGGCGGTCAACGTTACCCAACATAAATTTATGTGTAGGATGTTGATACATCTTATTGCTGCGTTGCACACGTAATCCGGTTTGGTTCATAAACTCACGAGCGACTAAATTCTCTAGCTGGTTGCCCCAATAAGCTGCTTCGCCTGGTTCGTCTGGTACGATCTGATCCGTTTTCTCAAGAAACACACCAACAGGTGATTTATACCGATTCAACCCGGCCACCGCGGACGCATCCGAACCACCGATACCACGCTTACGCAGTTTTAACCATTCGTCACGTTCGATGCCTTTGGTAACGGCTGCTACATTCATAGCCATCCAAATCGCTCCTTCTTGTTTTATAAGCCCCTATCTGCTACGATAGGGGCAAGCAAATTTTAAGTTTTCAAAGAACCGAGATAGCCCGTTCCAGCGGGCTATTTGCGTATAATCAGAACTTGAATATTTCGCAGAGCTGAGAGATTATTGCCAATTTCAAGCCCATGATGAAGAGTCTTTTCAGCCTTTGAAATAACCTTCCTTTGCGACCACTTTTCAAATTTCAAAGAAGTATATAATCCTAAATTCAACGAACAAGCCTCCACAAATTTGTCCATATCCACGGACTCATCCACCGTCATTTCCGTGAAGAAATCCAATACCTTTTTTTGTGTTGGATTCATACCTATTCCCCTTCCACAGTTTCAACTTCATCGTGCTCTGCAATTTGTCGGTACTCCACAATGACAGGTGCATTTTCAATGCTGGCGATAAGGTCGCCATTTTCGTCATGAATCGTAAATTCGGAATGAATGCTGTTTTCAAATTCTGTACCAACTGGCCTAATCTCGATTACTTCACGATCATCCAGCTCCGTACCCACTTCAAATACTCGTGTTGGATTGCTGACCACCGTCAATTTATGAATGATTTGCATATCTCTCCTCCTTCCCTATGTACTTACAAAACAGACTGGATTCGAACCAGCAGTCAGGCGCGCTCCGTCGTTTTTCGCCTAATATTCTCATCATCGCGTGTACACGTACCATCGTGTCGCTGCTTTGAGATGCGTCAGCCGCATCTTCAACCCACGGTGGAAAAATCAATTTCCCGTCCGGTGGTCGAAGACAAGGCCGACAGGCCTGTCCATACAAACCGTGGATTACATATCTTGCAGTTGTTCCATTTCATATATTGCGAGTGCAGCATTTCCTTCAGGCATTCCCCGCAAACACACTGCGGCGTTATACCATTGGTCATACAGCTCATCGCGTTCTTGCCATAGCCGCTGGAGAGCTTCATCCTGAACTGAACGCTCCGCTAACATTGCTGTAAACATAGCTGTATTAGCTCGTAGAGCCTTGGTCGTAGAGACATATTTTTGAATAATGGCAAGCACGGTTTGTTGTGTCATCCCTATTTCACCCCTTGCGTTCAGGAAAAAAAGAGGATAAAATTATTATCACAAGAGACTTTAACCAGGCTCTTACACGAAGCGTCCGGCCTACCCGCCGGGCGTTTTGCTTTTTCTCTAACTTTGAAATTTCTCCACTTAGCCAGTCCAATGCAGCAGGTCGTACATCAGCATCCACACGATCAGGATTGGTTGTAATCCAATTGCAAAAATGATTCAATTCATAGATTCGTGTTTGAATCGTACTCATATCGTTCGTGTTCCTCCAATCATGGTTACAATGTTTTGTATCATCCGTAGGCCATCCATTCCGTAAAGAAAAGCCACAAGTACTTCTCTTGTTCCGGTCACTTCCACCCAGCGTAATAGTGTAGTCATGTCGGGTATTTTATGGTCATTTTCAATTTTGCTGATACAGCTCTGTGTTCGGTTTAGGAGCTCAGCCATCTCTTCCTGACTGAGCCCTGCCCGCACACGACATGCTTGCATAATGGCGCCAAATTTCATATTGGGATTCATCCCCTTCCCTAATCCGTAAATTATTCCAGATTGGAATAGGCAGGCCTGGTATCTCAGAGTAATATGTAATCAGAGCTTCACTCCCCCCTGTTGAATTCTTCAATCCGCCATACTGGTACCATATTGCGGATGCTTCATCCCTTTGAAGCACAGTTAAAGTTGACCAAGATGTAAGCATAATTCAGACAAAATAATGGCTTTATTAATGGCCTTTCAGCCATTCGTAAAAATCCGATTTAAGAACAGTAACAGCTTCACCTTTTCGTCTTCCACGATTCAGATGTGGAAACGTCGGGTGATTAGTTAACTCCGCTACTTTTGCTTTGCTGTAACCCATGAGTTTCATAATGTGAGCTGGGCGTAATACTTCCGGATATTCTTGGTTCAATCGTAATTCTGTAAGTTGCCGCTCCAACTCCTCATTTTTCTCTGCTAGATCAGCCGCCAAGCGGAGTGCTTCTGCTAATGTAGTTGGAGTCATCAAAGCTTTTGCCATACCGAGGAACCTCCTTAAATAATTAGTTGATTGCATAATTCCTTCTTTAGGAAGCTCAAAATGGACTATTATCCTGTTAAGAATCACCCCACCTCCTTAGTAATTTTATTGAGCAACATTTCGTTGCTTTTATCTGCAAAAAAAAGAGTCCATTCAAATTCCAAAAAAGAAGCAATTTTTTTCGCAAGATCAACACTTGGATTTCTAATTCCCGACTCAATCATTCCATAGTATTGACGACTAATTTTAACCTTTGTTGCAACTTCATCATGAGTCTTATTAGCATCATTCCGAAGTTTGACCAGCCATTCTCTCGTCATATTCACCACCCCTATGCAACATTTCGTTTCCTTACACTATTTATTATAAGCAACATTTTGTTTCTGTCAACAGGAAAAAGCAACTTTTTGTTTCCTTGGGTACTACGCAACAAAAAGTTGCTTTATACTCCTGTTATAGAGGTGATTGAATGCTCAGCTTGGATCGGTTAAAAAAAGAGCGAATTTTGAAAAAACTTACACATGAAGATATGGCCACAAAGCTTGGTATTACTCGTCAAGCTTATGGTAATTATGAATCAGGAAAAAGAGATGTTGATTCACAGACATTATCAAAACTGGCTGATATACTAGAGGTTTCTGGGGACTACCTTTTGGGGCGTTCGATATCTAAAGGTCCTTCAGAAGGCCATGCTTACATGAATGGCGGTAAAGATTGGACTGAGGAAGAAAAAGAAGTTGCTGATGCGGCAATCCAAGCTTGGCGGGAAATGAAACGTAAACAACGTGAAAAAGAACAAAAAGAATAATCGGTGCCACTCCCTGGTCATTATAAAACCGAATGATACGGAGGAATTTTTTATGAGTAAACAGATCCTAAATCAAATTCTTGATAAATTACAAATCATGGATGATCGTATTGGTACTTTAGAAAACGTTCAAAAGAGTCATGGTGAACATCTTCAGCAACTCATTCAAATTGTAGGGACAACTAACTCCAAAATAGAAGAATTAACTGAGGATGTATCTATCCTCAAAGGCAACCAACAAACCATGCTTCAAATTCAGCAAGAACAACAGAAAATACTTGAACGCCTATCTGTTCGATCTATTTCCCAGGAAGCAGATATTGCTGAACTAAGAAGAATAAAATAACTTTTAACTAAAGCCTGTAAAGGCTTTTCTTTTAAAATAAAAATCGAACATACATTCTCAATTTTATAGGTGATGATAAATGATTCCATATTACAGACCTACGGAAACTGAACTATGATATGTGATTTATACCAAACACTGGATATCAACTATCCACATGAATTAGATATTGATCAGATTGCAGCTTTGTGGGGAGCAGACATTGTGTATTACGAAGGTAAGCCTCATGCTTTCTGGAACGAAGAAGATAGCGTTATTTTCTTAAATAATAGTGACTCTATTCCAAAACAACGATCTGACTTTTTTCACGAACTCTCACATATCGTGCGGCACGAAGGAGATCAGGAAAATCTCCCTGGTCTTTTTGTGGACTTGCAAGAGACACAGGCTTGGCATTTCAGCCTAATTGCTTCCATGCCCCACTATCTCCTGCCTGTGCCCTTAGAAATGACCAAAGACGAATATGTAAGGCTTTTGGCAGATGAATTTCATGTATCGCGAGAGCTCGCTGTAGATCGAGTTGAGCAAATCGTTTCTCGGCTTCATGATGATTACTACTACCAACAAGAGAATGTAGAACTTCTGAAATCCAAAATTCAAATTGCTGTTGCATTTCAAAGACTCAACTCAAAACGAAAGGTAATCCCAATAAATAAATTTAAAGCGTAACTAAATTAAACATAATTCGGAGGTCACACAATGAAAGGGCATGTTTATCAAAGGGGAAAGACGTGGACTTATATAATTGATCTTCCATCTGATCCACTCACAGGAGGGCGACGACAGAAAACAAAAGGTGGATTTAAAAGCGAAAAAGAAGCTTGGAAAGCTTGTCACTTGAAAATAGCTGAGATTGAAAAAGGTACTTATACTGATGATTCAAAAATAACTATCACTGAATTTCTACTAGAATATCTTGAGACACATGCTAAGCCCAATTTTAAACCAACGTCTTTCGATACAGAAAAAACAATAATAGAAGCTAGAATTATACCAGTCTTGGGGAAAATCAGGTTGCAAAGCTTGACTCCTAGAATAATAAAAACATTCTACGCTGATCTACGTAAAAGTTACTCCAAAGAGTACGTTAAGAATATTCATGGTGTGCTAAAAAGGGCCTTGCGACTTGCATATACAGAGTCTGGATTGCTTTCCGAAGACATAATGAGCAAAGTATCAATGCGTAATAAAGTTAATGCAAACGAACAGAAGGAAATGCAGTTTTGGACTATTGAAGAATTCACACAATTTCTCGACTCCTCTCGTGATCATGTTCACTTTATTGTATTTTCTCTTGCAGTTTATACGGGAATGCGACGTGGAGAAATTTTAGGATTGCGATGGAGCGATATTGACTTTGAACAAAAGGAACTGCGGGTCATTCAAACCGCCAATTGGACACGTAATGGATTGGTTATACAGCGCCCCAAGACAAATGATTCCATTCGCCGCGTGAAATTGTTCCAATTGATTATTGATGATCTTAGACTTAGACAAGAGCAAATAAAAGAACACAAAAAACAATATGGAGAAACTTATGAGGATAACGACCTTGTTTGCTGCTATCCATGGGGAGGATATATAAAGCCGAAGCGTATCACCGAGGGTATGGACGTGTTGGTTCGCAAGGCTGGAGTCAAGAAAATTCGCTTTCATGACCTGCGACACACACACGCTTCCTTTCTTTTACGTATAGGCATAAACCCTAAAGTAGCAGCTGAAAGACTAGGGATGACTCCTGCCATGTTCAATGAGCGATACTCTCACCTACTTCCTACAATGCAAGATGAAGCTGTAGATCGCATTTAAGCCGAATTAAATCATTACGTGGAAAAAAACTCGAACTAAAATCTTAGATTAAAGCTCTCGTTACAAAAAAAATGTCGAATATCGTCATATTCCAAGGAATTAATATGATATTGTAGAATTAAAAAGAGAACAATATCTAATTAATAAATGGGGATCAGAAATGAGATACTTTTTTGTTTTTCAGAATAAAACTTATCGTGAAGAGCATGATGGCGGCTTTTTATGGGCACCAAAGAAAAATAAGGACGGTAAAACCTTTCATCACTGGACTTCGATGACTTCAGTTAAAAAAGGAGACATCATATTCAGTAGTTATAAGGGACGCATGCACTCAGTCATCATTGCGAAAAAAAATTATCGAGAATCTAAGAAACCGGACTCTTTGGTATCTGTTGATAATTGGGAACAGGATGGTTGGATTGTTGATGCCGAGTATAGAGATATTTCGACACCAATTAAATATAAGAATTATATGAATGATATCCTTACTTTACAAGGTAAAAAGTATGCCCCATATAATTTAACCGGGAGAGGTAACACTGGCTATTTATTTCAGATAACTGAGGAACTTGCTAATTTTCTTTTCACAAAAGTTGGGATTACAGTTGCCGATTTAGAATTAGTCGCTAAAAGTGAAGATGAAATTATCGGTGATGTAGAAAATGATGTTTCTCAAATACCTGAAGAAACAATCAGGGAACAATTAGTACAAACTCGTGTTGGACAAGACAAGTTTAAACAGGAACTAATCAAACTGGATAAGAAATGCAAACTATGTGGACTCGATAACATTAATTTTCTAAGAGCGAGTCATAGTAAACCATGGCGCGACTCTAACAATAAGGAGAGGCTCGACAAGTATAATGGTTTCCTCTTTTGTCCAGCTCATGATACTTTATACGACAGAGGCTATATCAGCTTTGATAATGATGGTTCACTACTTATTTCTCCTTATCTCGACGATCTAAGTAAGTTATTAATGAATGTGGAAGCTCAAATGAAAATCACTTTACTGGAAGGCCATAAGCATTATGTAAAATACCACCGTGAACATATCTTTAAAATTTGATAAAAAGTTTTGTATTATTATGTAGAGGTGTCGGCGATGAAATTAGTTACGGCGGCCATTATTCACAATGATGGCGAATTTTTAATCACCAGACGGGGCCCCGACAACAAACATGCTGGTAAGTGGGAGTTTCCTGGTGGAAAGCTTGAAATCGATGAAACACTTGAAGAATGTGTTAAACGCGAGATCAAAGAAGAACTTGGAATTGATATTGAGGTTGGTCAACAGTTTGGAGAGTCTGTTTATTCATATGGTCATGGTTCAATAAAATTAATTGTATTTTGGGCAACGTGGGTATCTGGTGAAATTCAATTAATAGATCATGATCAATTACGTTGGGTCAACAAAGAAACAATACTCCAATATGATTTTTTACCTGCAGATTTACCATTTGTGACGCAGCTTAGTAAGGACGATAAACCTCGAAAATAAATTCACGTTAGCAAATACGTTAGCAAATTTTAATCGCTCCCTTTTAAATGCTACTTCCCTCCATTTTCTCACCCTCTATAAACAACAAAAAAACCCTTGCGTAGCAAGGGTTTTTGAGGAAATGGGCCCTGAGGGACTCGAACCCCCGACCAATCGGTTATGAGCCGACCGCTCTAACCAACTGAGCTAAGGGCCCTCAAAAAAACATGTATATTCACGTTACATATTCGTAACAGCAACGTTAATTAATATACAACATTTTCTTGTGTTTCGTCAATAGTTTTTAGAAATTTTCTTTTTGAAAATTATTTTTGTAAACCTATGGAATAAATCGGACACCATAACGACCTTTGCGCGAGCGGTACACCTCCACTGCGCGGGGATCATTGTAGCCGTACATCCATCCGTCATGCTCCAGCCTTTTTGCCAAACATCCTGCCTGAAATTTAGTCGTGTACAGTCTGCCGTAGTAAACCCAATACATCCGAACTCCCTCTTTTCCCATGATAGTAGGAGTTAGTGTAACCGGATCGAATTCGATTTACACAGCTTGATTTCTAACAGTCTGGACTGGATCGCAATGAGTCTGTGACGCACTACTTATTAGCTCCATTATCTCTAATACTCAGCCTTATTTGCCGAAGGAAGCCGGGTCCTGACGCCAGGAACGTAGCAGTTCCATCTCTTCCTCCTGGATGGTTCCTTCACGCAAGGCAACCTCCATCAAGGCAGTGTAATTGGACAAGGTCTGCAGCTTCACTCCTGCTTCTTCAAAAGCTTGAGTGGCTTTGTCCAGCTGATAGCTGAAAATAGCCAGTACAGCTAACGGCTGAGCGCCTGCTTGCTCTACTGCCTGTGCTGCTTTAATGGAGCTTCCCCCGGTAGAGATGAGGTCTTCGATAACCATAACCTTTTGTCCAGCGCTGATGCGGCCTTCGATTTGATTCTCTTTCCCGTGTCCTTTGGCTTTATCTCTGACATAAGCCATCGGCAGATTTAGCTTTTGCGCCACCCAGGCGGCATGAGGAATCCCTGCTGTGGCTGTGCCGGCAATAACCTCGGTTTCAGGGTATTGTTCGCGGATGATAGCCGCAAAAGAGTCTGCGATTAGTTCACGCACCTCCGGGTAGGACATGGTCAAGCGATTGTCACAGTAGATAGGGGATTTAATGCCTGATGTCCATGTAAAAGGCTGCTGTGGACGCAGTGCTACTGCCTGAATGCGTAACAGATGGGATGCAATTTGCTCTGGTATATTGTGTAGTGTAGTCATACTTGTATCATCTCCTCAATAATATGTTTCGCTGCGGCGCGTGGGTCTGATGCTGCCGTGATCGGCCGTCCAACGACAATGTAGCTGCTGCCCTGGGCAATGGCTTGTTCAGGTGTTAGCACACGCGACTGATCACCTGTAGCGCTGCCAGCCGGGCGTATGCCAGGGGTTATGGTTTTAAAGTCAGATCCGCATACCGCACGAATCGCAGGCACTTCTAATGGAGATGCGACCACACCGTCCAATCCAGCCTCACGCGTCAATTGTGCATAACGAACAACAGCATCCTGTACTGTGCCAGGAATGCCTAACTCCGTATTCATGGTCGTCTGATCCGTGCTGGTCAGCTGTGTGACTGCAATAATTAGCGGCATGGTAAGTGAGCTGTCTGCGGAAATCGCTGCTTCGGCCCCGGCTCTGGCTGCCGACATCATACTGCGGCCTCCAGCAGCGTGTACGTTAAACATATCCACCCCTAGACGGGTAATGCTCTCTGCCCCTCCCCGTACCGTGTTAGGGATATCATGCATTTTCAAATCCAGAAATACGGAGTATCCTCTTGATTTTAATTGTTTTACAAAAGCTGGCCCTGCGCTATAAAACAGCTGCATACCCACTTTTATATAACAAGGAATTCCCTCCAGCTGCCGAATTAACTGCTCTGCCTGTTGTGCATCCGGGTAATCTAGCGCAACCATCAGCCGTCCTGCCATCTGCTGAAATGCTTCGTTCACCGTTCTACCGCCCCTTCTCACATCAATTCGGGTATATTTGCCCGTGATAAAGGACATCCGTCAGCAAAAGCTGATGAATGTCCTTCCCATTACCACTTATTTTTCTCATCTATTCATAACTTGTTAGTTGCTCAGAACTGGCATCGATTCGGATGTGAAGTTAATCGTCTCTAGCATTTTTAACAGAGCGCGCACTGTATCCAGCGAGGTCATGCAGACAATACCGTTCTCAACTGCTTCACGGCGGATGCGGAATCCGTCACGCTCTGGTGTTTTGCCTTTGGTCAGCGTGTTGAAGACGAAGTTGGCTTCACCTGTGCGGATCATATCCAAAATATTCGGATTGCCCTCACTTAGCTTGTTAACAGTGTTCACTGGAATGTTGGCCTGTTCCAAGGCTGCTGCCGTTCCACCTGTAGCAATAATTTTGTAGCCTAATCTGTAAAAGCCCTGCATCAGCTCGACAGCTTCTTCTTTATCCTTATCCGCCACTGTGATGATGATCGCCCCAGTAGATGGAATTTTCATACCTGCACCTACGAGTCCTTTGTATAATGCTTTGGCGTACTGGATATCGCGTCCCATAACTTCACCTGTAGATTTCATTTCAGGCCCCAGTGTCGGCTCTACACGACGCAGCTTGGCAAAGGAGAATACAGGAACCTTAACCGAGACATAATTACTTTCAGGCCATAGTCCATCTGTATAGCCTGCATCTTTGAGCTTACCGCCCAAAATGGCCTGTGTCGCCAGGTTCGCCATCGGAATATTCGTTACTTTACTCAAGAAAGGAACTGTCCGTGAGGAACGAGGGTTAACCTCGATGACATAGACTTCATCTTGATGAATGACGAACTGAATGTTTACCAGACCAATCGTTTTCAATTCCTTGGCGATGCTGATCGTAATGTCCACGACTTTTTTCTTCAGCTCGTCAGACAAGTGTTGTGGCGGATATACTGCGATCGAGTCACCTGAGTGAACCCCTGCCCGTTCCACATGTTCCATAATCCCTGGTACCAGGACCGTTTCACCGTCACAGATGGCGTCAACCTCAACTTCTTTGCCCAACATATAACGGTCGATGAGCACAGGATGTTCCGGATTGATTTTAACCGCTTCTTCCATGTACCGCAGCAATTCCGTATCTGAGTACACAATTTCCATAGCACGCCCGCCCAGGACGTAGGATGGACGTACCAGAACCGGATACCCCAATGCTTGGGCAGTTCCTACCGCTTCATCTACCGACGTGACCGTGTTGCCTTTAGGCTGGGCGATAGCAAGGCGAGACAGCAGCTGTTCGAACTTTTTCCGGTCTTCTGCTTCATCGATACTTTCCAGACTCGTACCCAGAATATTCACGCCTGCCGCGCTAAGTGGAGCTGCAAGGTTAATCGCCGTTTGACCGCCGAACTGGACGATAACACCAATCGGTTTTTCCTGCTCAATGACATTCATTACATCTTCGAAGAAAAGTGGCTCAAAGTAGAGACGGTCCGACGTGTTGAAGTCTGTAGAGACGGTCTCCGGATTGTTATTGATAATTACCGCTTCGTAACCTGCTTTTTGGATAGCCCATACCGCGTGCACGGTGGAGTAGTCAAATTCAATCCCTTGACCGATCCGAATAGGTCCTGAGCCGAGTACGATAACTTTCTCTTTGTTAGATGGAATGACTTCGTTTTCCACCTCATAAGAGGAGTAGTAGTACGGAGTTGTGGCTTCAAACTCGGCTGCGCACGTATCTACCATTTTGTAGACAGGACGCAGGTTTTGATTTAGACGGAATTCACGAACCTCAAGCTCGGTTGTCATACTCTTCTGTTGACCCATACTGCGAATCTCGGCAATGGAACGGTCGGTAAAACCTTTTCGTTTGGCCTGATAAAGTGTTTCCGAGGACAGCTCAGGCTCTCCAGCGATAATGGATTCGAACTTAACAATTCCCTCTACCTTATCAAGGAACCACCAATCAATTTTGGTTACATCCTGAATGTCCTGTTGTTTCCAGCCACGACGGAATGCCTCGGCTACTAGGAACAAGCGCTCATCATCTGCTTTAGCCAGACGCTCTTTGAGTACCTCATCAGATAGTTGATCGGCGCCCTTTAGATGCAGGCGATGTACACCAATTTCCAGAGAACGAACCGCTTTATGGATAGATTCTTCAAATGTACGTCCGATGGCCATGACTTCACCGGTTGCTTTCATTTGTGTGCCAAGCTTGCGGTTGGCAGAAATGAACTTGTCAAATGGCCAGCGTGGTATTTTACTCACGATGTAATCCAATGTCGGCTCAAAGCAAGCATACGTTTGTCCCGTTACTGGATTCACAATTTCATCCAGTGTGTAGCCTAGTGCAATTTTGGCCGCCATTTTGGCAATCGGATATCCTGTCGCCTTGGAAGCCAGTGCTGAGGAACGACTCACCCGTGGGTTGACCTCAATCACGTAGTATTGATAGCTGTGCGGATCCAGCGCAAACTGTACATTACAGCCGCCTTCGATATTGAGGGCGCGAATAATTTTCAGAGAAGCCGAGCGCAACATTTGGTACTCACGATCTGACAGTGTCTGGCTCGGTGCTACGACGATACTGTCGCCAGTGTGCACGCCGACCGGATCGAAGTTCTCCATATTACAGACAACGATGCAGTTGTCATTGCCGTCACGCATAACTTCATACTCGACTTCCTTCATACCTGCGATACTTTTTTCCACTAAGCATTGCCCGATTGGACTGTAGCGCAAGCCAGAGCTGACTGTTTCACGTAATTCTTCTTCTGTGGCGCAAATCCCACCGCCTGTACCTCCCAGCGTATAAGCCGGACGAACGATAATGGGGTAACCGATTTCGTTAGCAAATTCCAATGACTCTTCCAGTGTTGTTACAATTACGCTCTCCGGTACTGGCTGTTCCAACTCACGCATCAGGTCGCGGAACAAGTCCCGATCTTCGGCTTTTTCAATTGAATTCAGTTGAGTTCCCAGCAGCTTAACATTTTCGCGTTCCAACACCCCAGCGCGAGCCAGTTCCACTGCCATATTCAGACCTGTCTGTCCTCCCAGTGTAGGAAGCAGACCATCTGGACGTTCCTGGCGGATAATCTGTGTTACAAAATCAAGTGTAATCGGCTCGATGTATACTTTATCTGCCATATTGGTGTCTGTCATGATGGTTGCCGGGTTACTGTTGATCAGTACTACCTCGACGCCTTCTTCTTTGAGCGCTTGACAAGCTTGTGTACCAGCGTAATCGAATTCTGCTGCCTGACCAATGACGATAGGACCGGAACCGATCACGAGTATTTTTTTAAGTTCTGTATTTTTCGGCATATTAGCGCTCTCCTCTCACTGCGGCGGCGATAGCAGCCTGACGCGGTTGCTTTGGTTGATTTCTTTTGTGTTCACGGATCATTTCCAGGAAGCGGTCAAACAGGTAGCCATTATCGTAAGGACCAGGCGCCGCCTCTGGATGGTATTGCACCGAAAACGCGGGATACTTAGTATGTTTAAGACCCTCAATCGTTTTATCGTTGTTGTTAATATGCGTCACTTCAAGTTCTGTTCCTTGGATGGATTCCTCATTCACTGTGTAGCCATGATTTTGTGATGTGATGAAGCAGCGTCCGCTCTCCAGTTCTTTCACCGGATGGTTACCACCGCGATGTCCGAATTTCAGCTTTTCCGTATCTGCTCCCGAAGCCAAGGCGAACAACTGGTGTCCCAAGCAAATTCCGAAAATCGGGTATTCCCCTAGCAATTCAGCCACCGTACGTACAGCATGCGGTACGTCTTTTGGATCTCCAGGACCGTTGGACAGCTGAATACCGTCCGGATCCAAGCGGCGAATTTCCTCGGCCGTCGTATCATGTGGAACGACAACCACATCACAGTCTCGTTTATTCAGTTCGCGCAGGATGCCGCTTTTAGCACCATAGTCAATCAATACAATCCGTTCTCCGTTGCCAGGGCTGCTGTACGGATGAGGAGTAGAAGTCAAAGGAACCTGATTACGCAGTTCTTCTATGGTCATGTCGGACATCATTTCTTTTAGTTCTTCCAACGGCTGGGAACCAGTCGTCAAAATGCCCTTCATTGTGCCATGATGGCGAATAATCCGGGTGAGCATGCGGGTGTCGATGTCGCTAATACCAATGATGCCATATTCCTTCAGCAAATCGCCCACGCTGTATTGAGCACGCCAGTTACTTGGCGCCGGCTCGTAATGTCGAACAGCAAAGCCGTGTACATAAGGCCGTACTGATTCAAAATCATCACGAGTAATTCCGTAATTTCCAATTAGCGGGTAAGTCATGGTTACGATTTGTCCGCAATAAGAGGGATCCGTCAGCACCTCTTGATAGCCTGTAATCCCTGTGTTGAAAACGACTTCGCCTGTTTTTTCACCTTCCGCACCAAATGATGTGCCTGTAAACAGCGTGCCGTCCTGAAGTAACAATCTTGCCTGCATCCCGTCTCACTCCTCTATTTTGTTTCCTGCTATAAGGTTCTATTTTTTTAATTAGTTGTGTATTATTTTGCTTCGTCAGCAGACCATACCAGTTTGCCGTCTACCCAAGTTTTCACCGGCCAGCCTTTGAGCTTCCAGCCTGTAAAAGGAGTGTTGCGTCCTTTGCTGGCAAACGTTTGTGGATCAACTGCCTGCTCCTGCTCCAGATCAATCATGGTCAGGTCAGCGGGTGCTCCCTCTTCCATACGTCCCGTATCAAGGCGGAAGACACGCGCTGGGTCAGCCGTCATACGGCGCACCAGAAAGTCCAGCGTCCATTGCCCGGTAGCTACGAATTTGGTGTACAGCAGCGGAAAGGCTGTTTCAAATCCGACGATTCCAAATGGCGCCAGCTCCATCCCTTTTGCCTTCTCTTCCTCGCTGTGTGCTGCATGGTCCGTTACGATGATATCAATTGTGCCGTCCTGCAACCCTTCGATGCATGCCTGCACATCACGCGGGGAGCGAAGCGGTGGATTCATTTTCCAGTTGGCATCCAGTCCAGGAATATCTTCATCGGAAAGTACCAAGTGATGCGGGCATACCTCAGCAGTGACCTTGATGCCAAAGGATTTGGCATGGCGGATCAAGCGCACCGATTGCTCTGTGCTGACATGGCATACATGATAATGTGCCCCGGTTGCCTCGGATAGCAGGATGTCACGTCCAACATGGATAGCCTCAGATTCGTTGGGTATGCCTTTGAGCCCGTGACGCTTGGCAAATTCACCGTCTGTCACTGCTGCTCCTACAACCAGCGTGTTATCTTCACAGTGTGCAATGACCGGCATATCCAGCGCTTTGGCTCGTGACATGGCATCCTTCATCATTTGTGCACTTTGCACTCCGACTCCGTCATCAGTAAAGCCGATGGCACCTGCTTCTTTGAGCGCTTCAAAATCTGTCAGCTCACGTCCCAGTTCGTTTTTCGTGATGGCTGCGTAAGGAAGTACTTTGGCGAGCCCAGCTTCCTGCCCCTTTTTCAGTACCAACTGAACCGTGTCTACATTGTCTGTCACCGGACGTGTGTTTGGCATGCAGGCAATCGTCGTAAATCCACCTTTCACCGCAGCGCGGCTGCCTGTTTCAATTGTTTCTTTATATTCAAAGCCAGGTTCTCTCAGATGCACATGCATGTCGATTAGACCGGGGATGACCAGCTTTCCCTGGGCGTCGATTTTTTCGACTTCGAGCTCTTGTCCAGATGCCCCTTCTTCCATAATGAGGCTAACTCCGGCTTCCGCATTTGCGATAGCCAAAATTTTTCCGTCAGCGATTAGGATGGATTTTAATTCCGTCTCGCCCTGCTCGTTCAATACGCTTGCATTCATAATTAATTGTTTCATCTGAAATATTCCTCCGCTCAGGTTTTTTGCAACTTTTTCCTACGATCCTACTGACAGCTGCTACAGCTTCATTGCCCGTTCCATAACCGCCATGCGGATCGGAACCCCGTTGGCCATTTGCGGAAAAATTCGTGATTGCTCGCTTTCCACAACTGCACTGTCGATCTCCACATTCCGATTCACTGGAGCCGGGTGCATGATAATTGTTCCGGACTTAAGGCTCGCTGCTCTTTCTTCTGTCAGACCGTACTGCTCTCGGTACTCATCCGCTGAGCGCAACATTCCTTCAGCATGCCGTTCAAGCTGGACTCGCAGCATCATGACCACGTCTGCCTGCAAAGCTTCTTGCATCGGCACATAAGGCGCGTACGTTGCAAGCTCAGGTGCCTGCATATTGTCCGGTGCACAGAAGCTAACCTTGGCTCCGAATTTTTGCAAGGCCCACAGATTCGAGCGAGCTACACGGCTGTGCAAAATGTCTCCTATGATGGATACTCTCAAGCCTTTAAGCTCACCGAAAGTTTTGCGCATGGTGTAGAGGTCCAGTAAAGCCTGCGTTGGATGCTCATTGTTGCCGTCTCCCGCATTAACCAGCGGAACACTGACCTTCTCAGCAAGCTCTTGCAGCACTCCGGCTGGCTTTAACCGGATGACTCCAGCATCAATGCCCATGGATTCGAGCGTACGTACAGTATCGTAAATGGACTCCCCTTTTTCCACACTGGAAGCCGCAGCGGAAAAGTTCAAAACCTGAGCGCCGAGCCGCTTCTCCGCCATTTCAAAAGAAAAGCGTGTGCGTGTACTATTTTCAAAAAACATGTTGGCCGCGAAGCGTGACTGTAGGACTGGAATCAGCTTTTGCGGCTGTGTTTCCCAATAATGAGCACGATCCAGAATCGACTCAATTTCATTTCGGCTAAGTTCTTTTAATCCGAGCAGGCTACGTTCTCTAAGTTGACTGGCTGTTGTGATCATACCTATTCCCCCCGGTTCTGAATGATCGTCACTTCGTCCTTACCGTCCGTCTCCTGAAGTGCAACTACGATTTCCTCAGATTTGGAGGTCGGGATGTTCTTGCCGATGTAATCCGGACGAATCGGAAGCTCACGGTGTCCGCGATCTGCTAGCACAGCCAGCTGGATCATTTGCGGTCGTCCGCAGTCCATCAATGCATCCATCGCCGCGCGAATGGTGCGGCCTGTGTACAGCACATCGTCAAAGAGAATGACTTTCTTATCATGAACCGATACGTCAGCAGGATTCATCAAAAGCTCTTTTCCATTTCCTTTAGCCTCGGCAACGCTGCTCCGGTCATCCCGGTAGGCTGTAACATCCAGCTCTCCCCATGGAATCGGTGCGCCTTCAATCTCAGCAATTTTTTCAGCCAAGCGCTGCGCCAGATGAACTCCGCGTGTTCGAATACCTACTAGCACGCAATCGTCGATACCCTTGTTTTTCTCCAAAATTTCATGTGCAATCCGCGTTAATGCCCGACGAATCGCAATTTCATCCATCAGTACATGTGTTTCATTACTCATGCTTCCAGCCTCCTCAGGTGATGTTCCCTTCAGACCTGGTCCCGTGTCGGATACAAAAAAGACTCCTTGCCCAAGTTTGGCAAGGAGTCTCGTATGAACAGTCTCCCACTGTTCTCCGATCTGTCGGACACACTGAAGACATACCGCCGCAGCGGATGCACTGATCAGTGATCCATTCACGTTACCTTGCCAGCCTCACGGGACTGATTTAAAGGTGCTATTCAGGATTTCCTTTGTCCTGCTTCTTATAGTGCGAGATGGCTAACCATCTCTTGGACAAAGTTCATCGCAACTACAAGAAGTATGACAGATTGAAAATCTCGTGTCAACACCCGTTCAACCGGAACCACCGGAAGCACTTTAATAAATATACATCATATCTGTATAATTATCCATAGTTGTTTTTACCCATTCCTTGTCTCACAATAAAAAAACCGCCATTTAGGCGGTCTAAATTAATGATTTATTCAAGTTTTTGAATAGAAAAGCAGTTCATCGCTGTTTTAGCGACTACGCAAGGACGTTAATACGTCCTCCATATCAGGAGGGATCGGTCTGCTAAATTCCAAGTATTCTCCTGTGGTTGGATGCTTAAATCCCAATACCGCTGCATGCAGGGCTTGGCCCTCCATACGAACCCCTTTACTGCGTCCATACATAGGGTCGCCAACCAATGGATGCCCAATGAATTTCATGTGAACACGAATTTGATGTGTGCGCCCTGTCTCCAATTGAAGTTCAAGCAAGGTATAATCCCCCAACCGTTCAATAACGAGAAAATGGGTAACTGCATGCTTGCTGTTGCGTTCCGTCACCGTGAACATTTTACGATCACCTGAATCACGACCGATCGGAGCATCTACGGTTCCCTGATCGTGGCTCAAATGACCGTGGACCAATGCAATATATTTCCGAGTCACGCTATGATCCTTAAGCTGTGCTGCAAGTGATGCGTGGGCCTGATCATTTTTAGCCGCCATCAGCAGTCCTGATGTATCCTTATCAATACGGTGAACAATACCGGGACGTAATTCCCCGTTAATGCCGGAAAGGTCATGGCAGTGGTACATCAGTGCGTTGACCAGTGTTCCCGAGGAGTGTCCTGGTGCAGGATGCACCACTAGACCACGTTGCTTGTTAATGACAATAACGTCCGAATCCTCGTATACAACATCTAGCGGAATATTTTCCGGCATAATATCTACACTTTCTGGCTCAGGTACCGATAATACAATATGATCTCCTTCAGCCAGCTTGTAGTTCGCTTTGACCGCCGTACCGTTCACCAGTACGCGACCATTCCCGATCCACAGCTGAATTTGAGAACGAGATACTTCCTTCATTTCTTCGGCGATGTATTTGTCTATACGTGTTTTGACATTCCCTGAATCTGCCGTCCATTCCAGAGATTCACCCTCCAGTTCGTCCTCATAAGACAGACCTATGGCTTCGCCATTTTCATTCACTTCGTTCATGCTATGACTTCCCTTCAACGCTATCATTGCCATTCCCTTTTTCCCGACGCGATTCCAGCAATGTATCCAAAATAATCAGTGCAACACCGATGACAATTGCCGAATCTGCCACATTAAAAATCGGGAATGTGTAGCTTCCAAAATTGAACTGTGCAAAATCAACCACTTCTCCAGAAATAGCCCGATCCAAAAAATTACCAACCGCTCCCCCAAGCACCAAACTTAGCGCAACAGGAAGTAGTTTTTGCCCAGCTCTGACTGTTTTTCTTAGGTACCATACGATACCGATCACTACTACAATTGTGATCACGATAAAAAGCCAGCGTTGCCCTTCCAAAATCCCAAAAGCGGCTCCGCGATTACGATGGGAGGTAATTAAAAAGAAATTGCCGATGACTGGTATTTGCTCGTACAATTCCATCCGCGTAGCCACCAAATATTTGACTCCCTGATCAATCAAAAAAATAATTAGCGCAATACCAAAATAAATCACAGTCCTTCGTCACTCCGATCCGCTTATATCCGTTGTCGAACCCATTTATTGTAGCATAAGCCTTCTCAGATCGTCCACGAGTCCTGCAGGCTTTCGAGCACAGTCCTTGAATGGAATGAACTCGATCACATTTGATTAGAATTTCCTATGTAAAAGAGGTCTTCCCGGTGCACACTACAAGGAGCATACCTGACACAACGCATGCACGTAAATCTAGAACAAGGAGAGGATTGCATGTCCCCATTGACGGAGCAACAATTACAAGGCTTGCGTAACGAACTGCTGGAACGCAAAAAGGAAATTGAGCATCGGTTGCAAAGCAACGACCATTATGGACTCGGCGATTCTCAACGTGATCAAACCGGTGAGCTTTCTCCCATTGATAACCATCCAGGCGATCTGGCTACCGAAACCTATGAGCGAGCTAAAGATATTTCCTTGCTGGAGCATGACGAGTTTCAATTGGAACGTATCAAATCAGCCTTGATGGCTATGGACAAGGGGACCTATGGCATTTGCGCCGCCAGCGGTAAGCCCATTCCCTATGAACGCCTGCTGGCTGTTCCCTATACCATTTATTGCAAAGAATACAGTCCTGAAACAGAAGTATCCAACAACCGTCCGGTGGAGGAAGAATTTCTCGCTCCCGCGTTCGGTAGAACAAGCCTGGATGAGCGTGAAGAACAAAACGGCTTTGACGGTGAAGATGCTTGGCAGATCGTTGAAAATTGGGGGACCTCTAACACTCCGGCCATGGCGGAAAGTGGAGAAATCCATCGCTATGATGATATGGAAATCGAAGCCGGCGATGATAATATGGGCTTCGTAGAGCCATATGAAAGCTTTGTCGCTACTGACATTTATGGCAGAAATGTATCCATTGTCCGTAGTTCTATTTATCAGCGTTATATAGAAGATGGCGAGGGTGAAGGTCTGCTGGAGCCAGATTTGCACGAGGACGAATCGTAAGCTTTAAAGTGAAACGCCTAGTAGGTAGTAAGCTCTAATTGTCGCTGTACGATCCGTACAATATCAGCGATATAATCACCGATAATCGGCAAATTCAACGCTCCGAGCACTTGCAGCACATAAATAATGGTAGCAGCAAAAAAAGTAAACCCTAGCGCAATGCCGATTCCTCGGGAAACACCTGATATTAGGTTTAGCCAAAGCAACCGCCAAGGTTTATTCAGCAGCAAAGCGTAATCCGCAATACGTGTTCGTTCCATCTGCTCTGACACAGCTTGCACCAGCTTTTCCACACGACTTAGTTTCTCTGCCTGTTTACCTGCTATTCCCTTTTCTGAGGCTATGGCGGCCCCTTCTCCGTTCATCCCTCGGAGACTCCTTCCCTGTCTGCGCCTTGACCGTGCTGTCATATGCACAATCCCCCTTTTCCCATAGCTGCCCCGAAAGCAGCAAACGAGCCGAAGCACGTAACGGAGAAAACCCGTTTCCGATGCTTAGGCTCGTTTTTATATGCTGCCTGTTATTGTATTATGGGACAGGGGGCTTGTAATTATTCCCCAATATGAACGCCGATGGTTTTGCCATTCACTTCTACATGTTCTGCTGGTTCAGCTTGGCCAAAAGCCACCGTGGTTACCAATACGTTCTCACGCAACACAGAGTCGAAGCTTTCGATCGCCTGACGCAAGTCGCTGTCTACATCCAACGTCAATGCTACATACTTTTCAATCGGCAGATCCAGCTTTTTGCGGTAGTCTTGTACCGCGCGAACCACTTCACGTACCCAGCCCTCTTGCTCAAGCTCAGGTGTAATGTCAGTGTTCAACGCTACCGTTAAGCCATAGCCAGAAGCAGAAGCGAAGCCTTCTTTCGCTTTTTTCTCCACCAGCAATTCCTCAGCTGTAACTTGCAACTCTTCCCCTTCTGGAGAAGCTACGTTCAGCACTCCTTTTTCTACAACAGAACGAGTATCCTCAGCAGACATTCCTTTGAAAAGGTTTTGTAGGAATCCGACATTTTTGCCGTATTTCTTGCCTGCTACTTTCAAATTCAGCTTCAATGTAAAATCAACAAATCCGCTATCATCCGTCTCAACATGAATATGCTTCACATTGATCTCATCTTTAATGATTTCTTCATAGCCGCTCAGGTCAAAATCCTGATCCATAGACAGAATCAATTCAGACAACGGTTGACGTGTTTTCAAACCCGTTTCGTTACGGACATTACGTGCTAATTCAACGACGCGACGTGCTGTTTCCATATCTCGTTCCAGTTCCAGATCAATTAAGGATTCATTGGCAGACGGATAGTCATCCAAATGAACACTTTCCCCATTGCTCAGGTTGAGGTAAATATCCTCAGCAAGCAGCGGTGTGAACGGTGCCAGCAGCTTCGCCGTCGTTAACAACACCTCAGTCAATGTTCGATACGCATCCAGCTTATCTTCTGTAAGCCCGTTACCCCAGAAACGATCACGTGAACGACGGATATACCAGTTACTCAGCTCATCCACAAACGACTCAATCGCTTTGGAGGAGTTCAGGAAGTCATTTACAGACAATGCTTTATCCACAACCAAGATTAGGCTGTTTAGACGGGATAAAATCCAGCGATCCAACTTGTGTGCCGATGGCTTGAATGGATACCGTGCCGGATCAAATCCGTCAATATCCGCATACAGAGTCAGAAATGCGTGTGTATTGACAAGCGTATCTACCAGTTTCGATTTAGCCTCGCCTACAATGCCTTTGGAAAACCGTTTGCTATTCCATGGTGCACTATCGGACAGTAATGCCCAGCGGAAAGCATCTGTTCCGTACTCATCAATCACTTCCCACGGATCAATAACATTACCCTTCGATTTGGACATTTTCTGCCCCTGCTCATCCAGTACATGGCCTGTTGCCATGACAGCTTTGTAAGGAGCTTTGCCAGTCAACATCGTCGAAACCGCAAGCAAGCTATAGAACCAGCCACGAGTCTGGTCAATCCCTTCACAGATCATATCTGCCGGAAATTGCTGCTCAAACGTTTCATTATTCTCAAAAGGATAGTGATGCTGTGCAAACGGCATAGAGCCGCTATCGAACCATACATCGATGACTTCCGGTGTGCGAGTCATTTCGTATTTACCGCATTGGCTACGAACCTTGATATCATCTACATAAGGTTTGTGTATCTCGATATCCGCTGGTACATCCCCAATTGCACGTTCTCTCAATTCAGCAATACTATGAGGTGCGAACTGTTCTCCAGTTTCCTCACAAACCCAGATATTGAGCGGTGTACCCCAATAGCGATCGCGACTGATGTTCCAATCCACCAGTTCCTCCAAAAACTTACCGAAGCGTCCTTCGCGTACATGGCCCGGGTACCATTCAACTTCGCTGTTGTTGGCAATCAGTTGATCCTTGATCGCAGTTGTTTTGATAAACCAGCTGTCCATCGCATAGTACAATAATGGAGTATCGCAGCGCCAGCAGAACGGATAGCTATGCTCGTATTTTTCCTTGCTGTACAGCAACCCTTTTTCGGACAGCATTTTCACAATATCTACATCGCAATCTTTCACAAAACGGCCTGCAAAATCAGTGATTTCAGCTACATAGTTACCTTGGAGATCCACTACGTTGATAAACCCAACGCCATTTTCACGACATACGCGATAGTCATCCTCACCATGTGCCGGGGCCATGTGAACGATACCTGTACCGCTGGAATCTGTTACGAACTTGGCACCCAGAATTTGGTTACCTTTCTCCACCTGAAAATAAGTAAATGGCGGGGTATAGGTTTGGCCTACCAGTTCTGAACCCGATAGCGTGCCAATCACTTCATGATCACCTTTAATTACGGTCTCAACAAGATTTTTAGCAACGATGTATACCCCATCTTCCTGCTTCACACGTGCGTATTCCAGCTCAGGGTTGACGGCGAGCGCCACGTGACTCGGCAAGGTCCAAGGTGTTGTCGTCCAGGCCAATACATATTCACCACTGCTATGCAGCTTGAATTTGGCCGTGGCACTCAGATCCTTTACATCTTTGTAGCCCTGTGCTACTTCATGGGAACTTAGTGTGGTCTGACAATCCGGGCAGTACGGACTCACACGATGACCACGATACAGCAGATCTTTCTCATGAATCGTCGCCAAAATGTTCCATACACTCTCGATATAGTTATTGTCCAAGGTAATGTATGGGTGATCGAGGTCTGTCCAGTATCCGATCGCTTCGGTTAAATCGCGCCACTGCTGCTCGTATTCAAACACGCTCGCTTTACATTTTTTAATAAATTTCTCAACACCGTATTCTTCAATTTCAGGCTTGTGAGAGATCCCCAGTTGCTTTTGCACACCCAGCTCTACCGGCAGGCCATGCGTATCCCAACCCGCCTTACGTACAACACGATATCCCTTCATGGTCTGATAGCGGCCGACGAAATCCTTAATTACGCGACCCAGCACATGACCGATGTGTGGTTTGCCGTTAGCTGTTGGTGGGCCCTCATAAAACACAAAATTAGGCTTTCCTTCACGATTGGTAATGGATTTACGGAACGTGTCCTCCTGTTTCCATTTGCTCAGGATGCGTAGGTCACGTGACCGTGCTTTTTCTTTAACATCCACTCTGTTCATAACGTCATACTTCCTCTCTGCTCATCATTAATTGTTCTAGCGCACTTAAAAAAAGCAACAAAAAAAGCCCCATCCCTGTAAAAGGGACGAGACTGTGCTCGCGTTACCACCCTGATTCCGTAATTAGACCAGTCTAAAGAAGACGATCTTGTCACGACTCTCTGAGCCCTACTCAACTTCAGCAGGGCGCCATTATAACGCATGGCAAACGGTGATTGCTTACACACGCCATAAATTTAAGCGCTTCAGCTCACTTCTCTGGGAGGATCTTCAGTCATGTTCTGAACGTTGGCTTGCACCGGAAGGCCAACTCTCTGAGGGACAAATCATGACGTACTCGTTCCCATCAACGAATTAAACATGTTAAATTCATCGAATATTAAACCAGCAACATCGTTGCCTTTGAATAACAACCATCAATCAATAGACGGATAATCGTTGAATTCAGTATAGTATTTACAGTTATAGCCTGTTTAAAGAAAAAAGTCAACCCTAACAAGACCTAATGAAAAGCTTGTCAGAAATCAAAATCAGTAAATTTCTTTCATTTCACGCTCGCGCTCCAGCACTTCGCGTTCCCGGTTTTCAAGTGCTTCCCAGCCATCTTGGCTTAACAAGTCAAGCTGTGCTTCCACCAATGTACGAAACCGTGCTCGGTAAATTGAAGCCTGTTTCTTCAGTTCTTCAACCTCCAACGCGATTTTGCGGGATTTGGACAATGCTTCGTTCACAATACGATCCGCATTTTTTTCCGCTTCCTTCACGATCAGTTGAGATTCTTTCTTGGCGTTGTTGCGAACTTCATCAGCTGCTTCCTGCGCGACAATAATTGTCTTACTCAGTGTATCCTCAATCGTCGCAAAATGATCGAGCTTCTCCTGTACGTTCAGCAACTGGGTGCTCAGTTCTTTATTTTCACGAATAACGCCCTCGTAATCCTTGATCACCTGATCCAAAAATTCATTAACCTGATCCTCATCATAACCGCGAAGCCGGCGGGCAAATTCCTTATTATGTATATCCAATGGCGTTAATGGCATGCCGTCCACCTCCTATAAGATTGACAAAAAATTCATTTTCCGCGTCACGACGCTCATTATCATCTATCGGTCATCATACCCCGTTTTGTGAATACTGTACAGAGCAAAATCGTTCCAGTTCTTCGCTATAGGTTAATTCTTTCGACAGAAAGCTCATGAATCCTGCCTACAGCTATACAAACTTACCAATTTTGACACGGAATCTACCCTTTTTTGTCATCCCGTCTGTTTCAAGCACTTTGAAACGCCCAAATCCCTGCATAGAAATAACGTCCCCAACCTTAAGTGAAGTAGATGGATTCTCCTCCACCTTCCAGTTTACCCGACATCGTCCCGCTCGAATCGGTGTTAATATTTTGCTGCGACTCAATTTGTAGACGTCACTGGCAATCCCGTCCAGACGCAAAGAAGCGACCGTCAGATCCATCGCCTCTAATGCAACTTCCTTCGTTCGGAGACTTGCTACTGGCAACAGTTCTGTCCAAACATGAACACGATGTACCTGCTGCAAATGCATGGTTATAAAATCTCCGATCTCTGATGCCACCAATACATGACACCCATCATCCAGCACGTGAATGTCCCCGATTTTTCCACGCTTGATTCCAAGCCCCAAAATGGCACCTAGATAATCGCCGTGCTCAAGGGTATTGATTTTATGATCATCAGAAGAGATGGAAAGGACTTGAATTCCCATTTCCTCATCGTCCAAATACGAATAATCGGGCGCAATCAGCGCCCGCTTTCGTTCCGAAGCCGTATATCCGCCATCTACCCTAATCGTGACCTTGTCTTCCTTCGAAGCAAGTGTCTCCAATATGTACTGTTGTCGCGGATCCAAAAAATCAGTCAGCTTCTGCTCATGATAAGCTCCCGCATGACTGATCCATTCGGAAGCACGATCCACATAATCCCGTTCATCCGGGTGAAAATGCTCATAAATCTCAGTTCGCATAAATCCTCCTAGACGAAATTACCAATTAAAGAAATCAAACCGTACGATGCAAAACGCAAAGCAATCAGCGCTACGATAGGTGAAATATCAATCATCCCGAAGATTGGCGGTATAAACCTGCGAAAAGGAGACAAATACGGCTCCACAAACCTGGCAAGTAAATCACCGATCACACTCTCTCTGGCATTAGGAAGCCATGACAGCAGGACATATGCAATGATCATGTACGAATAAATCTGAAATAACCAGTAAATTACCTCGATCAAGAAAAGCTCACCTCATTCTGTTAAGTTCTTGTTCAGTGTCAGCCAGTATCTCCGTAATGGAGCCTTGAATTTCAACCGTATCCGGTGTGCACAGAAAAATATTGTTACCGACCTTCGAAATGCCGCCACTCAGTGCATACACAGTACCACTCAAAAAATCAATGATACGTAGCGCCTGATCCTTGCGAATTCGTTGCAAGTTAACCACGACGGTGCGATGTGAACGGATATGGTCGGCGATTTCCTGTGCTTCATCGTAAGAACGCGGCTCATACAGAACAACTTTCACATTTTTCTGTGAATGGATGCTGACAACATTCGTGCCCTTCTGGTTCTTACGTTTATCAAAGCTTGGGGTTTCAATTTCTTGATCTTCCGGCGTATTCATAACCTCTCGCTCTATAACTTCCTCTTCTTCCTGAAGCCCCAGAAAGTTCATGAACTTATTCATTACGCCCACTGAAAATCCTCCTCTCGTCCGACCAGTACGGAACCAAGCCGCAACCAGGTCGCTCCTTCTTCAACCGCCACTTCAAAATCATTGGACATCCCCATAGACAAGTGAACGATAGGTTCTCTAGTCAAGGCTTGTCCATTTAACCGATCACGCAGTTCACGCAATCCTCGAAACACAGGTCGAGTATGTTCTGGGTCTTCCTCATGAGGAGCCATGGTCATCAAGCCGATTACGTCCACATGTTCCAACTCGCGAATTTGTTCCAAGAAAGGGGCGACCGTCTCGGGGGATAAGCCGTATTTTGAAATTTCCCCAGAAATATTGACTTGCACAAAAGCTTTGACTCGCAGTCCCAAAGCGGCTGCCTTCTTATCCAATTCCTGAGCGAGCGATAAGCGATCAAGCGAATGTATAAATTTAAATTTTCCAATTACATCTTTAACCTTATTCGTTTGGAGATGACCAATAAAATGCCACGTTCCCCGGTCACCCAACTTGCTCCATTTATCTGCAGCATCCTGCCAGCGATTTTCGCCCACATGCTCCAAGTCGTTATCCAATACGGATGCCATTGCCGCCGCCGAAACATATTTCGTGACAGCGATCACATTTACTTCATCACGCGAACGTCCGCTACGGGCACATGCCGCTTCGATACGGGCGTTAACTTCTTTAATTCGTTCCTCCAAAGACACGGGAGGACTCACCTCTCTTCCAGACCAATCCAACTCGCCATTCTTCCTGTAACGCCGCCTTCCTTACGATATGAAAAAAACAAATCGCTACGGCTACTCGTGCACAAGGTAGTACATTCGATATGGCTCGGCAATATTCCTGCTTTCATCATAATGTGTCGATTGCATTGTTTCAAGTCAAGTAGTGTTTTTCCGCCCGTTAAGGGGAAATAAACAGAACCTTCCCATTTATCATTACCCGGGCAATCATGCTCTAAAACCCGAATTTGGCTCATCACATGCTCATCTACCTCATAGGATTCAGGACCAATGGAAGGACCAATAGCTGCTAATATATCGGACGGCTGAGATCCATATTCAGTTTGCATGGTCTGTACCATTTTCAACGCAATCTCCGCCACTGTTCCCTTCCAGCCTGCATGCGCCAACCCAATCACACGATGCACGGGATCACAAAAATATAGGGGTACACAGTCCGCATAAAAGGACGTCAGCAAAATGCCTGGTATATTCGTCAAAAGTCCATCTGTGTCCTGAAAAGCTGATGCACGATCCATAAAGCCTCGCCCACGATCAGCAGCCTGGACAACAGCAACATGATTACCGTGGACCTGCTCGCCGCACGTCCACGCTTCAGCAGCAAAACCAAGCTGCTCAGCAATTAATCGGCGGTTGCGAATGACTTTCTCGGGGTCATCCCCTACATGAAACGCACAGTTCAGACTATCGTATGGCGCTTCACTGACACCGCCATGACGCCCTGTAAACCCCGCTGTTAATCCCTGAACCTGCCGCTCCCAAGATTGAATATATAACAACTCCGGCACGGGACGTCTGCCATCTTGCATGGGCGTAGTCCCTGTAGCCTCGGTATTCACTATAAACGGTTCCATTTTGTTCTCACCTCTACTGCCCAGTGTACCAAAAAGCCGCCGCTGTGTCTTCACAACATACTAAATTACGTGTCCCTCCTGTTCAAAAGACCCGTCGGTCATTCCGCTCCTGACGTTCGATATACAGCTTTTCCTCCCTTTCATCCGGTGGCTCATGCAATCCCTCCAGTCGAACAAGCACAACATCCGAACCAATTTTCACAATGTTGCGCCACGGAATAACCAATTCGCTTCCCCCTCCAAACCAGCCCATGAATCGACTGCTGCCCGGAACCACAATAGCTTCAATTTTCCCTTGTCGTACGTCAATCTCCAGATCACTGATTTGTCCCAGACGTCGTCCATCTACAATGTTAATGACATCCTTGGTTTGAAACTCGGAAATTTTCATGGCTCTTACTGACGTTTCCGGTGCATTCACACGCATCACATCCTTTATTTCACTATATGAGTGGAAGAGCCCAAAAAATGTCCTACAAACGCAAAAACGATCCGCACGGGATCGTTTTTGTCACTGAATCATTCAAACATTTTGTTCATTTCATTAGGACTTTACATGTTTTTGCATTTGCTGTATAGCCGACTTCTCTAATCTCGAAACCTGGGCTTGAGAGATACCGATTTCGTCGGCAACCTCCATTTGCGTCTTTCCTTCATAAAAACGCATAGACAATATCATCTTTTCACGCTGGCCCAGGCGATGCATCGCTTCCCGGAGAGCGATTTCCTCAATCCATGAGACGTCTTTATTTCTGTCATCACTGATCTGATCCATCACATAGATTGGGTCGCCCCCGTCGTGATATATCGGCTCGAACAGCGAAACTGGATCCTGAATCGCATCCAATGCGAACACAACATCTTCTTTAGGCACATTTAGCACTTCTGATATTTCAAAAATCGTTGGTTCCCGCGAGTTCAGATTTGTCAGACTGTCCCGCACCTGAAGCGCCTTATATGCAATATCCCGCAACGAACGGGACACACGGATCGGGTTGTTATCCCGCAAATAACGGCGGATCTCTCCGATGATCATCGGCACCGCATAAGTGGAGAACTTTACGTTTTGCGAAAGGTCAAAATTATCAATCGCCTTCATCAGGCCGATGCATCCTACCTGGAACAAATCGTCCACAAACTCCCCCCGATTGTTAAAACGCTGAATCACACTCAGGACGAGCCGGAGATTGCCGTTGACCAATTTTTCTCTGGCTGATCGTTCATTATTTTGCTGAAGTGATGTGAACAGCTCGCGCATTTCTGCATTGGTTAATACCGGCAGTTTAGCGGTATCCACACCGCAAATTTCCACTTTGTTTCGGGTCATCGTGTCTTACCTCCCAAGGAGCAACATTAATGTACATTATCTCCTGAGGTCATTTTTTTATTCGCCGTTTCCATCGCTTCCGGATATCTCCAAGCATTATACCATTTTATTAAATTCCTTTCGTAAGCGCTTTATAATTCGTTTTTCCAGACGCGAAATATACGATTGCGATATACCCAACAGGTCAGCAACATCCTTCTGTGTCTTCTCTTCTCCGTCTTGTAAACCGAAGCGAAGTTCCATAATCAAACGCTCTCGATCTGTCAGCTTATCCAGTGCCTTATGCAATAATTTACGGTCTACTTGCTCCTCAATATTACGATAAATGGTATCATTTTCCGTTCCCATCACATCGGAAAGCAACAACTCATTACCATCCCAATCGATATTCAGAGGCTCATCAAAAGAAACCTCCGTTCTCGTTTTGCTATTGCGACGCAAATACATTAAAATCTCATTCTCAATGCATCGGGATGCATAGGTGGCAAGTTTGATTTTCTTCTCCGGATCAAAAGTGTTCACCGCTTTGATCAGCCCAATAGCACCGATGGATACGAGATCCTCAATGTTGATGCCCGTATTCTCAAATTTACGGGCAATATACACAACTAACCGCAAATTTCTCTCGATTAGCATCGACCGTACTGCTGCATCTCCAGAAGAAAGCTTTCCAAGCAAATACTCTTCCTCGTCTCTTGTCAATGGAGGGGGGAGCGCCTCGCTACCGCCAATATAATAAATTTCTTCACTTTTCAGCCCGAATAAAAATAAAATACGATAATATTGCAGTTGCCATGCTAGCCTAAATTTCATTTTTAAATTCATTTGCTCCCTCATATCATTCTCCCCCTTTTGAAAATAGTACAAGTTAAGTCTTACTGAGCTCCGTCCATTCCAGCATTGAATGTTTCTCCTCGTCTTTAAACCTTGTCCTACGCTCTTCTTCATTATCCTGATTCTGTAAAATGGTCTCTAGCATATGCTTTTCGTTTTAGGTTTGTATCAGCCTCCCCCTCTTCGTGTGCCGTCACATCTGGGTGGATGATGGCACGATATTTGCCCTCTGCCGACAACTTCCCCCCGTCTAAGCCAATCAGCACTCGATGATGTACAAAATGAACCCCATTCATCACCACCTCTACTCGATCTGGTTTGAGTGCGAGCATAAAGGAATGACTTCGGTTAATTCCACGATAAGGGACGAGACGAACACGATCCTGCCAGCTGAACGATTCCTCCCCCAGATCCATCACTAGTTGATCAGCATTACCCTCAGAACATTTTTGGAGCCAGGAAGCGGGTAAATACGATTCCCACAAAGCCGCCTCCATCACCATTACTGGGGTTCGGGTCAATGGATCATGCAGTTGGTTACCTGTATCCAACAAGCCTGTACACTCAATATGATCCTGCCCAATCCACACCTGTACTTGCCCCAAAAAGCCACTCATCCTTTCTGTACGCTGCTTTGAGGACTGCACAATACGAAAGAAGAGCATCACTCCGCCAAATGCGCATAAAATAAACCAGAATGCGATTTTTAATTCAAAAGACATTCCACCTGATGCGGTATACCAGATGCCATTAAACAAATCCCCCGTATTCTGGAGAAAATAATGCATCCCCAAAATGCCACCTGCTGCTACAAAATTGATCATGTAAAAAGCACCCATTGTACGAAGATACTTTTGCATGCTGCCAAAACCAAAGGCCACTAGCAGCATAATGACCGATAAGACCAGCTTGATTAGAAACGTAAACAAAAATGACAGCTCCGGCACAAACATCATGACCACGTACATTGCGCCAATTCCAGCTGAAGTCATCAATCGCCACCACACGGGTCGGATCTTTCTCATCCAGGCGGTGACCATTAGCAACACAGCATCAATAAACAAATTGGCCAAGAAAATCAAATCGATATAAACAACCAAGGATTCACCCGCCCAGCATTTTGCAGGATAGGCTTAAGTATAGTAGTCATACGCTTCAAAGTCTGTCTAACGGTGGGGACGGTGTCCGACTAATTTTGTCGGAAAGAGGAGAAGCACTGGCCGTGCGGGATGTGGAGAAAACAGAAAGAAGCCCGCATCTCCAAGGAGGATACGGGCTTTCTAAATTCAAACTAGTTATCGTTATTATTATTGCGTGAACGGTTACGTAAGAATGTCGGAATATCTAATTGGTCACTGCTTTGAGTGTTACCGAATGGACGCAAGTTAGGGGAGGACTTTTCCGTTGCTTCGGAAGCCGCTGGGTTAGCTGCTGGTCTACGTCCCGGTGCTGGCTGGCTCGGCTTACCTTCAAAACCAGTGGCGATCACGGTAACCTTAATCTCTTCTTTCAAGTCTTCATCAATGATGGCACCGAAAATCATATTCACTTCCGGATCGGAAGCTGATGTTACAATTTCAGCTGCCTCATTGACCTCGTATAGAGACAAATTGGTGCCGCCAGTGATGTTCATAATGACACCACGCGCACCTTCTATGGATGTCTCCAGCAACGGACTCATGATAGCCTTACGCGCTGCTTCAGCCGCACGATTTTCACCCGTTGCTTCGCCAATCCCCATCAACGCGGAGCCACGCTCCGTCATGATCGTTTTTACGTCAGCAAAGTCAAGGTTGATCAGACCCGGTACAGCGATCAAATCCGAAATACCTTGTACGGCCTGACGTAGAACATTATCCGCTTCACGGAATGCTTCCAGCATTGGAGTTTTCTTGTCCACAATTTCAAGCAAGCGATCATTCGGGATTACAATCAAGGTGTCTACTTTTTCTTTCAATCCCTCAATGCCAAGTTCAGCTTGATTGGAGCGTTTACGCCCTTCAAATGTGAATGGTCGGGTTACCACGCCTACAGTCAGCGCACCGCATTCCTTAGCAATTTCAGCAATGACAGGGGCCGCTCCGGTTCCTGTACCGCCACCCATTCCGGCAGTTACGAATACCATATCCGCGCCTTTGAGCGTATTCATAATAAGCTCACGCGACTCTTCAGCCGCTTTTTTACCCACATCAGGGTTAGCCCCGGCACCCAGACCGCGAGTGAGCTTATCGCCAATTTGAAGCTTGTGCTCAGACTTCGCCAAGTGAAGCGCCTGGGCATCTGTATTGACTGTAATGAACTCTACACCCTGAACTCCATTTTCGATCATTCGGTTAACTGCATTGCTGCCGCCGCCTCCGACGCCGATCACTTTAATTTGAGCCAAGCTCTCCATTTCAAAATCAAATTCCAACATACTATTCCATCTCCCCCTCAATGTGCATGGATGGCCCGTCCATGATTGGCATAATTAGCAATGAACGTTATATAAATTCACTGAACATATTTTTTAAGCGTTCAATCAACCCCTGCTTTTGCTCGCCTTCCGCAACGGGACTGCTGCTCTTGGTTCGGCTAGTCGGCTTCTTGGTACTACCGCCACTGTTGCTAACACTAGTCGATCTCCCGCGATAGTAACGGATAGCATTATGCAAAATACCAACTCCGCTCGTATATCCCGGATCCCTTACACCGATAAAATCAGGTACAGCGATCCTTACGGAAGCGGCCAGTTCGCTTTGTGCCACCTGAAGTACACCAGGCATGGAGACGGTGCCTCCGGTAAGTATATAACCCCCCGGAAGCTCTGTGTAACCCAAGCGCTTAACTTCCGCCTGAATGAGTTGAAAAATTTCCTGTACTCTCGGCTCAATAATAGCAGCCAAATCCTGTTGGGTGAACTCCTTATCTACATTACTGCCGATACGGGTCACTTTAAAGACGACATCGGCTGCTGCATCATCATACCAAGCGCAGCCGTATTTGAGTTTTACTTTTTCAGCTTGATCGGTAAGGGTTCTCAGTCCGTAGGCAATATCATTGGTTACAAATTCTCCGCCGATGGGGAGTGTTGATGTAGCAACAATCGTTCCTTCCTGGAAAATGGCCACATTCGTAGAACCTGCACCAATATCCACCAGCACGGAACCCATCACCTTTTCATCCTTCGAAAGAGACAACTGTCCAGCTCCAAGAGGCAACAAGACGAGATCTTTAATCCTCAGGCCGGCTTTCTCAACGCAGCGCAACAGATTATGTATTGGGGTCTTGCCTCCAGTAACAATCGTAGCCTCTACTTCGAGACGAACACCGATCATACCACGAGGGTCCTGAATTCCTTCAAGGCCATCTACGACATACTGCTTGGCTACCACGTCAATAATTTCTCTCTCCGGTGGTACGGCAATTACTTCTGCTGCCTTCAGTACACGTTCAATGTCCTCCTCGCCGATTTCACGGTCCTCGTTGGACACGGCTACTACGCCATGACTATTTTGCAGACCAATATGGTTGCCTGAAATCCCCACATACACTTCTGTTATTTGAATACCAACCATGCGTTCTGCGTGATCCACGGCGTTACGGATTGATTGCACGGTTTGATCAATGTCTACAATTGCACCTTTGCGAATCCCTTCCGAGTCGGCAGATCCAACTCCAATAATATTAAAGGTTCCATTATTCATTTCCCCAATAATAGCCCGAACTTTGGATGTACCGATGTCCAAACTAACAATGATGTCATTGTTGCTCAAGTCTGTGGCACCTCCTGACTCCAAAATGAATTTCGTTCTTCAAACACACTCTGTACATATTCAACATACTCCATGCTTTCCCTCTTTTTTCTACAAATTTTTTAGAAGCCAATTTATGGTTGCAGTCACATAAAAATTTGAAGAAAAAAGAAGGAGGCAAGTCTATTACCCATAAAATCAATTCTAGCATTTTTTCACATCACTGAGTAGTATCTTTTTCTTGGCCCTCTTCGCTCGTATCGGGTTTGAATGGAACGTAGGAATCCGCCTCCAGCATTGTGATCACACCAGGATCTTCTGTTTCTAGCACCTGGTTCAAATAGCTGATTTTAGAGTTCAACAATGAAACGGTTGTAATAACCTCAAATTGGGAACGCGTGTACATTTTTATACGGTCTGGAAAAGAAGGAATCGGTGCGGGAATGATTTCCGAAATATCAGCTGTCCATTCTCCCGGAATGCGTGATAAAGCATCACACAGCTTCGCTTTGTAGGGATCATCTGATTTCCATTTAGTCAAAATAGGCTTTTCAACCGCTATCCCACTACTTCCTACGCCCACGCTTGTCCCATTTGCTAGAATAGCACGCAGGCTACCGTCGCTTTGCAACTCGTAAGCTACCGTAGCAAACTCTTTAATGTGAATCGTAATGATACCCGGAAACTGCTTGTCCACTGTGACTTGCTGAATTGACTGAATTTCCCGCAGCTTCTCAGAGACGTCGGATGAACTGACTCCGAAATATTGATCTCCGACAGCGAGACCACTTCGATTAAGAAGTTGCTCCCGGGTCGAAAATACATTACCATCAAAACGAATTTCAGAAACCTGACTCAACGAAGAACGGAAAAAGAGAACAGCGAGTAGTACAATAAACAACAAAATGAGAAGAATAGCAATCTTCCGGCTTGTTCTTTTTTTCGTTCTGTTCTTTTTAAGAACAGGTATTTGAGCATTTGGCATAGCTTCTCTCCACAAAAGCCTTTTGTCCCCCCGTTAACGGAGGGACATTACAGGCATTAATTTACGAAATCCAGTTGCTCGGGCACCGGAGACTGACGGCTCATTCGGGCACCCAATCCCTGGAAAAGACGTTCGATCCGGTCATACCCTCTGTCAATGTGGTGAACCTGCTCGACAATGGTACGTCCTTGAGCGGCTAGACCGGCTATAACCAGTGCAGCCCCTGCCCGCAGATCGGTAGCCTCTACTGTAGCCCCGTACAAACGAGAAACCCCTCTTATAAAAGCAGCATTCGCATCGACCGTAATATCAGCACCCATTACATTCAGTTCATCTACATGCTTAAATCGGCTTTCAAAGACAGTCTCTTTCATGACACTGAAGCCGTCCGCCAAAGAAAGCAAAACCATGACCTGAGATTGCAAGTCCGTTGGAAATGACGGATAAGGTGAGGTAACGATCCTCTCCACTGCTTTAGGACGGCTCATACAACTTACGGTCATTATATCATTCAAGATGCCGATTTGAACACCAGCCCGCCTGAGGACGTGAATCAGCGCAGACAAGTGGGAAGGATTGCAGTGTGTCAATGACACACTACCTCGTGTAGCTGCCGCCGCAATCATAACTGTTCCAGCTACTATGCGGTCAGGAATGACCTCATACGTACATGGATTGAGTTGACTGACCCCCGTAATTGTAATTGTGTCTGTTCCTGCACCAATAATATGAGCTCCCATGGCATTCAGAAAGTTTTGAAGATCCTGAATCTCTGGTTCCCTCGCTGCATTGGTAATCGTTGTTCGTCCTTCGGCCAGCGCGGCAGCCATCATAATATTTTCTGTTGCCCCTACGCTCGGAAAATCCATGTGGATGTCCGAGCCGATCAGCTTGCGGGCTCGAAACGTAATTTGCTCGTCTTTCTCCTCGATCTCTGCGCCAAGGGCTTTTAAGCCCTCCAGGTGAAGATCAATTTTGCGCTCGCCTATGGCGCAGCCTCCGGGCTGGTAAATGGAAACTTCTCCGTATCTGGCGAGCAGCGGTCCCATTAGAAAGATAGATGACCGCATTTGCTTCATCAAATCCTCAGGAATTTGGAACGTTCGGACGGACGATGTATCCACATATACCGTTTCCTCTTCATGTCGGCATGTGCAACCAAGTCTTTCTAGGATATGCAGCATGACCTTAATGTCTAAAAGATGGGGGACATTCCGAATTTCCACCTTACCTTGTGCAAGCAAGCTTGCTGCAAGAATAGGTAGTGCCGCATTTTTCGCCCCATGGATACGTATGGTGCCTGACAGGGGACGGCCTCCCTCAATCACCAATTTGTCCAATGTATCACCTCCGAGTTTACCGCTCACCCACTACGAAAACCTCCGGAACTAGCTTGATGCCGGTTTGAGATGATATTGTACTTTGAATATGCTTCATTAGGGTAAGCACGTCCTCTGCTGTCGCTTGACCGGTATTTACAATGAAATTAGCATGTTGTACAGATACCTCAGCGCCTCCCGCTTTCAAACCTTTAAGACCTGCGCTTTCAATAAGCCGGGCAGCATAGTCTCCTGGTGGATTACGGAACACGCTTCCTGCACAAGCTAACTGTAGCGGCTGGGTCAGCCTACGGCGGTCTTTAAAAGCCGCAAGCGCTGCTGAGATTTCCTCTCGGTCCCCCCGCTTCATCTGGAACACTGCCTCTGTCACCATTCCACGTTGCTCATGCAGCACGGAGTGACGATAGCTAAAATGCATATCCTCGGCATTGTACACAGCCAATTCCCCTGTATCCAGCACAATCTCAGCGGACTGGAATATTTGTGACACATCAGACCCGTGGGCACCGGCGTTCATGTAGACAGCCCCACCGACCGATCCTGGAATACCACCAGCAAACTCAAGGCCTGACAGACCCTGCTTGCTAGCCATAACACATAGTTTGACCAGTGAAACGCCTCCACCAGCAACGATCTGTTCATCCTCAAAACGAACATAATCAAATCCTGGTCCCAGCTTGATCACCAGTCCCCGAATCCCTTTGTCAGAGACGAGCATGTTGGAGCCCCGCCCCAACTGCATCCAGGGAATTCCGTGCTCGCTAGCCAGCTTCAAAATCTTTGCCAATTGCTCTTTGGTATCCGGGATCACAAGAGCATCCGCAGGGCCTCCGATCTTCCAGGTTGTATATTTGGACAGCGGTTCATGCTCCAGCACTTTTCCGATATCATGCTCCGCTAATAATGGCATCCATTGCTGCATTGTACTGAAACCTCCTTGTTGCTTGCCCCGCATCGTTATAAGGCTCTCACCTAACAACCGGCAGCCTGGGTGATGGTCACAATCTATAGGGTATCCTATGTAAATACCGTCCAGTGTGTGACAACCGCCCAAATCTGCGCTGCGGACTACCTATTATGGGCAAGACGCTCCATTTCTTTTACTAAAATATCTGCTGAGTCAGGCTTGCCAAGCGCAGATGCCAGCTCCGCCATTTGGCTCCGCCTTGCCTCATCCTTCATAATTTCCGCTATAGATTGAAACAGAGCCGGGCCACTTAATTCCTTTTCTGTGATCATGACAGAAGCCCCTGCCTTTTCAAGTGTACGAGCATTAGCCTCCTGGTGGTTATTCGTCACATTGGGTGATGGAATCAGAATGGACGGAATGCCGAGCGATGTAATCTCTGCCAAGAAGGACGCACCTGCGCGATTAACAATTAAAGAGGTACAAGCCAGTACCTCAGGCATATTGTGAATATAGGGAAGCACGTGTAGATGATTGGGCAATGAGCCGATCTGATTTCGTATGCTGTCCAGCGTTTGCTCATAGTAAGATTCGCCGGTCACATATACAAAATGGACGTCTTTCAGTTGCGAAAGTTGCGGAACCATTGCAATCATGGCATCATTAATGGCCTTCGCCCCTCTGCTGCCGCCAACCACCAGGACAACCGAGCTGTTCATCGGAACCCCTAATGTAGCAAATCCCCGATCCCGGTTAGCCAAACGAACTGTTGTAGCACGCGGGTTCCCAGTGTAAAGTACATTTTTAGCTTTAGGAAAAGCTCCTTCCGAGCCTTCAAAGCTAACAGCCACTGTATCCACATAGCGACTCAGAAATGCATTGGTCAATCCAGGAATCGCATTTTGTTCATGAATAATGCTGGGTATTCCCAACTTGGAAGCTGCATAAACGACAGGGCCGCATACATACCCCCCGGTACCAATAACGATATCTGGCTTAAATTTCTTTAATAATGCTTTGGACCTGCGAACTCCTTTGAAAAAGCGCATGATTGTTTTTATATTTTCCACAGACAAGCTGCGACGAAATCCTGTGATATCAATAGCCTCAAATGGGATTTTTTCCTGAGGAACCAATTTACTTTCAAGTCCTCGTTGACCGCCAATGTATAAAAATTCAGCGTCTGGATCTATTTCTTCGCACTGTCTGGCTACGGCAAGTGCTGGATAAATATGCCCTCCAGTACCGCCGCCGCTCAACACGACGCGCATAAACGTTCACCTCGCATAACGTGATAAATTTAATAAAATGCCCAGAGCAGTTAGCATTAAGGTCAGTGAAGAACCTCCATAGCTGATTAAGGGCAGTGTTATTCCTGTCACCGGCATTAGACCGATAACAACACCAATATTAATAACGACCTGTACCGCCACCATTCCGACAATACCTACCGCAAGCAAACTGCCATAGGTGTCCGGGATGGTAATAGCGACACGCATCCCTCTCCAAACAAGGACCAAAAAAAGCCCCAGCACCGTCATTCCACCGATAAAACCAAGCTCCTCCGCCAGTATGGAAAAGATAAAGTCCGTCTGTGGCTCAGGAACGTAGCTATATTTTTGCCGACTCATGCCGAGCCCCAAGCCCGCCAATCCGCCAGGACCAATAGCATATAGCGATTGAATAATTTGATAACCCGCGCCAAGCGGATCAGACCAAGGGTCCAGAAACGCGGTAATACGCTGGAGTCGATAAGGGGCAGCTGCAATCAGTGCAGCAAACCCCGCTGCCCCCGACAAGGCCAGTAGACCAAGATGCTTCATACGCGCGCCTGCCGTAAATACGATCAGCATGGATGCTCCCATCATTACCGTGCCTGTGCCCAAATCAGGCTGGAGCATGATGAGCCCAAAGGCCAGTCCCATGAGCCCAAGCGGAGGCAAAAGCCCGCGCGTAAAAGAGCTAATATCATAGTCAGGACGACTGAGCCATTGAGAGAGAAAAAGAATCATACCCAGCTTCATAAACTCGGAAGGCTGAATGCCAAAAGAGCTAATACCGAGCCAGCTTCGTGCGCCGCCTCTTACTACACCAATGCCAGGAATTAAAACGGCAACCAGTAGAGCCAGACAGATCAACAATACGACCTTGGCATATTTCTGCCAAATCCGATAGTCCGTTCGGGCAGTAAAGTACATGGCTACAAGGCCGAGCCCCGCAAACAGCAATTGTCGTTTAACAAAATAGTAGGAGTCCCCGTACTCGTGAAAAGCGAGGACGGCGCCCGCGCTGTATACCATAACCATGCCGATGGCTAACAAGCTTACAATACAGACGAAAAGCCATATATCTGGCGCCGGACGAGATTGCTTCATCAGGAGGCCACCCCTTGCATAAAAGTAGGGGCTTATCCAACCCCCCTACTTACAATTTATGCGCCGCCTCTTTAAAAATACGTCCACGCTCTTCATAGGATTGGAACATATCCCAACTTGCACAAGCGGGTGAGAGTAATACCACATCTCCCGTCTCAGCAAATTGAGCTGCCTTGTTTACAGCCTCCACGAGCGTAGCGGCGGCATCCTCCCCATTATCGACGACCTTGACATGCTCTATTCCAGCCTGACGAGCCCGATCTGCCAGCTTATGCCGTGTCTCACCCAAGAGTACAACAGCTTTCACACCTTCCTGCAAGGATGGTACAAGCTCCGCATAATCAGAGCCACGATCCAATCCTCCGGCAATGAGTACGATAGGTTGCTTAAAGGAAGATAAGGCCATCATTGTCGCTTTCGAATTGGTTGCTTTGGAATTGTTGTAATAAGCTACTCCACCGTGTTCTAAAACATATTCAAGCCGATGTTCTACACCGCGAAAAGAGCCTAATGGTTCCGCTAATTTTGCTGGTTCTGCGCCTGCGGCAATGGCGATTGCACAAGCAGCTAGAGCATTTTCTACGTTAAAACGACCCGGAAGCCCAATATCGGTCACGCCTATAATGGGATGCAGTACCCCATTTCCATCACGGTATACGATGTTTCTTTCAATATCATCCGTCACATCCGGTATGTATGGCGGGTCAGCGAACAGCCCTTCCTGCAAACGTTCCGTCATTGAGAAAGGAAGCAGCTTCGCTTGAATATAGGGCACAAGCTCCCGGCAGACGGAATCATCCCAGTTCACGACTGCGGTATCCGACGCTGTTTGATTGGCAAATAGACGTGCCTTCGATGCAACATAGTCCTCCATACCTCCGTGGTAGTCCAAATGGGTCTCAGCTACATTGAGCAAGCAGGCTACTGCGGGCTTGAAATCCTTTGTTCCTTTTAACTGAAAGCTGCTCAGCTCCACAACCATCCACTCGTCCGACTTGGCGTCCACAGCCGCCTCGCATAATGGCGTACCGATATTACCAGCCACGATCGGATTCATGCCGGATGCCTCCAACAACTTGCCCACCCAAGTGGTCGTGGTCGTCTTTCCGTTGGAGCCAGTAATTCCGATAATCGGAGCTTTGCATAGATGGTAGGCGACCTCAACCTCGGTCACGACCTCAATGCCGAGCTCGACAGCTTTCTGTACGGGAGGGGCCGTGTAAGGAATTCCTGGATTTTTGACAACCAGTTTCACTCCAGGATGAATCAGCCCTTCCGGGTGACCCCCGCATAAAACGGAAATTCCCAAAGCCTCTAATTCAGAAGCTTCGGGACATTGTTCCCTATCTTTTTTATCATTGACTGTGAGCTTGGCCCCGGCCTGATGTAGCACCTTGGCAACTTGTACGCCGCTTTTGGCCAGACCGATAATGACAACTTCCTGATCTCGGTATGCGTCTGGATGATTCATTTGTCTACAACCCCTTGTTGAGATAAAGTCCAAGTCCTGCCAACAGCAGTCCTACAGCCCAGAATGTAATAACTACGCGCCATTCGGACCAGCCGGACAGCTCGAAATGATGATGAATCGGGCTCATTTTGAAAATACGCTTGCCACGGGTTTTAAAGGAAGCTACCTGCAAGACCACGGACAGCATTTCAATCACGAATACACCACCGATGATGAGGAACAAAATTTCGCTTTTCGTAACAATGGCAATGGCACCAATGGCTCCGCCGATTCCCAGCGAGCCTGTGTCACCCATAAATACCTTGGCAGGATGAGCATTATATACGAGAAAACCAAGTACAGCGCCAATCATGGCCGCTGCGCAAACTGCAGCCGGAAGCGAGGTTGCTTGAATCGCCACAATGGCATAAGCAGCAAATGCAATCGCACTTGTACCAGACAGCAGCCCGTCCAGCCCATCTGTAAAATTGACAGCGTTGCTGATCGCCAGCATCATGATAATAATGAACGGATAGTAGAACCAACCTCCCCAATCAAAAGACCATGAGGTGCCCGGGATGCCGATTGCCGTGCTGTGATCATTGCTAATCAGAAGCCAGCACATAATCGCGCCAAACAATAACTGCCCGAACAGCTTTTGACGTGCCGTCAGACCGAGCGAGCGTTTGAATACAATTTTAATATAGTCGTCCAAAAAGCCGATCAGCCCAAAACCGAGCGTAGCAACCAGCAGAACGTAAAAGTCCGTATTTTTAATAGCTGAAAACTTTAGAAAGGTCAGCGTAAAAGCCAGCAAGATTACGATACCGCCCATTGTAGGCGTACCTATCTTTTTAAGATGGCTTTGTGGCCCGTCATCCCGGACCTGCTGGCCGAATTTCATTCGCCGCAGCAGCGGAATGAGCAGTGGAGCGGCAATGACCGCCAGTATAAACGATACGACGATCGTCAGCAGTAATAATTGAATATCCATGGGAGTCTCCCTCTCGTCAACATCAGTTCTGTAGCGGACCGTTTTTCAGCGCATCCACAATTTCTTCTAATCGCATCCCTCTGGATGCCTTAACCAGCACAATATCATCGGCATGGAGATAAGACCGCAAATGCTGGATCAGCTTTTGCTTATCTGTATAAGCATGTACGTTAGCAGTTGGCATTGTCCCTTGCGCACCCTGCGCAATCGAAGCGCCTAATGCACCATAGGTAAACAGTGCCTCTATGTTATGCTTTGCAGCAAAACGCCCAATTTCTTCATGAAATTGCTTTTCCTCAGCGCCCAGCTCCAGCATATCACCAAGCACGGCTATTTTACGTCCACCCGTTTTATATGCAGACAACGTCTGAATTGCAGCCTTCATTGAAGCAGGACTGGCATTGTAAGCGTCATTTAGCACGGTAAGTCCATCCGAACACTTCACGACCTCAATGCGCATGCCCGTCAGCTTTAAAGACGACAACCCTTTACGTATATGGTCTGCATCCACATTGAAATGACGTGCTACCGCCAGCGCTGCCAATCCGTTTACAACATTGTGCTGTCCGAGCAAGGGAAGCCGGAAAGCCTCTTGGCCTGATTGGGCTGTTATGAATAAGCTACCTTCTCCATCCGAAGTGATTTCAGTTGGATAATCATCATTGTCCGCAGCTAACCCGAACGTGAATAATTCTAATCCTTCAGGCTTGACCGTTTCAGGCTCCGCCAACACTTGTGGAAGTAGTGGTTCATCCCCATTATAGATAAGCAATCCACCGGGTTTAATCCCACTTGCGATTTCCAGCTTTGCACGAGCAATTTCAGTGCGAGAACCAAGCTGAAGTAAATGCGATTCGCCAATGTTAGTTATGACAGCTACATCTGGTTGGGCAATATTAGCCAGCAGACGGATTTCCCCGCGTCCACTCATGCCCATCTCCAGAACCAGGATATCTGTATCCTGCGGCATGGACAGTACTGTTAAAGGCAACCCGATATGATTGTTATAATTCCCTTCGGTTTTGTGTACTTTAAAAGTCGTGCCTAATAGAGCATTTACAATATCTTTTGTCGTCGTCTTGCCGTTGCTTCCCGTGATTCCAACGACAGAAACGCCAGTTTCGCGCAAGTATGCAGCTGCTAGATGCTGAAGAGCTTCTAACGTATCCTCGACCTCAATAGCATTGACAGTCGGAGGTGCTCCATGATCCTTTTGCCATAAATATGCTGTTGCCCCTCTCTCGCTTACGATCTGCTGAACATAATGATGTCCATCAAATCGTTCACCCACGAGTGGAACGAACAGTCCCAGACTCTGCGGCCTGCGTGAGTCTGTAAAAACGCCCTCAACCATCCGTTCGGCGTCCGCCTCTGCGTGAAGTGTTCCTCCACACATGGATGCAATCTGACCGATTGTTCTTTTCATCACTTGGATAAACCCCTTATCGCTTCTTTGGCTACGATGCGATCATCGAATTCATGCACCGTTTTTCCGATCAACTGGTAAGTCTCATGACCTTTTCCCGCAATCAATACTACATCGTCAGGGCTTGCCATTTCAACAGCTTTATGAATTGCAGTTCTGCGATCCACGATCAGTTCATAACGTTCGGCAGGTACACCTTCATCAATCAACCCTTGTTCGATATCTTTCAAAATCACTATCGGGTCTTCTGTTCGCGGATTGTCGGAAGTAATAAACGAATGATCGCTGTATCGTGCAGCAATTTTCCCCATCAACGGACGTTTTGTACGATCTCGATCTCCGCCGCAACCAAACACACACCATACTTTACCAGTCGCAAATTCCTTTACGGTGCGAAGGACATTTTCCAATCCGTCTGGCGTATGGGCATAATCAACAATTACAGCAAAGGGTTGACCCGCATCAACAGGCTCTACGCGCCCATCCACGCCTGCGATAGATTCCAGGCTCCGCTTGATATCTACCAGTGAGATACCTTCCAGCAAAGCAGCTGAAATGGCTGCTAGTGCGTTGTACACATTAAACTTGCCTACCATTCGAAGCTCAATGTCAGTTTCTCCTTTAAAAGTGGATACATGGAAGGAGGTTCCCTTGGCACTTATAGTGATACGAGACGCTTGCACATCCGAATCCTTTTCTACGCCGTAGGTAATCACTTGGGCCGCAGTTTGAGCCTGCAAATAGGAAGAGGCCGGATCATCTGCATTCAGAACAGCATATTTACTATTGGATGCATCACGCGAGAAGGCATTTCCCAGTCTGGAGAACAAAAGTCCCTTGGCAGCGCGGTACTCCTCCATCGTGTTGTGATAGTCTAGATGGTCCTGCGTCAGGTTTGTAAATATAGCGGTACGAAAATCTGTTCCTTTGACACGGCCCTGCTCCAAAGCATGTGAGGATACCTCCATGACACAGCATTGAACCCCTTGCTCTGCCATATTCCCGAGATAACGTTGCAGTTCTACTGCTTCAGGCGTAGTGCCGGACATAGGATAAGACTGGCCGTTGTAACGCATTTGAATGGTACCAATCAGCCCGGTGTTCACCCCGGCGTCCTGCATAATTTTTTCAATCAGGTACGTTATCGTTGTTTTCCCGTTCGTTCCGGTTATGCCGATCATGCGCATACGGCGGCTTGGTGAATCAAACATATAATCCGCCAAAACCGCCATGGCATGTCGCGCATCCTTAACAACAAGCTGCGGAACAGGCACATCCAGTTCTCTCTCTACGACCAAAGCCGCCGCTCCGGACGCAACGGCCTGCCCAGCATAGTCATGTCCATCTACTGTAAAACCGGGTAAGCACAGAAATAAGTCTCCCGGTTGGACACGACGTGAATCCGCCCCGATTCCTCGGCAATCCACTGTACCGTCACCCATCACTCGGGAGACGGCCAGCAGTGAAGCCAATTGTTGAAGCTGCATCTTACATTCCTCCATTGCTCTCTCGTTATTCATAGTATGGTATAAAAAGAACCTATCAATCCCCCATATATATACGGATCGTTGATCCTCGTTCCAATCGAGAGCCTGGCTTCGGTGCCTGACTTATGACCGTCTTGCCTGACCCAGATTTCACGAGCATAAAGTTCATATTCATATCTTCGTATAAATCAGCTGCAGTGGCACCTACCAGATCAGGTACCGTTTCGATCGGTTTTTCCCCATACTTGTACTCTTTGGCAATTTGATTGGTACGAGGTGGTATTTTCAAGGCAATCAGTGCATCCTTTAAAATATTTTGCACGATTGGCGCAGCAACCACACCGCCGAATTGAATCCCTTTCGGGTTATCGACAGCAGTATAGACGACGATTTGCGGATCATCCGCCGGAGCAAAACCAATAAAGGATACAATATGCTCCGAGGAAGAATAACGTCCGTTAATCACCTTTTGTGCTGTACCCGTTTTACCTCCAACCCGGTAACCCTCAATAAAGGCAGGACGACCTGTACCTTTAGCTACAACACTTTCCAGCGCTTCCCTTACCTGTCGAGAGGTATCCTCTGAAACAACTCTACGCACCAGTTCCGGCTCCACTTTTTCTAGAACCTTTCCGGTTTCGGGCTGAATCCAGCCTTTTGTGATGTGAGGCTTATAAAGATTGCCACCATTGATTGCTGCCGACACAGCCGTAACCTGCTGAATCGGAGTGACAGATACCCCTTGACCAAAGGCCGTAGTAGCCAGCTCTACAGGTCCGACCTGAGCTAGCTTGAACAAAATGCCATTGCCCTCACCGATCATGTCAATTCCTGTTTTGCTGCCGAAGCCGAAATTGCGAATGTACTTGAACAGTGTTTCTTTGCCCAGACGTTGTCCCAACGTTACAAAACCGGGATTGCATGAATTTTCTACCACTTGAAGAAAGGTCTGGCTGCCATGCCCACCTTTTTTCCAACAACGCAGGCGTGCTCCACCGACTTCAATATATCCCGGATCAAAGAAACGGTCATTTTTAAGATTAACCTTCTTTTCTTCCAAGGCAGCGGCCAGTGTAATAATTTTAAAAGTAGAACCAGGTTCATATGTCATCCAAATTGGCAGATTTCGATTATAAATTTCAGGCGCATATTGCTTGTAAAGCGCTGGCTCATAGCTTGGTCGTCCAGCCATGCCTAATATTTCACCCGTCTTGGGGTTCATCGCAATAGACAGCGCGGACTTCGCCTGAAATTTGACCATGGCTTGGTCAAGCTCCCGTTCCATAATGGATTGCACCGATTTATCAATGGTTAATTGTAAATTCAGTCCATCCTTCGGTTCAATATACTTTTCAGAAGAACCAGGCATCAGGCGGCCACCTGCGTCTGATAAATACGCGATGCTTCCATCGATTCCTCGAAGCTTGCTGTTTTGCTGCTTCTCTACACCTGTCAGCCCTTGATTATCAATTCCGGTAAATCCAAGAATATGAGCCGCTAGATCACCATAAGGATAATAACGTTTGTTGTCTTCAGCAACAACGATACCCGGCAGCTTCAAATCACGAATTTTCTGGGCTTTCTCCATCGTAATTTTTCGTCCGCCGGGCTGAAGTTTTTGGCTTGCTGTTCGTTTGGTAATCAGCTTGAGTACTTTATCCTCACTCATATCTAGCAAGGGCGCCAGCCTGCGTGCCGTTTCTTCCGGCTCCTTAATCTGTACTGGTATCGCCATGACAGTCGGTGAACTGACATTATAGGTCAGCGCAGTACCCTGCCGATCCAAAATTTCGCCACGCTTGGCGGCAAAAGGAATATTGCGGCGCCACGAATCCTCAGCCTTGGCTGAGAGCTCGCCTCCTTTACCCAATTGAACATAGGCGAGCCGGATCGACAAGGCCGCAAACAGTACGAACAATCCCAGTAGCCCCCATACCAGCCTACGCCGCATGATCACGTTAGACTTTTTCAAACGCGCCCCCTCCGTTCCTCAAATACTCATGACATGTCTTACCTCATGAATATTCAAAAGAACGAGCATTAGAACAAGCTATCAGTTATCTTCGCCTTTAATTGCGGCAGCGCTTTTCTCATCTGCTATTGCAGATATTCCTCCTTTAGGAGCCACCGTGTTTGTTCCAGCATCCGCCGTAGCACCGGTTTTGGTTTTAGAATCGGTCGCTGTTCCCGTTGAGCTGCCTGGCTGGTTAGTTGCAACTCCAGTGGGCGAGTCCTGTGCTTCCTCTAGCTTCACGCCGGTCACTGTTTCTTTGGCTGGCATAAGCGTCACACTGACGATCCGCTTGCCATTTACCATTTGTGTCTTTTGAGAAGCAACATACCCTTCACCGGTTACCTGAACGCCAACCTTCATCAGCGTTAAGACTTGAAGCGTGTCACGCAAAGACACACCCGTAAAGTCAGGAATGGTCATAGTGGCACCATCCTCAGTCAGTAAGTAAATACGTTGCCCGGGCTTCATTTTGACGCCTGCCTCAGGATATTGGCGAACAATTTTAGAGCCTTTTCCAACCGTCACATAGGCAATCCCCTGTTTGAGCAGCGCGTTTTGCGCATCCTTTTTTACCAGACCGGTTAATTGTGGCACTGTAGGCAAATTCACCGTCTTCACCGCAGCCCCATCTGACTTACTGGATTTGGTCCCCGTTTTGGGAACTCCCATATATTGCAGCGATTGGGACACGATTTTTTTAAACACAGGTGCTGCTGCTGTACCGCCGCCTACCGATTTGTTAGGTTCGTCCATGACGACCAAGACGGCTATTTTTGGATCATTGACTGGTGCAAAGCCAATAAAGGACACGACATCCTTGGAATGGTCATATACTTTGCCGACAACTTTCGTCGCTGTCCCTGTTTTACCAGCAACACGATATCCGTCGATATAGGCAAGACGTCCCGTACCAATCTCCTGGTCAGACACGACCTGCTCCAGATAGTTGCTTGTCTGGTCTGCCGATTCCTTCGAAATCACCTGGCGGACCTCCTTCGGTTGTATCGTCTGCACTTCATTCGTATCCGGATTCACAATTTCCTTGACCAAATGAGGCTTCATCAGTTTGCCTCCATTTGCTATAGCTGAAATTGCAGCTACCTGCTGGATCGGCGTTACCTGTACACGTCCATGTCCAAAGGAAGCCGTGGCGACTTCGGATTTATATTGGGTATGGAAGGTAATAGCTCCGGTAGACTCACTTGGGAGATCGATACCTGTTTTTACACCAAAGCCAAAATTATCGATATATCGCTTCAGCTTTTCACCGCCCAGCTTATCCAGTCCGAGATGGACGAACCCAACGTTACTTGAGCGCTTGACACCTTCAAGATAGGTTAACGTTCCCCAGTTACGGCTCACATCACGAATATCCCAGCCCCCGACTCTAATGATACCAGACTGGTATCTATCATTCGGATTAAATACCTTTTCTTGAACCGCTGCGGCCAGGGTTACAATTTTAAACGTAGAACCTGGCTCATAGATCGACTGTGTAGCATTATTACGGAAATTTTCCAAAGATGCACTCCCATATGTATTGGGATTAAAATTCGGGTAGCTTGCCATACCGAGAACATCCATTGTTTTGGGATCAGCTGCTACAACCGTCATCGTTTTCGGATTATATGTTGCAATCGCCTGCTGCATGGCATCCTCTATATAATACTGAATCGTATCATCAATCGTCAGCTTTAAATTTTTCCCATTTTGTGCCGGCTCATAGATACTTTCCGATCCCTGAAGAGGAACTCCCTTTCGGTCTCGCTGATACAGCAGCTTGCCAGCCGTACCTGAAAGCTCTTTATCATAATAAGCCTCCAGCCCCATACCTGCTTTGCCATCCTTACTCAGATAGCCAAGCACATGCGAAGCCAGCTTATTTTCCGGATAATAGCGTTTGGATTCCTGAACAGTGTCTACAGCTCCAATTACCCCATACTTGTCCTTCAAATACTCTTTGAACGTATCCACCTGTGCCTTCACCTCAGGGTCTACCTTCCAGCCTCCATTACGAATCTCACGATTTTTTAAGTAATTCCCCTCTTTATCCTTTGCAGATAAATGTCTTCTCAGCTCATCCTCAGGCGTTTTGAGTAGCTGATGCAGCTTGGCTACAGCCTCATTCTCCAAGTCATACTCCTGAATGATGCTAGGATTGACAACCACCGTATAAGCCGGTGCATCCGCAGCTAGTACATTCCCTTTACGATCCATGATGGTTCCACGCTTGGGTTGAATCACTTGGTCTTTTTCTACCTGTGTAACTACTAGATTATGCCAATATTCCCCACTTACGACTTGAATCCAAAATACTTTAAGTAGCAGAACAAGAAAAAAGAGGGTAATACATCCCCCTATCAGCAGTGTGCGAAGCTTTATTCTTTTGACCATAGCTCAAACCTCTCTGCAAAAAATGTATGTCAGAGCATAGCTTGATGCTATGCTCTTAACTATTTGGCAGCCTGCTTTTCCACACGAATGGGCTCTCTTGTTGGTTCGATATATCCCTGTTCCTTTGCCGTCGGAACAATCTGATTCTCCAAACGCTCCTTTTGAATCTTCAATTGGGCGATATTGGTCTGTAATTTGGAAATGTCCTTGCTGGCTGTATTAATCGCATAATTAATTTGATAAATGTGAGCATATCTGCCAATCAACGTCCCCGCAATGACAATGCATGCTACAAGTGTCAATAGATACAGCAGCTTTTCTCGAATCGGCAGCTCTCTGCGGCGTGTAACGACTTTGGTGGTCTCACGATACCGTTGTTGCTGAACCTGTTCCTGACGGGCTCTTTCTTTTACAGCCAAATTACCGCGTGTATAAGCCATGTCGCCTCTCCTTCTCCATTAAATTTACAATTTTTCGGCAACTCTCAGCTTGGCTGACCGGGATCGTGGATTAAGCTCCAATTCCTGTTCTGATGCCACAATCGGCTTACGATTCACCAGCTTTAGATCGCCTACCATTTTGTCATCCAGAATCGGCAAATCAGATGGATAGATGCTTTTCGCCAAATACTCCTTGAAAATATGCTTGCATATCCGATCCTCCAAGGAATGAAACGTAATAACCGAAATTCTGCCCCCTGGAGCCAGACATCTTACTGCCTGATGCAAAGTATCTTCCAGTGCACCCAGCTCATCATTCACAGCAATCCGCAAAGCCTGAAAACTGCGTTTAGCCGGATGTCCCCCGGTTCTGCGTGCCGCAGCCGGAATTCCTTCTTTGATAATATCGACAAGTTCCCCCGTTGTGTGAATAGGCTTGTTCATTCTACGTTCAACCATGATCTTTGCGATCCGCCTGGAGAACTTCTCTTCTCCATATTGAAACAGGATCCGCGCAATCTCCGCTTCCGGCCATTCATTAACAATTTCGTATGCCGTAAGCGAACTGCTCTGATCCATCCGCATATCAAGCGGCGCATCATGATTGTAACTGAATCCCCGCTCCCCCTCATCGAACTGGGGCGAGGATACACCCAGGTCGAACAAAATACCCTGGACCTGCGGGACGCCGTCTTTTTCGGGCAATCCCAGTTCGGCCAGCTTGTCCTGCAAGTGGCGGAAGTTGGATTTCACTAATGAAATCTTTCCTTCATAGGCTGACAGCTTCTCTCGTGCATTGTTCAATGCCCAGTCGTCCTGATCAAAGGCAATAAGCCTCCCCTCAGGGCCAAGCTGTGATGCAATGACGGAACTGTGTCCTGCCCCTCCCAACGTGCAGTCCACATAAATCCCGTCCTGCCTGATGTTTAGTGCCTGTGTTGCTTCTTCCTTGAGTACGGTAATGTGGTGAAACAAACGGCTGACCTCCTAAATTACAATTCAAAGTTGAAATCAACCAATTTCTCAGCAATGTCGTTAAATGCTTCTTCTGATTGGTTGAAATATTGCTCCCAAGTGTGCTTGCTCCAAATCTCTACCCGGGTGGACACTCCCAATACGACGCACTCTTTTGTAAGCTTGGCGTATTCGCACAAATTCCCCGGTAAATTTACCCTGCCCTGTTTGTCCAATTCGCATTCAGTCGCCCCCGAGAAAAAAAAACGAGTAAACGCCCGCGCATCAGCCTTCATCAAAGGCAGTGCTTTAAGTTTTTTCTCCATAACAGCCCACTCATCCATGGGATACACGAAGAGGCATTGATCCAGCCCGCGGGTAACCACGAACGAGGCACCAAGAAGTTCACGAAACTTGGCCGGGACAGTAAGCCGTCCCTTCTCATCAATGCTATGTTGGAACTCCCCCATAAACATTGGTTTCGTCACCCCTTACCCCATTCTCCCACTTTGGCCCACTTTCCACCACCTAAGCATAATAGATTCGCTTTAAAAAATCAAAGACCTCTTTTTCATGACGAAAAAGTGATAATTCTAGATTCATGGCATGCTGTCTGTTATTGTAGCCCTGCGTCATAAGATGCCAAAAAGCCCCTTATCCCATGAAGCCGAATCCCCGACAATATGCATCAGGTTTCGAAACATCATGGAATAAAGGGCTTATACTCGTTCCATATGTCAACCTATACAAGCAATTACATTAAAAAATGCAATACTCCTGCAGCGGACATCGTTACTGAAAATGATTACGCGTTCCAGCTGTCCAGATAGACTTTTTGGTCTTCTGTTAATGTATCAATCTTGATTCCCAGACTATCAAGCTTGAATCGAGCCACTTGCTCATCAATTTCATAAGGAACATTAATCACGGCTTTGCCCAGCTCGTTGTAACGATCATTCACATATTTCAAGCCGAGTGCCTGAAGCGCAAATGTGGTATCCATAATCTCTGCAGGATGACCGTCAGCGGCAGCCAGATTCACGAGACGCCCTTCTGCGAGCAAATACATTTTACGTCCATCTTTAAAGCGGTATTCCTCGATATTGCGACGTACCGTGCGAATGGATTCGGAGCGTTTGGCAAGCTCAGGCTTACTAACCTCCACATCAAAATGCCCTGCGTTACACAGCACAGCTCCATCCTTCATAACATCAAAGTGCTCCCCTGTAATTACAGCTTTATTTCCAGTTACTGTAATGAAGAAGTCACCCAGTTTGGCAGCTTCCACCATTGGCAATACATGAAAACCATCCATATGGGCTTCTACAGCCTTGATTGGATCAACTTCAGTTACAACAACGTTGGCTCCCAGCCCTTTTGCACGCATTGCAACTCCTTTGCCACACCATCCATAACCCACCACAACCACTGTACTTCCTGCCACAACCAGATTAGTCGTACGAATAATACCGTCGAAAGCTGACTGACCCGTACCATAGCGGTTGTCGAACAAATATTTACAGTAAGCATCATTTACAGCCACCATCGGAAAGTGAAGCTGCCCTTCTTTTTCCAAAGCCTTCAAACGAATAATCCCTGTAGTGGTCTCCTCTGCTCCTCCACGGATCGTAGAAATCAGATCAGGCCGTTCAGATTGCAACAGAGTAACCAGGTCGCCACCGTCATCTATAATGAGATCTGGCTTAGTTTCCAGTGCCTTGATTTGCAAATTCTTGAATTCCTCTGGATCTGGGTTGTATTTAGCCAATACCGTAACGCCATCTTCAACTAATGCGGCGCAAACATCATCTTGTGTTGACAAAGGGTTACTACCCGTAATGGTGACCTGTGCTCCACCTGCTTGTACCACTTTAGCCAGATAAGCCGTTTTGGCCTCCAGATGTAAACAAATCGTTACCTTCAGACCGTCAAAAGGCTGCTCTTGCTCGAATTGTTGACGTATGCGGTTCAATACCGGCATATGGGCTTCTACCCAATCAATTTTCAAATGCCCTTCAGGGGCCAATTTAAGATCGTGAATAATGCTATTTTGCAGAGAATGGGAAGTCATACGTTATTTCCTCCTATATATTAGTTAAATTCATTTATAATCATTATACATAAATCACACGATGCGTCCCCGACAAATCCAAAGGTACGTTCATAATCATATCCATCAGGTCGAGACCGTAACGGTTCAGAAAATGATAGATGGTATACGCACGCTCCTGCGGCTGTCCAAATGGGAAAAGCGACCATTCGATATGATCCCAATGGCGAAGTGCTGTTCCATTTTGCCGAAGCAGCGCTTCCTGCACCTTTGCCTCCAGATAGTCAATCTGCCCCAGAATTTTCTCGCAGTTGGTTTCTCCGAGCTGTAGCAAACCTTTCTCTATCATTCCTGTCTGCTGTATAAGCGGTTTATACATACGGATAAAAGCATCCTTAGCCTCGGAAAACTGATCCTGCATTCCAAGCTGATCTTGAGTGGCAATCCATTGCTTTTTTCGTTCCTCAAGCCCGTCTCTAACTTGACCAAAAGTTAGTTCGTACTTAAGCATATGCTTCTCCACGCCTGGCTCCATCAATGTAAAAGACATACGGGGCAGCAGTATTGGCATCTGCATCCCGAGCACTCCAAAAGCGTCCCGTGTAATTGCCCAGTAGGCAATTTCTCCTAGACCCAGCACAGATGCCAGTACCGGAAACAGTGAATCCTGCATGAGAGGACGGGTTAGTACATTGTTACTAAAACGTTCGGGGTGTCTATCTATCTCTTCAAGCAGTTCATCCGCTGTAAACGCCACTATACCGCGCCGATCTGTGAATAATCTAGCTTTTTTGAAAAGCAGCAGGCGTTCCTCTTCATGAATGTAAAAAAGGTTCGCACCACCTTCATGCACATCCGCTTGTAAATGATAACCATAGTCTACGATCCGCGTAGCGGTTGTCTTATACGCTGTCTCCAACTCATCATTGTGTTGAACCAACCGTCTAAAAACGGATGCCTCCAGCTTGCGCAGTAAAGGATCTGCAGAATCCATGAGCACCAATCCATAGGCACCAAACAAACGGCCCATCAGCCTGGCAAAGGCCTCACTTAGTCCATATGACTCTGTCAAACCTTGCTCAATCATGCGCATAATATCGGTCTTATGTTCTGAATCTGGCAAGCTTTGCTCTATATCCGCCATCGCTTGCTTCCACTCAACCGTATCAACTTTAATGGCACTAACTGAAGAACGGTGTTCAGGCTGCTTATTCAGCTTGATTTTAACTGCTTGCGGGTCTTTTGCCATTACGTATGTATGATTGACCTCGTCCCAGTCATGATCTTCACCAGCAATCCAGAAAATCGGAATAACCGGACGTCCAAGCCGTTCCTCAGCTTCTCTAGCTGCTTTAATAATCGTAGCAGCTTTGTAAATGACCAGCATCGGACCTGTGAATAGTCCACTTTGCTGTCCGCCAACGACTACTAAAGCATCTGGACTTTCCAAACGGTCCAATGAAGCATGAACCGCCTCATGCGAGTTGTGTTGCTCATTGTATATACGAAGACATGCTACGACATCCTTACGGTTTAATCGCAGATGCTCCGTCTTATCCAGCCACTTGGCCCGTTGGGCATAAGCATCGGCGTGCAGAATATCATATTCATACAAATCGCTTGCGCGTCCTGTACCCTGTATGTAGTCTTCTGCCAAAGCCGACCCTCCGCGAAGCGTTTCCGGAACTATTTTCATGGGTCTGCCTCCTGTCTCCACCAAAACCTTACTGCTTGATTGTACCGAAAGCCCATGTCCACGTCAAAGCTTCCTATAAAAAAAACCGCCGAATAACTCGGCGGTTGGTATATAGAACAAGATCAAGCGTAAGGTTCAGCTACAAAATGTCCTTTAGACACTTCGATAAGCGTGGCATTTTCCAGGTTATAAGCCCCTGCCTTATTATCGGACGCGTTATGAATCGGTCCGCCTTGATCGTCAGGCATAATAATTCGTTTTTTGTTGGCTTCGACTTCCGGGTCAGGAAGTGGAATCGCCGACAAAAGCATTTTCGTATATGGATGAATCGGATTGGCATATAATTCAGAGCTTTCAGCAAGCTCCACCATTCTGCCTCTATACATTACAGCTACCCGATCACTAATGTGCTTGACCATCGACAGATCATGCGCAATGAACAGGTACGTCAGGCCCAGACGTTCTTGAAGCTCTTTTAACAGGTTGACAACTTGAGCCTGAATGGATACGTCAAGCGCTGAAATCGGCTCATCACAAATGATGAACTTAGGATTAACAGCCAATGCACGGGCAATACCGATCCGTTGACGTTGGCCACCAGAAAACTCATGCGGATAGCGTGTTGCATGGTCAGGGTTCAAACCAACCAGATCAAGTAACTCCTCAATCCGTTTTTTACGTTCTGCACGGCTACCTGCCATATTGTGAATATCCAGTGCCTCACCAATAATATCAGACACAGTAAAACGCGGGTTCAATGATGCATACGGATCTTGAAAGATCATCTGCATATCACGACGCATTGCTTTCATTTTACCCGGTGATAATTTGTAAATATCTGTGCCGTTAAAACGTACGCTACCTGCTGTAGGTTCATACAAGCGCAAAATAGTACGACCCGCTGTAGATTTACCACAACCGGATTCGCCAACCATACCCAGCGTTTCACCCTCACGAATATAGAAATTCAGGTTATCCACCGCTTTGAGCACACGGTTTTTGCCAACATTAAAATACTTTTTAAGACCTTCAACCTCAATTAAATTGTTGCTACTCACGATGATCTCACCTCCTATTTCTTCAACTTCGGATCAAGCGCATCACGCAAGCCGTCGCCAAAAAGGTTGAACGCAAGCATAATCAAACTGATCAAACCTGCTGGGAAAAGCATCCGCCACGGATAATACATCCACCCTGTCAGAGCTGATTCAATCATTGAACCCAGCGATGCCTCTGGATTCGGTACCCCTAAACCGAGGAAGCTCAGGAAAGCTTCGGAAAAAATAGCGGTCGGAACGCTCAACGTCAATGTAACGATGATCGGACCTACTGCATTAGGCAAGAGGTGACGGAAAAGCAAACGACCTGCTCCAGCACCCATTGAACGGGAAGCAAGTACGAATTCTCGGTTTTTAAGTTGCAGCATTTCACCACGTACAATCCACGACATGTTAATCCACCCCGTTACACAGAGCGCAATAATAATTGTAGTGATACTTGGCTCCAGTACAACCAGCAACAGGATCGTAACAAGCAAGTAAGGAATGGAGTACAAGATTTCAGAAAATTTATTCATGATTTCATCAACGCGGCCACCAAAGTAACCCATAATTCCACCATAAATAACACCAATCAGTAAATCAATCAAAGCTGCGGCCAGGCCTATCGTCAAGGAAATCCGTGCTCCCATCCATGTACGGACAAACATATCACGTCCAAGATCATCCGTACCGAACCAATGCTCCGCAGAAGGTGGCAGATTCGTGCTCAGTAAATCATTAGAGTAATAATTATAGGGTGACAATATCGGACCTATTAAAGAAAAAAGCACAATCAGAACTAAAACAATCAAGCTAGTCATTGCAACCTTGTTTTTACGAAGTCGTTCCCAGGCATCGCGCCAAGCAGATAAGCTTTCTCGCTGAATAACTTCAGACTGCTTTTCATCGACCCCTATTTTTTGGAAATCTTCCGGTTTCACCTGAAGTTTATCCAAATTCACAGCATTGTCTTTCACAGACATAAAGTTACCCCTCCTTCCCGCCGGACAGCTTAATCCGAGGATCAATAAACCCATACGCGACATCTGTAATAAAACGCGCTAACATAAGCAAAACACCGTAAAAAATCGTTATGCCCATAATCATGGTGTAATCACGGCTTGTGATACTTTCCACAAACACTTTACCAATACCGCCAATCCCGAAAATCCGTTCAATAACCACAGATCCGGTAATAATATTCGCTGTCATTGGACCTACGTAGGTAACAACTGGCAAAATAGCATTCCGCACAACGTGTTTGAACATGATCGTAATGGATTTCAAGCCTTTAGCTTTGGCCGTCTTGATATAATCTGCATGCAGTACTTCTATCATACTGGAACGCGTCAATCGTGCAATAAATGCAATTGGTTGAGCCGACAAAGCCGCAACAGGCAGAACGTAGTCCATTGGGCCCTCGAAGCCCATAACATTAAACAATTCCAACTTTTGGGCAAAAAAGAACTGAATTAATGATGCCAGAACGAAGCTGGGAACCGCAATACCCAGAATTGCCAATATCATCGCCACGGTATCAATGAGTCTACGATGGTACAAAGCCGCCAGCATACCTAGTAAAATACCGACAATAATGGAAACAATAATTGCGACTAGACCTAACTTTAGTGATACCATGAAGGTCTGTCCAATAATGTCGCTCACATTTTGATTCAATTTTTTCATAGAAATACCAAAATCACCCGTAACAATATCACCTAAGTATTTAAAATATTGTACATATACAGGCTTATCCAACCCATACTGTTCCATTAATCGGGCTTGAATCTCAGGAGACGTCGCTCTTTCGCTCATGAAAGGGTTACCTGGAATTGCCTTCATCAGAAAGAACGTCGCAGAGATCAGAATGAGCAAAGAAATAAGCATAAATATAAATTTACTGATCAAATAACGCGCCATCGCCCGTTTACACCTCCCATATTTTTCGACACCATTCGATTCTATAGAAATAGAGTTGGGTTATCCAATCTACTTGTATGCATGGTTAGTTTAATCATATTAAGAAGAACCCTCACACACAAAAAAAACGGGATATATATGGCAGTACCCACATATATATCCCGAAGTAACTCCTCAACTTCAGAATCAAGTATTAGCTACTTACTGTGTTATATAAGCTCTTGTAAAATCAATTGCACCACTAAAATCCAAGGCAACGCCTTTTACATTTGGTTTCGTCAAAGAAGTATTAGAGTAGTAATAAATCGGCAGTAAAACCATATCATCCTGAACAAGAAGCTTCTCTGCTTTCGCAAATATTTCCATGCGTTTTCCTGGATCAGTTTCTGTTTTAGCCGCTTTAATCAAACCATCATATTCAGGATTAGAATATCCAGAATTATTGTTGCCATTACCAGTTGTCCAGATATCCAGGAAAGTCATCGGATCATTAAAGTCAGCAGACCATCCACCACGTGCAATTTGGAAATTCAACTTGTTACGTGTTTGGATAAATACGCCCCACTCCTGGTTTTGCGTTTTCACGTCGATTCCCAGGCTTTTCTTCCACATATCTGCAACTGCCAAAGCAATTTTTTGGTGTCCTTCAGTAGAATTGTAGAGTAGAGTGATTGGAGGGAGTGAAGTTACTCCTTCTTCCTTCATACCTTCTTGAAGCAATTTCTTCGCTTCAGCTACATCTTCTTTGAAATAATCATCTTTATGTTCATTACGGTATTCCTGAGATAAGCCTTTAATTCCCGGAGGTACAAAGCCGTAAGCAGGAATCTCTCCACCCATCGTTACTCTATCAACAATCGGCTGACGTTGAATCGACATTGCAAATGCTTTACGAATTTTAAGATTATTGAACGGTTTTTCGGTGACGTTAAACAAATAGTAATAGGTGCTTGCTATACCTTTAGCCTGGAATTCGTTAGGCATTTCATTTTTCACAGCCATCATTTGGTCTGCAGGAATTTCGCCATTAGGTTTACCTGCATAATCAAGTTGTCCACTTCTGTAAGAAGCGAGTTCTGTTGCACCGCTGTTTACGAGGGACATTGTAATTTTCTTCAGTTTAATTTCGTCCTTACCCCAATAATTCTCGCTTTTGGAAACCTCGATCTTTTGACCTGTCTCCCAAGTCGACAATGTGAAAGGCCCGTTAGTGATCATGCTTTCTTTTTTAGTCGCCCATTTATCATTTCCTTCAACAGACGGATGCACCGGATAATAGGTGTAGAAAGAAGTCAATCCCAGGAAGTAAGGTGTTGCATGTTCCAGTTCTACCTGCAATGTATGATCGTCAACTGCTTTGACACCTACATCTTTGAAGTCCGTAACTTTAGTACCTTTAAAAGATTTGGAGGTGCTTAGGTTGTAACCCTCAGCATTTTTGATATAGTACAATTGGTAAGCATATGGAGGTGCAGGAGCCGTGGAAGGATCCAATACCCGTTGCCAAGCAAATACGAAGTCACTTGCTTTGACTGGGTCGCCATTACTCCATTTTGCAGTATCGCGAAGCTTGAACGTATAGGTTTTGCCGTCATCGGAAATTTTCCAAGATTCAGCTACGCCAGGAATTTCTTTACCATCAGGGCCCATGCGAACAAGACCTTCATACATTGTTTTCAAAACAGTGTTTGCTTGAGTATCTTGAGCCTGTGCCGGATCGAACGTTGGCGGCTCGGATGCAAGGTTAATGCGCAAAATTTGCTTGTCGGCCGGGGCCGGCGTAGTCGAGGTGTTTTCTTGTGCGCCCTTACCATTGGTATCATTCTTGCCGCCGCAACCTGCGAGCAGTGCGCCAACTGCAAGAACGAGTGTCAAAAGGACTAAAAAGCTTTTCCTTTTCATCTAGCGTTTTCCCCCTAGTTCTAAAGTGGTATATGTTTATAGATTATACAACCAGCGGTCAAAAAAATCTACATTACATTTCTTCAAATTGAGCTTTTTTTTCAAAAAAACATGATTAATTCATATTTTTTCATCATTTCATGTCACATTTCATCACATAGAGTTGAATATATTTTTAAATATACCAACAACAGTCAACAAAGTATACGCCAATGTCATCGCCATAAAAGTTAATCTCCAGACCGCTCTACATAATCTTTTACCATCAACCTTTCCCTTTATTCGGTTTTGAGCTCCTCCAATTAAACCCAATGCCAGTAACAAGAGCAGTAGAATCAAATAAAAACCGAATCGGGATGTAAACAGGACATTAAAGAGTGCTGCGACGGAAAATATCAGAAAAAAAGTGGTAATATCCATAGAAGTAAGCAATGATTTCTTCTTTTCCATTTTAAGAATGTAGCGACAAACCGCAAACACGATCAAAAACGGAAAAAAGGGAAGAATACTGAAAGTGATAATAGTACCTTGTATAAGACTCAACTGATCACCCCTCTTTTAGCCGCATTCCTTCAATTAATTGCCACAATACCTCATGAGTTGGTGCACTAATCCCAGCTCGCTTTGCCATCTGCACCAGTTGCCCGTTAATGGAAGCAACTTCGGTCATGGACTGTGCAAGTACATCAGCTAGCATAGATGAGTGATTCTCTGCCGTTGCCCGGCAAACATCCATAATTTGATCCCACCATGAACTTTCCCAGCGGATACCATGAGCTTCATACACTTGAATGCCTTCATCATATAGTTTACGCATCATATGTATTCGAACAGGCTCCGATAGCAGCTCGCCATTTCGAACTCGCCATACGGCTGTCAGTGGATTGATCACAGCGTTAATCAACAACTTGCGATAAATCCCTTTCTCGATTTCTTTCGACAAGCAAACGTCAAATCCTGCTGCAAGCAGCCGATTTAGCACACATTGTTTGAATTGATTGTTGTGCTCCCCCTCTCCTTCCTCCGAAAATCCAATTTCAGTCACGCCCGATCCTGCATGCACAATGGATGCTGCCCCCTGTTTCTTGGCTCCTTCGGTTGTCACAGCAGAGTATACTACAGCTTTAGGCCACGCCTGCCTGATGCGTTCTATATGACCTATTCCATTCTGCAAACAAATAATCCCTGGATCTGTTTCCGTTTGAGCCACAGGCTGGATCTGTTCCAGTACTTCTCCTATCGCCCCCTGTTTGGTCAAAAACATAATCCATCGTGCCGGAGCCTGTGAATTTAACCGTTGCCAATCTGCCATTGGCGCTACCTTTAATTGGTCCCCCGTCACATGAACAACCACCTGCCCCTCATTATCAAGGACAGTAATCCCTTCACGAGCAATGATGTGTGCCTGTTCAAGTGTTCGTGTCCACAGCCTTACTGTAGCACCCGTGGCCGATAATCTCCCGGCAAACAGCAATCCCAGCGAACCCGCTCCAATAATATCAATCACTTTGTATCGTCTCGCTTCCATCTTTTTTTCTACTATATCATATGCACTCCAATGAAATAACAAAAAACGCCAACTACGGCCAAGCGATAGTTGACGTTTTATTTAGATAGCTATTGTAATCTTGCTACTCAATGCGCTCCAGATTCCCATTAGCATCCATTTTGAACCTGGATTTAAGCTCTTCCTCATCTTCAGTGATTAAAGCCAATCGCCGGGCACGGTCCATAATCTGAATCAGAGCTTTATAATCATCATTTACAACACGATAGTCGGTCTGCACATCATTCACTTCTTTGGACAGCCGGTCATTAATGGAGCGAAGCTGATTTAATTCTTCTTCCTTTTCCCGCAAATCTTTCTCCAGCATCTTAATCTGCCGATTCGTCTCCTGCATAGATCCCTTCCATTGACGCAAGAAGCGAATTACTGCATCAATAGATAACGTATCTTCACTCGTTCCATCTGTTCTGTATCCCCCTTCGACTGGATCGAGCGTGGCAAAGGCCGCCACCTGCGATACACCTACCGGGCTCTGCTTACGAATATAACTGCGCTTCTGGCGCTGTGCTTTGGCAATGCCAATCGCTTCATCATAACGTTTGCGCACGCAGCTATTCCAACGAAAGCCGCATGCTGCAGAGGTTCTACCTATTTTTTGTCCAACCTCCTCAAACGCAGCGAGCTGTGTTCCACCTTCCCGGATATGCCGCAATGTCACCTCCGCCAATATCAAGTCATCTTCCGCACTCCATGCATCTTGTCTTATTGCAGTCATGCCTCTAGCCCTCCTAACAACATCCTGAAATAACCGTCTTCATGAACCGATCTTGCCGGTATTTGAATAGGGTATAAAAGCTGTTTATTCATTCCTATGCCTCTCGTAGAGTTCATAGAATCTATTTGATACTAAATTGTATTTCCATTTCTGCCAGAACTCATACGTGAAGTAAACAGTTTCGGGTTTCAAGCATGCTCTGACTGCTGTACAATAAAATGAATGGTTAAAGAATAAAAAAGGATCATATACATTACCATTAGTCTTTTTCTGGAATACATAAAAGGGGAAACTAAATGAATAAACGAATAAAAATCGCGATCTGTACCCTGCTGGCCCTCATTATGATGCTGACTACCATATATGTATGTCCTACTTTGGCCGCTCCCACTCCTGAAGAAAATCAGATTTTACAAGATAGTCTGTCTATCGTGGAGATCGACCATGAAATCGAGCGAATTAGTCAGGAGCAGCAGGCTCTTTTACAGCGTCAGCAGGAACTGCGTAGTAGTCTAGCTGATCAACAGAAGCAAATGGACCTACAACGTGAGCGTGCAGGTTCTGTACTGCGATCTTACTATATGGGAGAAAGGGACAAGCTGCTGAGTGTAGTGCTAGGGGCTAAAAGTATAAAGCAACTTCTCTCTTTGTACGATTATTACTTATTGTTGATTAGTCACGATCAGGATGTGCTTCAGGAATACGAATCCAATTATCAATTTATGCGAAAAACAGAGCAGCAAGTTGCCCAAGCCACGACGGAACTGGAGACGGTTAAAACAAACCTACTGGCACAACGTAAACGGATTCTCCAACTCCAGTCGCGTGTAGATGACGGCGTTAACGCCAGTGATAGCCCTGAAACCCTACGCAAGCTAATTGGTGAAATGACAGCTTATTGGGAGAATGTAGGGGTATACGAGGTAAACAAACACTTTAAAGCATTAGCTCAAGCGATGCAGGATCTGCCCCAATTCATTCAACAACAGCAAGGAGCCATGGTTACAAATGGAAAAATCATTACGATAAGCATTCGTGAAGAGGAATTTAACCGTTTTTTAAAGTCTGAGAATGAATTGTTTAATCACTTCAACTTCTCCTTTGTGCAGGATCGGATTGTGGTAGAAGGTCAACAAGGAACGATGAAATTAAGGGTAGAAGGTCACTATACGGTAGAGAATGAACCGAAAAATGCAATTCTATTTCATGTAGATCGACTGATATTTAACGGGCTGGAACTGCCGGACACGACTCGCAACAAGCTGGAAGAAGATTTTGATCTCGGCTTCTACCCACAGCAGCTTATTTCATATGTCAAAGCCACAGAAGTACATGCTTTAAAAGGCATTCTTGAAGTTAAGCTCGAATTAAGCTTTAAGTAAAAACAAAAGACCTCGGGATGTTCCCGAGGTCTTAATTATTTGTAATAACGATCAAAAGTTATAACAGATCAGCTGCCAACTGCGCGAGTTTGGAGCGTTCTCCTTTTTCCAGCATAATATGCCCGCTAATCCCTTCTTGCTTAAAACGCTCCACCACATAGGTCAAGCCATTACTGGCTGCATCCAGGTAAGGGTGATCAATCTGCTCCGGATCTCCCATCAGAATGATTTTACTCCCCTCACCTACCCGAGACACAATTGTTTTGATCTCATGTCGGGATAAGTTTTGCGCCTCATCGACAATAATAAATTGCCCAGGTATCGAACGTCCGCGAATATAAGTGAGCGCCTCCACCTGAATACTGCCCAAGCCCATCAAAATTTTGTCGATATCGCCTGATTTTTTGGCATCAAACAGATACTCTAGATTGTCGTAGATTGGTTGCATCCAGGGGCGAAGCTTTTCATCTTTTTCTCCCGGTAAATAACCGATATCCTTGCCCATAGGAACAACAGGTCGAGCAATTAACAGTTTCTTAAATCGATGCTCATCCTCTACTTTAAGCAACCCCGCCGCTAGCGCCAGCAGCGTTTTGCCTGTACCTGCTTTTCCAGTAATGGTCACAAGTGGGATATCGTCATTAAGCAAAAGCTCCAATGCCATTCGCTGCTGAGCATTACGCGCGCTGATTCCCCACACCGATTCGTTACTTAAGTACAAAGGTTCTAATCGCTCTGCCTCCTGATTTACTTTCAACAGTGCTGATTTTCCAGTGCCCATTTCATCTTTCAAAATAACAAATTCATGTGGATACAGCGTATAAGGTAGCTTCAGTGGTTTGATTGGCAAAAAACGGTTAGAGTAAAATTCATCTATGATGGACGGATGCACCTGTATCGCCGAGTATCCAGGGTACAACTCACTTGGATCGCCTGTTCTATCGGATAGGTAGTCTTCAGTCAGCAGCCCCAATACATCTGCCTTGATTCTGACCAATACGTCTTTACTAACCAACACCACTGAACGCGGTTCAGACTGCTCCTGTTCTTCCAAGTGATAATTTAAGGCGACTGCCAAAATCCGGTTATCGTTCGAAACCTCCCCGAACATCTCCTGAACTTTCAAAAAACTCCGGTGGTTTAACTCAACCTTAAGCCTTCCCCCTTGGGGAAGTGGAACGCCACTGTGAAGATGCCCCACTTCTCTCAACCCGTCCAACAATCGCGATACATTACGGGCATTCCGTCCAATCTCATCCGCGTTGCGTTTTTTGGAGTCGATTTCTTCCAGAACAACAGCTGGAATAACAACTTCATGTTCTTTGAAGGTAAAAATGGCTTTCGGATCATGCAGCAGCACATTCGTATCCAGCACAAAAATTTTCTTCATTAAATCCCCTCCAAAGCGGCGTGGACAATCTCATGTTTCATACCTATACCTATTCACCGGCTACCCAATACTTGCTGATTCCCTGAAAAAAGAACCCCAAAGCAGCATAATGCAACGAAAAGTGTAGCTGAAGATAGCCTCAGAGCCTGTACATTTTTAAAATTAGACACAAAAGGCCCAGTGATTGCTCACTGGACCTAGACTGGGTTCACTTTACATTTAGACATACCTCAACCCCCTTATGCTATATAAGAGCTTTACTCGCTGCGAGTATAACATAAGCGGGGAAAAAGATACATACTCAGGAATTGGAAGAAGCTTCAGTGCTGTCGCTTGCTTTTTTGGCTAATTCCTCTTGTAGCGCTTGTTTGGCCAAATCGAGCTGTTGCTCATCAATGTACACATAAGGACTACGCCATGTTCCTGCTACAGGATTGTATTTTACATTTTGCTTGGAAATATTCCAATAGGTTTGTACGATATTTTTCATTTGTTGTGACTCAATATCAGTCATCATATTTTTATCAACCGATTTAATAATTGCACTAAACTTGGTCAAAGCGTTAAAGGTTTGCATTTGGTCAATTAGGGAATGAAGCACCTGATTTTGTCGACGATTGCGATCAAAGTCGTCAGATTCAGCTGTTCTCGGACGACAATTCGACTTGCGGTAGCGAACAAAATCAAGAGCTTGGTCACCATTCAAATGCTTGGCCCCAGCTGTCAGGTTAATATCGGTGCCATCAGCACGGTCTCGGTAACACATATTTTTATCAACCGTAACATCTACACCACCTAGATTATCTACAACATCTCTAAAGCCCTGGAAGTTAATAACCGTTACATAATCAATATTAATATTTAGATATTTGCCGATCATCTTCTTCATTTGCTCTTCAGCAACTTCGCCAGATTCTTTCTCTCTAGCCTTAAACACCGGATAATACTCATTCAGCTTGCGTGGCTTATACCCATCCATTTCTAGACGCGTATCACGAGGCAAGGACACAATGGTAGACGATTTTGTATTAGGGTTCAATGTAGCTACCATAATAACGTCTGACAAATAAGTCGGATGGTCAGGGCGATAGTCGGTTCCAAGCAATAAAATAGTCAAAGGCTTAGCCTCAGCCAATTGCGTTTTGGGCACTTCCTTGTTGATTCCAGTATCCAAAACTTCCTCTACCTGATTGTAAATATAGTAGGTATAACCACCTGCTGCCAAGATACCTATAATGAGTAGAAATAAGACAAACTTCATAAACGATCTGAAAAAGCTTTTTTTCTTTTTCGTTTTTTTCGGTTTGGCGGATTTTTTCCCGCTTTGTGTCCGGGGAGGCAATCCATTCGAAAGATTACTCATGCTTCAACACCTTTTCCTGCGTTTTGAGAAATATAGCTTTCTCCAAGTTTACAATCCTAAAACACATACAGCGGCGCATCCCGTTTCCGGGCGTCGCCGCTGTGGCCGAAGACCAATCCTATGAATTACATATTTGCTTGTGCTGTTTTACGTTGTTTCTCCGCACGCTCGCGCTCACCTTTGTTCAAGATCTTTTTACGCAAACGAATGGATTTAGGAGTGATTTCACAATACTCATCATCATTCAGGTATTCAAGCGCCTGCTCCAGAGAGAAGATAACAGGTGTTTTCAATTTAACCGTATCATCTTTTGTTGCGGAGCGAACGTTCGTCAATTGTTTTTCCTTACAGATGTTAACGACAATGTCGTTATCACGTGTGTGCTCACCAACGATCATACCCTCATAAATTTCAGTCCCTGGCTCCAAGAACAAAATACCGCGATCTTCTACGCCCAGCATACCATAAAATGTAGAGGTGCCGTTTTCCGTGGACACGAGTACACCTTGATGACGTCCACCCACTTGACCGCCAACAAATGGTCCATAGCTGTCAAATGCATGGTTCATTACACCGTAGCCACGAGTCAAAGTCAGGAAGTTTGTAGTGTAACCGATCAAACCACGTGCAGGGATCAGGAATTCCAAGCGAACCTGTCCAGTACCGTTATTAATCATGTTGACCATTTCGGCTTTACGGGAGCCCAGACTTTCCATCACTGCGCCCATGCTTTCTTCCGGAATATCGATGAGAAGACGTTCGATTGGCTCCATTTTTTTACCGTCAATTTCCTTAACGATAACTTCCGGTTTGGACACTTGCAGTTCGTAACCTTCACGACGCATGTTTTCAATCAGGATTCCCAAATGCAATTCACCACGTCCAGATACAATAAAGGCATCCGGGCTATCCGTTTCATCAACACGCAAGCTGACATCTGTTTCGAGTTCTTTCAGAAGACGCTCACGCAATTTACGGGATGTTACCCACTTACCATCGCGACCTGCGAATGGACTGTTGTTAACCAAGAAGGTCATTTGCAGTGTAGGCTCATCAATTTTCAGTACAGGCAATGCTTCAGGATGATTTGGATCGGCAATGGTTTCACCAATGTTGATGTCCTTAATCCCCGCAATCGCCACAATGTCACCCGCGCCTGCTTGATCGGTTTCAATCCGTTTCAGTCCTTGGAAGCCGAACAACTTCTCAATACGCGCTGATTTACTGCTGCCATCACGTTGGATAACTGTGACCGCTTGTCCCTGCTTGATGATACCGCGGTTCACCCGACCTACTGCAATTCGGCCCAGGTATTCGTTATAGTCCATCAGTGTTACGAGGAATTGAAGAGGCTCATCTACTTTCTCAGTTGGAGCTGGAATATGCTCTACCACTGTTTCATACAATGCTTGCATGTTGTCATCTTGCTTTTCAGCATCCATGCTGGAAGTTCCGTTCAGTGCTGAAGCGTACACAACAGGGAATTCTAATTGCTCATCATTTGCACCCAGCTCGATGAACAGATCCAGTACTTCGTCAATGACTTCTGCCGGACGAGCTGCCGGACGGTCAATTTTATTTACTACAACGATAGGCGTCAAATTTTGTTCCAGCGCTTTACGCAGTACGAATTTCGTTTGCGGCATGCAGCCTTCGTAAGCATCAACGACCAGCAAAACGCCGTCAACCATTTTCATAATCCGTTCCACTTCACCACCAAAGTCGGCGTGTCCCGGTGTATCTACAATGTTAATCAGGTAATCTTTGTAAGTGATAGCTGTATTTTTAGCCAAAATCGTAATACCGCGTTCACGTTCCAGATCGTTGGAGTCCATGGCGCGCTCCTGAACAGCCTCGTGTTCTCTAAATGTTCCGGACTGTTGAAGCAACTTATCGACAAGTGTCGTTTTTCCGTGGTCGACGTGGGCAATAATCGCAATATTGCGAATGTTCTCTCTTGCATGCATGGTTTGTATCCATATCCTTTCCGTATATCAAAATAGTGTCTCTATCCTGAAGCAATGCTCATTCAAGGCTAACAATCGTTCTTTAGGCCCACTCCCTGCCAGCCTTCTATATGTTTCAGGCTTTATACAGACAGCTTCTCTCTCCGATTCGCGTGAAAACCTTAAAATAAGCGTCAGAAATCATTCCGACGCTCTTTTCATATCCATTATATTATAGTAGAAATATGTCATAAAGCAAGACATTATTGCCCGTTCCGTAATTTACCGCCATGAAATCTGCACAGCTTGTCGGTTTACCAGTTGCGTTTGCTACGGTTGTTTATGACCAACCAGATTCCAGCTCCGATCAGTAAAACGGCAATAATATACATGATGCCTGTACTTAGCAAGGTAATAATCAATAATAGCACCGATATCAAGCCTAATAGTACGCTCCCTGTATATACATTACGAGAAAGCGAAATATCATTAATGGCATACTCCCATAATCCAATCGCCACACCTAGAAGAAACAAAGGCCATAAGTAGCCCATTAAATGCCATCCCCAAGTATTGCAGAGAAAAAAGAGGAAGCCATATACCGACAAAATCCCTGCCGGCAGCAACATAAAGGGTGATACTTTACGCATCATATACATTGCATGTAGCACGATTCCAGGTATTAAAATCAGCAAGGGCCAAAGGTTGCGTCCCAAGAAGGAGAACATCCCCAATTTCCCCAACAAAATAATCAGTCCTACGGCAACAATGCCTACTCCGATCATACGCTCTTTTCCGGAATTCATCGTGGTCTCCTTTGTTTGCTGGATTTGTTTTTGAGTCATTAAATGTAGTTGTTTTCAAGTACACTTTTATGAATATAGAATTTTTACAAAAACCGAGTTGAATCCTCGGCATCTGCAAAACCCTATGTCTAGTTTAGCCGATGTTTTCCAAAAAAACCACGTTCAAATATGACGGGGCCGTAGCTGCCGATATATTCCTGCAATGACAACTGCTGCTGCCAACAAGACCGGTAACCATGCATGTATAACCTCACCCAAGTCTGCTAACCATATGCCCAATTTGGGATCACGCAGTAGCATTTCTCCCGCCGTAAAGGCCAGGATGGCAGATCCCAGCAGAACAAGGATCGGGAACCGATGAAGCCAGATTGCTATCACGTTGCTGCCCCAGACGACAATCGGAATACTAATTGCAATACCAATGACTATAATAGCAATGTCCCCATTGGCTAGAGCTGCAATAGCTAATACGTTATCTAGACTCATCACAAAGTCTGCTAATAGTATCACTTGTATTGCTTTCCATATGGTTGTTTCCGCTCTTACTCCCACATGATCATCATTCTCATACAGCAGCTTAAATGCAATCCATAACAGAAGTAAACCGCCCGCCGCCTGAATAAAGGGTATGCCCAGCAAAATGACAGCTACAAAAGTCAACACACAGCGCAGCAGGACCGCGCCGACAGCCCCCCACCATATCGCTTGACTTCTTTGCCTTGCAGGCAAGTTTTTGCTCGCCATGGCTATAACAACTGCATTATCACCGCTTAGCACCAAATTAATCATTAATATTTTCAATAGCAAAATGACATGCTCCATATGTACAAACACCCCCATCCTACATGTATGCGAAATTGGACGAGGCTATGCTTGCAAGCTTTTCGAATAAGTCATAATTTAGTAATAACTAATGGCAATTGGATTGAGTATAAACCTTGAATTCAATAACAAACAGCAATATAATGAATCGTATTTCCGAAAAACGGGTATTAACATAAACAACATGCAATGTTTTGAGGATGTTTAATCAGGGAGATGAGAACGATTGACATGTCCGTACTTCAGTTCTTTTGGCTACTGCTTAATGTGATATTTATTGACCTTCTGCTCGCAGGAGATAATGCGATTGTAATTGGGCTTGCCGCCAGAAAGCTGCCTCCTGCAACGCAAAAAAAAGCGATACTATACGGCACCGGGGGTGCCCTGCTCATCCGCATAGCAGCCACTATTGTAGTCCTCTGGTTACTTCAAGTACCGTGGTTGTTACTCATCGGGGGTGTGATGCTAGTCTGGATCGCGTATAAGTTGCTCGTGGACCAAGAGGATCATGCCGAAGTTAAAGCAGGAACAACTCTATGGGGGGCTATCCGCACCATTATTGTCGCCGATGCAGCAATGGGTCTGGACAACGTTATTGCTGTTGCTGGCGCGGCCCAGCAGCATTTGCTACTTGTAGTGCTGGGCCTGTTAATCAGTGTGCCGATCGTTGTATGGGGAAGCACTCTTTTTATCAAGCTGATCAATAAATTCCCCTGGATTATCTATTTAGGATCGGCGGTGCTTGGTTATACGGCCTCTAATATGATCACTGAAGAACGTAAGCTGGCACCATACTTTACGGAGCATCCGGCGCTGCGTATCTTGTTTATTGCCACCGTTATGGCTGGCATTTTGCTCACAGGATATCTTCAAAATCGCAGAGCAGTATCCCGTCGAGAAAAAGCTGTCTAAAAGAGGTTTCAAAAGGACCCCACCCAAATAAAAAGGCAGACCCCAACATTGTTGCGGGTCTGCCTTTTTTATTAAAACCAATCTTCCTGTATAACTTCCTCTTTACGCCCCTCTACAGCTCCACCTGCCTCAAGGACAACCGTCTCCGTTGTAGCTACAGCCTGATCGATCAAAGCATTTAAATCCCGAATAGAAGCTTCAATCTTCTGAACTACCCACAAATTCGGATTGGTCGTGGGAGATTTGGGAACAAATAATGTACAACAATCCTCATACGGGAGAATGGATAAATCGTAGGTGCCAATTTGCTTAGCGATTTCTGTAATCTCCTGCTTATCCATCATAACGAGAGGTCGCAGCAAGGGGAGTTCCGTTGAGCGACCAATCACATTCATGCTGGATAGCGTTTGACTAGCAACTTGACCCAGACTGTCGCCCGTCACGAGTGCCAGCGCTCCTTCACGCTCTGCCAGCATCGTTGCAATTCGCAGCATGGACCGTCTCATTAGCGTGATAATTAAATTATCCTGCCCAGTGCGTGTAAAAGCCGTCTGCACCTCTGTAAACGGTACGAGGTGGATTTTGATTCGGCCTGCATAGCCTGCTAATACTTTTGCCAAATCAATAACCTTTTCTTTCGCACGCTCACTTGTAAACGGATAGCTATAAAAATGTACACATTCGATTTCCAAGCCTCTACGCATGGATGACCATCCTGCTACCGGACTGTCAATTCCACCGGACAGCAGCAGCATAGCTTTGCCGTTGGTTCCTAACGGAAAGCCCCCTACAGCCATAATAACATCACTAAAAATATATGCCGCCTGCTCTCTTACCTCTACACGTAGCTCAATATCAGGTTGACGCACGTCGACCTTCAATGCCTGAAACGTCCGCAAAATAGGAGAACCAATTAAATGATTCAACTCTTGTGAAGAATGGGGGAATTCCTTCCACACCCTGCGGGCATTTACCTTGAATGTCGTTCCCTCGTCTACGTTCAGCTCATGCATTAAAGCTACAGCCGTCTCAATGATAGCATCCAGCTCAACAGGAGCCATTTTGACAGGACTAATCGTCGTGATGCCAAACACCTTTTGCAACACTTGAATGATCTGTTCATAAGGCTCTCCTCCGAGAACTACATAAATCCGTCCAAATTCCTTGCGCAACGAAGCACCTGGAAAAGGCTTAAGCAGCAGCTTTACGTGTTTTAGTACAGCCTTCTCAAAACGAGCGCGATTCTTCCCTTTTAATGTAAATTCGCCGAAGCGAAGTAAAAGCATATCATAGTGCATTTTAACGTTTCCACCTTTCAAGGGATTCCAGCTTGGCTACAGCCTGTCGAAGCGCAAGTATGAGCTCGTCGATATCCTGTTCCGTATGTTCATCACCAAAGCTGATACGTATGCCGCCGGCTGCTTCCGCCTCATTGCGGCCCATCGCCAACAGCACCCGGCTCGGCTCGGCTAATTTTGAAGAGCAAGCCGATTTGGTGGACACTGCCACACCCAATTGCTCCAGCGTATGCAGCAGTACCTCGGCCTTCATGCCCGGATACGAAAAGTGGACAATATGCGGCGCTTCTTTCCCACTGTTCAGCCGCAGTTGTGGGATTGTTTTCACTTCTGCGGCCACCCGTTCTCTCCACTCGATCATGCGCCGTGCAGTCTCTGCTTGTCGTTCGCCCGCTAGCCGTACTGCCTTGGACATACCGACAAGCAGTGGTACATTTTCGGTACCCGCACGAACCCCTTGCTCCTGAGAGCCACCACTAAGCAATGGGAAAAGCTCTACGCCTTCCCGAACGAATAGCAATCCAGCACCTTTGGGTCCACGCAGCTTATGCGCCGAAAGGCTGTACAGATCAGCCTGCCAGCCCCGGAGATCAACCGGCAACTTGCCAAATCCCTGTACACCGTCAATATGAAATAGAACACGGGGGAAGCGCTTTTTCAGCGCAACTCCGATATCTCGCAACGGTTGCACCCTTCCTGTCTCATTATTGACATGCATGATACTGACTAAAATCGTATCTTTACGAACAGCTGCGCAAACCTGTTCGGCACTAACATGACCTCCCTCATCCACAGGTAAAAAAGTAACCTCAAAACCCAAATTTGTCAGCTGTTTGCAAGCTTCATACACAGACGGGTGCTCTGTCGATACAGTCACGATATGCTTGCCTCTGGTCTGATACTGCAAAGCCGCCCCCTTAACGGCAAGATTGTTGCTTTCCGTTGCCCCGGATGTGAAGACAATCTCCGCAGGAGATACTCCCAAAGCTGCAGCGCATACTTCGCGCGAGCGCTTGATCAACTTATCCGCATTCTCTCCATACCGATGCATGGAAGACGGATTGCCATAATGTCGTCTCATTACCTCGGCAACGGTTGTAATCACCTCTTCAAAAGGCGGAGTTGTCGCGGCATAATCAAAATATTTCATTAAACTCCCCTTTCTGCCCCACAACTGTTACAACAAAAAAAGACCAAAACAGGGAAAGGCCGCTTCATTACAGCGACACCCTTTCCCCATATTGATCCTGTCTGCGGACCTAATCGAATTGAAATTACGCACTTTTATGCTATAAGCTATAGGGCTTAAATGGTATATTTTTCACGTGCATTCTGAATTTTGGAAATATATCTTTGCGTTTCTACCGGAAGCTTGTCCAGTACAGACATCAACTGCTCATCACTACTTACGCCAAGCCGCTGTACCCGTCCGGGACCTGCATTGTACGCAGCCAGCGCCATATTTTCCTGTCCGTTAAAACGTTTAATCTGGTAAGACAAATAGCGTACGCCAGCATCAATATTTTGTGCAGGATCATAGGGGTCACTAACTCCCAAACCTTGAGCTGTAGCGTCCATCAACTGCATAAGTCCTTTGGCTCCAGCCGAAGAAGTAACCGATGGATTAAATGAAGATTCCGTATCAATAACTGCTTTAATCAAAGCTACCGGGACGCCGTATTTCTGACTTGCCTCATTAATCAAACTATCATACGCTGTAGCTTTTGTAGGTCCATCCGTTGCCGTATTGGAAGAAGCAGGATAGACTGCCAATGACGAAGCCGTTCCCCTCGATGGTCCCAGTTGAAGCCAGAGCAAACCGTTTTCATCTCTGGTAACATCGCCTGAATTTTCTCGAGTGACAGCATTATCTGTTTCCAGCTGACCTACTTGTTCCAGCAATCCAGAAAAAGCATCCGCTGTACCCGTCTGGGTCGTAGCACTCATATTATTTAACAGCTGCATGTCTAACATGGATTTGGACACGCGCGGATCAATTTGCATGTGGTGTTCCCAACTTTCTATAGTTGTTATATCCCAAATAGCTTGTCGTTATTGCTATGATACAACTTTTTACTATGTACTTCCATACTTTTTAATGAAAAAAAGCTCCGTTTCTGTCGAAAAGACAGCGGAGCTAAGATACCGGAACCTTTAACCAACAGGGTTAGCGCACAAATGGGATAAAAGCAAAATAACTCAATGTTGCTAGTGCACCAAGACCAATCGACCAAATACCGGTTGTTTTACTGCCATTTACATAAGCAAAAAATCCTAAAACTGCTGCAATGGGTCCCAGCACAATAGACCACATAAACAATGATGCGATACCTGCAGCCAGCCCAATATAGCCGGAAATACGACCACTATTGTTAATAACCTGCTCTTTACCGTTGTTCTCATGTCTGGTCACAACTGGCGAGCCAGGAGCAACCTCTGCTGCATATTCCTCACGATGATGGCGGCGCTTGGCAGAGCGTTCCTGAACATGACGAGGATAATCTACACGTTCACGGCTAACATGCTCTTCATTCTTATGCTTATCGTTTTCATGATCTTCCATAATAACTGCACCTCCAAATGGAAATGAATCGCGTTATACATTTACAGAGACTTCGGCTTAAAGGTGTGGCAACAGGTTGCAGCAGACGTTGCAGCCTTATCACGTTCATCTGAACTAAAGCTTTCCCCCGCATACTCTTCTTTGAATTTTTTTCCGGCATGACCGTCTACTTCAATCATGATCAAATCTGCCTTGCAAAAGTTGTTTTCTCCCCAATAATGGCAATTGGCTACGCTGCACTTTACGATTGGCTTGGCCTCTTGGCTCATGATCATCACCTCGGATTCATTGTCCCCCCGCTCCCCTGCACCTATGCGTTCATGGCATATGGCAGTTGGTGACATACGAAAAAAGCCGCTTCCCCTCGCCTCCTCCAAACTGGCAGGAACAAGTGAAAACGGCTTGCTTGTCTTGTTTTAGTTTTTGATTAGAAATGAATTTCTTGGATTGATTGCTTTAGGCATGAGTACGACGAGTCTGCATCCGGCGCTGTGTCAAATAATCACTTTCATAATAAGTCAGATCATCACGCAATTCTTCAAAGTTTTTCGTAATGTCCATGATCACTTCGCGGGCGGCTGGCACTGGCGTTTTACGGAAGCGGATAGCATCTTGTCCCGTATAAGCATAGCGTCCGTCCTCTGCGTAAGTTTCATTTTTGGGATAAAAAAAGCTGTTCACGCAGTCATGGTATACGTTATACAATGCCTTTTCCGCAAAATCGACGTCAAAGTTGGCACGGCGCAAAGCCACACCTAGCTTTTCATAGGATACTTCGGAAAAAACAAGGACATGGCGGAGATCCGACAAAAAACCTTTGTAAAAAAGTACGGACTCCTCATTAGCATCCACAGCCAGTTGCGGCAGAGCATGCTCATTGAGGAATGTTTCCACACGTTTCACGGCAGTTTTCAGTCTTTCCTGCGCCGACTCACATAATTTTTGTACGTTGACTGCTGACATCAAGGCAGCTCCCCCTTATTTGTTGCTTGTTCATCAATTTGGTTACCCGAAAATAGTCCCTTCTAACCGAAAGAGCTGTAATTTTCAGTATTTATCCTACCACAAATAAGCATTGAAAGGTATAAAAACATGCCAATCTCCTCACGCTAAACCATAAATTTATGAATACTCAAGGAGGACGGTTTCATGTCTCGGCCAAAATGGTTAAAACCCCTGTTCGGAGCAGCTGCCGGGGTGCTTCTGATCACACTGATGCTACCTTCACGCGATCACCGCCAAACACCACAGCCCCAATATACGACCAAGATGGTACCACAGCAGGAGAAGCAGCTTAAAAAAGGAATGTTGGCTTTGGACCTGTCCGCTACGGATACCCTCACACGGATGGACGCAAGACAAGATATTCAATACGTAATGCGGGAGCTGAATGGTAAAACTGCCAATCAGAAAAGACAGTTCACCCACACATTGCAGCAATCACACAGTCATCTTCATACGCTCCAGTGGATTCACATTAGGGACGGAAAGACTGACACCTACACAGGCAACAAAGCACAGACAAGTCTGCTGAACCACCCTCAAATTCAAAGCAGCTTGGCTGCGGCTCGTCGTTCCGTCATGCAAAATAAATCCTATGAATCGGCTGCTTTTCAAGTTGAGGGCGGTAAATATTTCGTCATGGCTGAACCATCGGCTGATGGAACATGCGGCGTTGCCGCCCTGGTCAGTCAGCAAGTATTGCGTGACGTGGAGAAGCATCAGCGCAAAAATTTGCGTTTAATTCCCTATCCAAAAGAAGGTAGCTACAAAATCGAATCCGTACATCCCGACACATTGCACGATATCACGGTCAAAACGGGTCACGACAACGAAAATGCAAGCCATTATTTTGAAAACGAAATTGTCGTTCGCTTCCGTCAGAATCCTGATTCACGACAATTGAAGGAAATTGCAGCAGATTTGCACTGTGAACCAGGCCGTAAGCTTGGTTATACTTATGTATTTCATTCGGATAAGATGAACTTTAAAGAGCTAAAGCAATACTTTTCACAAAAGTGGAACCCGCTTTATGCTGAGCCTCACTATATGTATCTAACCAATGAGAAAGCACCTATCAATGCCGACAGCTCTATTCCTAATGATCTGCTCTTTTCTCGCTATCAATGGAACCTGCCTGCTACCGAAACCAACAGAGGCTGGAAACTAAGCAAAGGCAGCAAAGATGTAATTGTCGCGGTTGTAGATACAGGAGTGGATTTGGATCACCCTGATCTAAAAGGCCAAATTCTTTCTGGGCATAACGTGGTAAACCCGTCTGAAAAGCCTTATGATGACGTCGGTCACGGAACGCATGTCGCCGGCATCATTTCTGCGCTCGTTAATAATGGTGAGGGAGTCGCCGGTATGACGTGGTACAACAAGGTCATGCCGATCAAGGTACTTGACCAATCTGGCTCCGGTACAACTTACTCGGTTGCAGAAGGTATTATATGGGCAGCTGATCACGGGGCCAAGGTCATCAATTTGAGTCTGGGCAACTATGCACAAGCTTCATTTTTACATGATGCGATCAAATATGCCTATGACAAAGATGTTGTATTAGTTGCAGCCACAGGCAATGATAATACAGAGCGACCCGGTTATCCAGCAGCGTACCCTGAAGTATTTGCCGTTTCCGCTACAGACTCTTCTATGCACCGCGCATCCTTTTCTAACTACGGCGATTATGTGGACGTCATGGCTCCAGGTGCAAGTATTGCCAGTACGTATCCTGGGAATCAATATGCTGCACTATCGGGTACTTCAATGGCCAGTCCACATGTATCAGCGTTAGCTGCCCTGATTCGATCCGTTAACCCTGATCTAACCAATAAAGAGGTAATGGATTTAATGAGAGACAGCGTAATTGATTTGGGCACACCAGGGCATGACAAATATTTTGGGTATGGTCAAATCGACGTGTATAAAGCATTGAAAGCAGCACAGCGTCCCTATGTTCCCCTGCAATTCTATCCACAGCACTTCAGTGACAAGTTGAAATCCATATTAAAGAAACTGGAAGCCTAGGATACCCTTTTGGAAAAAGCAGCCATGTTGCTCCATGGCTGCTTTTTTAGGCTTTCTTAACGCTTGGAACTGGTACGGACAGGTCGCTTTCCATGACTGCGTGTATGACAGCATGGGTCACCAGGATCCTTGACAACCACCGGAAATACGTGGTGAGGCACAGGTATAACATGCGCCTGATTGATGATCTCAATCGGATGAACAACAGGTACCACCTGTGGGTAAAATTGATGATTTACAAATTGGATCGGCGGGCACACGACCGGGTCGTAATGACAATGACTCATAATGTGCAACTCCTTTCGGTGAATTAGTACAGCATATTAAGGAGGCATATGCTGTGCTTGGATGTTTAACCTCTAATACAATTATCCCTTATAAAATAGGCTTTCGTTCCACAATGACCGAATGATCAAGAATATCGCCCAACAAATTACATAGCTTGCGCAGACCTGATTTAAGTGTTTCCTTGTCCGTATACGAAAAAGAAATACGGATATGATTACTATCCATACCACCTGCATAGCACACCGCACCAGGCAAAAAGGAAATGCCTTCACGGTCAGCTACCCGCTCCAATTCTGGAATATCCACCATAGAGGGAAGTTTAATCCATACATTGAGACCACCTTCAGGAGCATACCAGGTAACTTCTGGCGGAGCATAGCGCTGGAGTGTATTCAATGCGACTGTTAGACGATCTCGAATTTGTTCTCGCAATGAAACAAAATGCTGGTCAAGTCGATTCCTGAGAAAAGGTAGCAGTGTTTTTTGCGTTAATAGAGGACTTCCTAAATCCGTAGTTGACTTGGCAGCCACCAAACGATCCATTACACTCCCAGTTGCCGCTACACAAGCTATGCGGCAACCAGGAGCAACGGTTTTGCTGAAACTTTTGATATAGACAACATGCCCGGACTGATCATGCGCCTTAATAGAGAGTGGGGGTTTAGTTTTGTAATACAGATCGGAAAATGGATCATCCTCAACAATGAGACAGTGATAACTTTGAGCCAGATCCAGTAATTGCGTGCGTCTGGCCATCGTCAAGGTTACGCCGGTAGGATTATGAAAGGTAGGTATGGTATAGATCAATTTTGGGGGATGGGTATCACAGAGACGTGTCAAAATATCAATCCGCATACCCTCCTCGTCCATCGGAATCATAATTACTTTGGCACCACGACTAGTGAACACATCAATGGCCCCAGTATAGGTAGGAGCTTCCATGTAGACCACATCTCCCGGGCCAACAAACGTACGCGCCACCAGGTCAATCCCCTGTTGAGCTCCGCTGGTCACAAGCAGTTGCTCTGCCACTATAGGTATACCGCGTTCACTCAAGTGGTCTGCGAACACTTCTCTTAGTTCTAAATCACCTTCAAAAGTTCCATATGCAGCCATTACATCGGAATTTTCAGAGGATAAACGGTGAGTATCTGCGATGATTTCGCGCGTGGGAAGAAGCTCCGGCTGTATTGCCGCTATATGAAAAGAATAGGTAGCCTCTCGGCTATGGTTAAAGTTTCTCCATAACTGTGCACGCGGCAAATAATCGATCAACGACATCTGCCAAGACAAATCCTGCGTCCCCTCATGATAAATCGGTACTGAAGCTTCCGCCACATAGCAACCTTTTCCCTGTGTACACGTAACCAGATTCATGGACTCCAGTTCGGCATACGCCTTGCTTACAGTTACAGGACTCACCGCAAGCAGACTGGACAGATGACGGATAGAGGGAAGCTTGGTACCCTGAGGTAGTAGCCCTGACTGAATGCGATCCGCTAATGTTTTGGTAATCTGTAAATATAACTTGACACTGCTGTTGCGGCTGAGATCAATATGCATCGGAACCCTTCCCTCCAAAAATCAACTGTTACATTTAGACGTTTACTGTTATACTTCATTATCGATATAATACAACAAATTTCTTAGCACAGTATAGAACACAGGAGATGATTGGATTGGAATACAAATTTTCGGGTATGGCTCGTACTCAGGGCTCGTCCATGGTAAGGGACATTTTGAAGCTGACACAGGGAACAGATGTTTTATCTCTCGCAGGTGGCCTTCCGGCCGATGCCTTCTTTCCCGTCGAAGCGGTTGCTAAAGCCTATGAGCGGGTATTCCGCCTCGGCGGTACTACCGCACTTCAATACGGCCTAACCGAGGGATACATTCCTCTACGGGAACGTCTGGCAGCAATCATGTCATCCCAAGGCATCTCCGTCACCAGAGATAACATCCTCATGACAACAGGCTCGCAGCAGACCATTGATCTAGTTTCACGTGTGTTGCTTGATCCGCAGGATACAGTATTGGTGGAGTCCCCTACTTATTTGGCAGCTCTTCAGGTATTCAATTCCTATGGCGCTAACATTGTAAGTGTAAATACAGACGCTAACGGTATGCAATTAGATGATCTTGAGGCCAAGATCAAACAGCATCAGCCAAAATTCGTGTATGTCATCCCTACCTTCTCCAACCCAGCAGGAAGTGTATGGAGTATGGAACGCAGAACAGGCGTTGTTGAGCTATGCCGTAAATACGGAACTTTGATTTTTGAAGACGATCCTTACGGACGGCTCAAATTTGATGAAAACCTTAACTTCCCATCCCTATTTTCTATTGATCAACAGCTAGGTGGCGATGGTCATGTAATGTACACTTCTACATTCTCTAAAACTGTCGCTCCAGGTGTTCGCTCTGGATGGTTGGTAGCCGATCAAGCCATCGTCGTTAAGACCGCAAATGCCAAACAATCTGCCGATCTGCACTCCAGCAGTATTGACCAGCGTGCTTTGAATGAGCTGTTGGACTTCTTTGATTTGGAGGGACATATACGTACCGTGTCCGCTGAGTATCACACTCGGATGTTGCGTCTTACATCGTTAATGAGAGAACGTCAATGGGAAGGAATCACTTGGAATGATGCACTTGGTGGCATGTTTATGTGGGTTACCTTACCTGAAGGCTTCCGTTCTGATCAGTTGCTGCAACTCGCGATTCAGGAAGGGGTCGCATTTGTCCCTGGACAAGTCTTCTATGCTGACTTAAGCGGCAGCAACCATATGCGAATCAACTTCACGCATACCGATCCTGCCTTGCTTCCAAAAGCAGTTGACCGATTGGATCGGGCACTGAAGCTGTATATGGAGAAAAATGTGGTAAAAAGCGTACGTTAATCTCCAGCTTCAAATGCACGCTACGCTGACTACATGCCTCGTCCTCGCACGTTTTTGCGTTAGGAGAGTGTAAATACAATGAAGCCCCCATTGACTATGTTGGGGGCTTCATTCCATAGATATAGCGGACTGCGTAATCCGGCTGCACATTAAAAAGGGTGCTTCATGATTCCCACAGGAATATGAAGCACCCTTTTTAATGTGATAAATACATTTGGATTAAAAGTTTCTCATGCAAACAGGTCATTAACAAAACAATAATTCATACATTTTAAGGTGTTGCAGTGGGGAAAGTTTTCCGTAAGCCGGGTTCTGTGCTATTCGTGGTACAGACGGGAACTACCCTCCCACTAAAAGCGACAATCATCTATCTAGGCCGAACATTGCTATCCAGCTCCAGCGACCAACCTAGACACGCCTCGGGCTAAGGCTGCTTCGCGAAGAAGCTGTGTCCCTTTAGGTCTTGCTCCAGATGGGGTTTACCAGGAACGAAGTCACCAGCGTTCCTCGGGGTCTCTTACACCTCGGTTCCATCCTTGCCTGTGCCGCAAGCGGCCATCGGCGGTCCATTTCTGTGGCACTATCCTTCAACTCGCGCTGACTGGACGTTATCCAGCATCCTGCCCTATGGAGCCCGGACTTTCCTCTCGTGGCTTATGCCACCAGCGATTGTCTGTCAAACTTTCCGAACAACATTACATAGTATACAGGGAACGCGTGCATGATACAACCCTGAAAATATTGTAAATTATAGAGATCTCTCTTTACTTGTTCAAATAAAACGGATGTACCTTTCTCTGTAATGAATCATCTGCCACGTAATAAGCGGACCTTCCCACGTATAACGGAATTGAAAGCTTACTAAAATTAGGAACGTCCTCATCGAGGAATAGTTCATCATCCCGGTAGGTCTGCTGTATTTCACCGACGATCCAATCATGATCTCCATAGGTATGAATATCTACTACTTTACACTCATAAGCGAGATAAGCTTCCAGCAATATAGGCACATCCACTGAAATTCCGTCCTCATATGCAATCCCAAACTGCTGAAATTTATCTATATCTCTACCACTAAAGGTACCTACAGCCTGAATCCATTCCGATCTGTGCGCAGGCAAAAACTGAACACCAAAGCCTCCACTTTTCTTAATCAGTCCGTAAGAATACGTTTCCTTCCTCAATGAAATGCCATACATGCCCGGTGATGATCCGATATATGTATGCCAGCCTGAGGCCATGACATTATTTACTCCCTCATAGCGGGAAGTAACAACTGCAACCATCCCTGGATAGGCATGAATCACAGAATCGGCTATCAACTTTCGCATACAACCTCTCCCTACGAAAAAATGTAATAGTTCTCCTTTATTTTCTCATAGATGTGAAGGTTTTACAAAAATTGAAAAGGCTCAGTGTTCACTTCAGATACATATACTTCCGTTGAGTATCGATCTTCGGCCAAGCGTCTACGCATCCAATCTGCGGTTTTAGGCTTCATAATCTTTTCTGCGTTATGTCCAGGGTCAATAATAGCAATGCCTGCCATCAGGGCATCGTGAGCCGTGTGATAGTCGATATCCCCCGTCACTAATACGTCAGCGCCTTTAAAAAGTGACTTATTCACATAACGGCTGCCAGAGCCCCCAAGCACGGCTGCTTTTTTGATCATACGATCCAAGTCACCCACCACACGTACATGCTCAACGTTGAGACCTTTTTTCACAACATCTACAAACTCTCGTAACGTGCGGGCTTCCTTGAGCTTGCCTACTCGTCCCAAACCAAAGGTACGGCCTTTCAAATCCATAGGGTACAGGTCATAAGCCACCTCTTCATAAGGATGAGCCTTCAGCATCGCTTGGACAACTTTATTGCGTACACCCTGCGGTACAATGGTCTCAATACGAACCTCTTCACTACGTTCCATTTTACCTGGCTCACCCAAAAACGGCTGTGTGCCTTCACCCGGTACAAAAGTTCCATAACCATCAATGTTAAAGCTGCAATGGCTGTAGTTGCCGATATGTCCAGCTCCCGCATTCAGTATGGCATCCAGTACACGTTGATGATGTGTTTTGGGTACGAAAACGACAAGCTTGAATAATTGCTCGGTGTGAACATCCTCCAACGTACCTTCACTTTGAATCCCCAGTGCTTCTGCCATCCAATCATTCATGCCGTCCTCAGCCGTATCCAGATTCGTATGACTAATGTAGACAGCAATATCATTCTTGATCAGCTTTTCATACAATCTGCCTGCAGGCTGGTCCGTGTTCAAAGCTTTTAGTGGGCGGAATATAATCGCATGATGCGCAATAATGAGATCAGCTTTTATGCGGATCGCTTCTTCAACAACCTCATCATTGACATCCAGGGCTACTAAAATGCTTCTTATTTCCTTTTGCAGACTACCCAGTTGAAGCCCAATTCTATCGTCTGGAACTGCCAAGTATTTCGGAGCCAATTGCTCCATGTAGCTAATTACTGTCTGTCCTTTGGCAAACATGCAAGTACCTCCTCCAGCTGTTCAATTTGCTTGCGCAATTGCTCCTGCTTATGCTGCGCAGATTCCTGATCTGACCGAGCCACTTGTGCCCGCACATCCTGAAGCTTGCGAATCTCCAATTGCCATTTCGAAAAAAAGATTTCATTTGGTGCTTTGACCAATAACGGTCCAAGTTGTATCAGCAAATCCTCTGTCAGTACCAGCGAACTACCAGAAAGTTCCCATGGCCGATACAGGTCATCCTGTTTCAGTGAACTTTCCGAAGCAGGTACTGCCGTCAGAACTTCATATATTTTACCATCTTCTTCCATGATATGTTCATTTGTTAATACCCATTGATGCTTGATTAGCCAGCGCCGTAAAATATCCTCGCCCACGTTGGGCTGTAAAACAAGCTGTTTCACTGAAACAAGCTTGTCTTTTCCTTGCTCCAAAATAGAAGCGATCAAGGCTCCGCCCATACCCGCTATCGTAATAACATCTACCTCATTGGCCTTGATTACAGCCAAGCCGTCCCCTTTTCTAACCGCAATGCGATCTGTAAGACCTGCTTCAGCCACCTGCTTTTGAGCCGCACGCAATGGTCCATCGTTGACCTCACCCGCTACAGCTTGCGATACTCTGCCGGAGCGCACTGCAGCCACAGGGAGTAGTCCGTGATCAGAGCCAATATCAGCCAGTCTGCTACCGGCAGGAATTTGTTCCAAAATATATTGTAATCGCTGAGAAAGTTTCATGACGTCACCCACGTAATCCATTTTTTTCGAGTCCAAAATAAAATTCCTACAACAAAAGCCAACTTCAATATGCTTAAAAAAATCACTTCCCCTGCTGCTTGATGGCGCAGGACGATCGTGTCTGCTTCCGCCATAAACACTAGGGTCAAGCCTATAGCAAAATAAACCAACGCGAAACGTGGAAAGCGGCGATGTACCCACCAGCTTAACCCAATCAACAATACTGCGTGTAAAATCCAAAATACCTCAAGCATCGCTAAAGTAGCTGTAGGCCAATAGCGGCCTATAAGGACCGCATACACTAAAAGCAGCCCAGCAAGACCACAGTAATGAAGCAAGCTGATGCGCAAAGTTAATCCCACAAGACACCATATCAAACCGCATAGACCCACCAGCACTAAAAACCAACCCTTAGCTTCACCTTGATGAAGCTGAATGATCCATACCCCTGAACCCAGCATAATTGCACTGCCTAAAGTACTCAACATTGCACTCATACTCTTTTCTGAAGACCGCCAAACCGCGGCCATCCCATAGCAAATCGCAGTAACCGCACTTGCCGAACATATTTGCATTGCCAACGGAAAAGCGGTAAAATAAAAACCGATCAAACAAATGCAGGAAATAATGACAAAACCAAGAAGCCAGGCGATCCCATGCCCGTGTCTAAGATATGTAAGCAGCCCGGTGTTGTTACGGTTCTGGCAATGTGCCAGATTTTCATCTTCCCGATACAGGTTGGACAGAAAATCGCAATATTGCTCAGGGAGCAGCCGACTTTGCCGCCAATGCTCAATTTCATGTAACAGTATTGCCCGTTTTTTCTCCTGGTCCAAGCTTCTTCCCCTCCACCAAGGCTGCCATGAGATAAAAAAAGACCTTCTGCGCGCTTCAAGCCGCAGAAGGTCCGCAATGTTACGCTTCTATTCGAGGAAATCCTTCAGTCGCTTACTGCGGCTTGGATGGCGCAACTTACGCAGCGCTTTGGCCTCAATCTGACGAATACGTTCACGTGTAACACCGAACACTTTACCCACTTCTTCAAGAGTTCTGGTTCTTCCGTCGTCCAAACCAAAACGGAGACGCAAAACATTCTCTTCCCGTTCGGTCAACGTATCCAGTACATCCTCGAGTTGTTCCTTCAGAAGCTCATAGGCTGCTGCATCTGCAGGCGCCAACGCTTCCTGATCCTCAATGAAATCCCCTAGATGTGAGTCATCCTCTTCACCAATTGGTGTTTCCAATGAAACCGGTTCTTGGGCAATTTTCATAATTTCCCGTACTTTTTCCACGCTTAGCTCCATCTCGGCAGCCACTTCTTCCGGCGTAGGTTCACGCCCTAGCTCTTGCAACAGTTGACGCGATACGCGAATCAGCTTGTTGATCGTTTCCACCATATGCACTGGAATACGGATCGTTCTCGCCTGATCGGCAATTGCGCGCGTAATCGCCTGACGAATCCACCAGGTTGCGTACGTACTGAATTTAAAGCCTTTTTCGTAATCAAATTTTTCTACTGCCTTAATCAAACCCATATTACCTTCTTGAATTAGATCCAGGAAAAGCATGCCGCGACCAACATAACGTTTGGCAATACTTACAACCAGACGCAAGTTTGCTTCAGCCAACCGACGCTTAGCTTCTTCATCGCCGTTATTGATCCGTTTGGCAAGCTCCACCTCATCATCAGCAGAAAGCAGCGGTACACGACCAATTTCCTTCAAGTACATCCGGACCGGGTCATTAATTTTAATACCGGGAGGCAGGCTCAGATCGTCATCGAAATTAAAATCATCCCCGTCATTGTTTTCCGGGTCGTCATTTTGACGCAATCTGGTAACTTCTTCGTCGTTATCATTCACAACCTCAATCCCCAAGTCACCCAGCTGCTCATAAAACTCATCCATTTGCTCGGGGTCCTGATCAAACGGCGACAGTTTTTCCATGATATCTTTGTAGTTCAGAGAGGAACTTTTTTTACCCAACTCAATCAGTTGATCTTTAACCTGATCCAGTGTTAATTCCGTCTCCAGTTCAGTATGCTGATCATTCGCCATCTTTCGACTCCCTCCTCCTAGAAACATCCGACCTCTGTGTGTTCATTGTCTCTCTAGGGCTATAATCTCGCTTGCAATTTGTGCTGCACGCAAAAAATCACCTGAGCGCTCAGCGGTTCTCATTTCTTCCCTCTTCAAATCCAGTTGCTCCTGCAATGGAAATTTTCGCACTTGACGAATATAATCATCCAAAATGTGCGGTGCCCATACGCCTGGAGCATCCATCATCATGATCGAACTTACGTTCTTCTCCAGTCGGTCGTCTTGCAAAGATGAAATAAAACGGCTTGTATCCGGTAACTTCCCTTGCGCGTAATAGGCATATAGATAAGCAGCAATTGCTGCATGATCCTCAATATTAAAGGCGTCCCCCAGATGCTTTTCTACATACTCTGCAGCTTCTAAATCCTGCATCATCCAGTGAAGCAGCCTGCGTTCAGCCACATGGTAAGCCGGCAACAGATTGGGCGTAGAGACCTGCCCTTTTTTATGCCTACCATTATTCCACCCATTTTCGTTATTATCCCCAAAGTTCTGTTTTTTTTGCAGGGATTGACGGAGTAAATTGCATTCCTGCTTTAAGGTTTCAAAATCCACCTTGACTTCGGCAGATACTTCGCGCAGATACACTTCCCGCTCAGTCGGGGATGACAGAGGTGCAATGACATTTAATGCTTCGCGGGAATACGCAATTCTTCCTTCTTCCTCTTGCAGTATATGGTTTTTTTTCAGATATATAAGCTTAAATTTCACCGTTGAAACAGCACTTTCGATAATTTGGCGCTGGAAACGTTCAGCGCCGTATTGCCGGATAAAATCATCCGGGTCCATACCATCGCTGACCAACGCTACTTTTACGTGAAGTCCCGCATTTTCCAACAGCGGAAAATTTTTAAGCGCTGCCGCTTGTCCTGCCCGGTCACCATCATAACAAATAATAACCTCGTCGCACAGTCCCTTTAACATCGTAGCATGATGCTCCGTTAGAGCAGTCCCCATGGCAGCCACTCCATTTTGTACGCCAGCTTCCCATGCCGAGATGACATCGCCATAGCCTTCAAAAAGAACACTTTGACGAAGCTTGCGAATTGAGGTCTTAGCATGATGGAGATTGTACAGCGTTCGGCTTTTGTTAAATAGCTTGGTCTCCGGCGAGTTCAAATACTTCGGCTGCCCCTCGCCAAGTATACGGCCTGCAAAGGCAATCACTTTTCCGTTTCGATTCCAAATGGGAAACATGATACGATCTCTGAATCGATCTACATATCCATCACCCTCATGTCGGGGAGAAATGAGTCCTCCCTTTTCCATCTCGACAGGATCAAAAGAACGCTTCTCTAGAAACTGAACGATCGTATCCCATCGGTTGGGTGCATAGCCAATTTGGAATTGGTCAATGATCTTGTCACTGAATCCCCGTGAACGCAAATATTCCATGGCTGGTTTGCCGTGCTCCGTATTTTTAAGCAAAAAATGGTACATCTTAGAAGTTAGTTCATACGCTTGCAACAGCCTGTCCAACTCAGGATGCTGATGCGATGAATCACGTCCCTGCCATTCGCCGAGCGGAATATGACTTTCTTCTGCCATTGTCCTGACAGCTTCGGGAAAGGATAGTCCTTCGATTTCCATCATAAACTTGATGGCATTGCCTCCCGCGCCGCAGCCGTAGCAGTAAAAAATCTGACGATCCGGTGTCACGGTGAATGAAGGGGTTTTTTCGGAATGAAAAGGACAGAGGCCTTTCATATATTTCCCCTGCTTGGTCAAATGCACGTACTTGCTTACCGTATCTACAATATCATGATGTTGTAAAACTGACTCGATGATATCGTCCGGTATGTTACCTTGTCCGGCACTCATATTAACCACCTTCATCTCTTTAGCACGTAAATATAATTCGATACCGTTACTCATTCTCCTGCAAGCGAAGTAAAAGTTTTGTCAGTTTATGTTGAAAAACTTCACGATCCTCTAATGTAAACGGTTTAGGACCTTTTCCATAACGTCCTTTTTTCCGTTCTTTGGCAGAAGTGTGGCGTCGGTCCAGCATGAAGTCTATCGAATCGTTTCGATACATCGTTCCGCGAAAAGACATCACTTCACAACCTTTTGCCAAGGCGAGTGCAGCAAGACCATAATCGTTGGTTGTTACAATATCTCCGCGGCGGATATGATTGGCAATATAGAGATCGGCACTCTGGTCGCTTCGGTCTACTTTAACAACGCTTACGCCTTTGCTGCCCTGAATGAGATGATCATACGAAGATACCATAATAACGTCAATATGAAAACGGGAAGCTGTCTCTGCAATTTCACTTTTAACAGGACAAGCGTCCCCGTCAACAACGATCCGTACATCCGGGAAATTTCCGGACCCTCCCATGAGCATCCCCCATCTCGTATCCGCATTCGAGTAAAATACGGAACGGCTGCAAGATCACTCTTACACCGTTCCGTATATTTATACCCATTTTTTCAAGTTGTTCATACTACCACAACCGACGTTTAAACTACAAGCTTGGAAAAATCAGCAAAACGCTTCAATTCTGAGTCAATAGCAGCCAGCAATGCCAAACGATTATTACGTACAGCATCATCCTCAGCCATAACCATAACGGAATCAAAGAACGCCGTCACCGCAGGAGTAATGGATGAAGCAAGCGCCAATGCTTGTGTCGCATCACCTTCCTGTAAGGCTGTACAATAAGACTCATAGGCGCCATACCATGCTTCGTATAGGTTTTTCTCGCCCTGTTCCGTAAATTCACCCGTATTCACTGACTTGTGAACTGCTTTAGCAGCCAAATTACCTACGCGATTAAAAGACTCCACTGTTGCCTTGAAGACATCACCCGTTAGTACAGCAGTCATTAATGCAGCTCCGCGGTTAACCACAGAAGCAACATCGTCATATCCAGCTGAAAGCACAGCATCTACAACGTCATAACGAAGTGTCTCGGACAATAGTTTCTTCACGCGTAATCCGAAAAACTCATGTAATTCTTTACGTATTTCATCTGCGGAGCGTTTCATATTTCCAAAGTTGCTGTGCACATCAAGCGCGATATTGAACACATCAGACAACGTAGCCGAAAGCTTACGATCCAACAGGATTTGCACGATACCTGCTGCCTGGCGACGAAGCGCGTAAGGGTCCTGTGAACCTGTCGGAATAATACCGATGGAGAAGCAGCCTGTAATGGTATCTATCTTGTCAGCGATACTTACAATCGCTCCAGCGTTCGTTGAAGGAACCGTTTCTCCTGCGAATCGCGGCTGGTAATGCTCAAACACCGCTCTCGCCACTTCTTCCTTCTCTCCAGCCTTACGGGCATAATCCTCGCCCATAACCCCTTGCAATTCCGGAAACTCATAGACCATTTGTGTTACAAGGTCAAATTTACAAATATCTGCTGCTCGGCTAACCGATTCCTGTGTATCTGGGGAAACACGTAGCTTCTCTGCCAGAGCATCGGCAATGCGGCGAATTCGACGCACTTTGTCTCCAACTGTTCCCAGCTCTTCGTGGAAAACGATACTTTCCAGCTTGGAGAGTGCATCCTTAATTTCCAGCTTCTGATCTTCTTCATAGAAGAATTTGGCATCAGACAACCGCGCCCGCAATACTTTTTCGTTTCCTTTTGCAATGACTTCCAGCGATTGACTGCCACCATTACGTACCGTAACAAAGTATGGCAGCAGCTTTCCTGTGCGATCCAGCACTGGGAAATAGCGTTGGTGTTCACGCATGGAAGTAATCAGTACATCCTTCGGAATGTTCAAGAACGCAGGGTCAAAGCCACCGAATAGTACTGTTGGAGTTTCCACCAAATACAGTACTTCTTCCAGCAAATCATCCTTGACCGCAATCGTCCAATCTTTTTCGGCTGCAAGTGCTTCAATCTGCTTCACAATAAGCGACTGACGTTCCTCAATGTCCACAATGACATGCTGCTTGCGAAGTACTTCGACATAGTCCGCTGGACTTTCTACAACAGCCTCCTGTCCAAGGAAGCGATGTCCTCTTGTCACATTCCCTGACTGTACGCCAGCAATCTCCAAATTAACAATATCGCTACCAAACAAGGCTACCAACCAGCGGATTGGACGAACAAATTTAAAGTCATAACTTGCCCAGCGCATAAATTTAGGGAATGTCATGGCATGTAAAATGTGTAGTAAACCTTCGGACAGCACATCTGCCGTTGGTACACCTATGCTGCTCTTGGTCGCGTAAATATATTCCACGCCTCCAAGTTCTTTGAACGTGAACTGTTCAGGATCAACACCTTGGCTACGGGCAAAGCCTAGAGCAGCCTTACTCCAGTTACCGGCTTCATCAAGTGCGATTTTGCGGGAAGGTCCTTTAACTTCTTCGTTAATATCTTCCTGCTTCTCCGCTACTTCCTTAACAAGTACCGCCAAACGACGAGGTGTAGCATAAGCCTCTACAGCACTGTAAGCAATACGCGAGCTGTCCAGCCACGCCGTCATACGTTCCTTCAACTGCTGAATCGCATTTGGGATAAAACGTGCAGGCACTTCTTCCAGCCCGATCTCAAACAATAGATCCTTAGACATTTGCCGCACCTCCTTTCTTCAACAGCGGGAAGCCCAGCTTCTCGCGCTCCTCCAGATAGGTCGCAGCGACCTGGCGCGCCAAATTACGCACTCGTATAATAAAACCTGTCCGTTCCGTTACACTGATGGCTCCGCGAGCGTCCAGCAAGTTGAACGTGTGAGAGCATTTCAGCACATAATCATAGGCTGGAAATACAAGATGCTGCGCCATCGCTTTATTCGCCTCTTCTTCATACATGTTAAAAAGAGTAAATAGCATTTTGACATCAGATACTTCGAACGTATATTTGGAATGCTCAAATTCTGGTTGGTGGAAAACATCACCGTACGAGATTCCATTAACCCATTCCAAATCAAACACATTTTCTTTGTCCTGGATGTAGGAAGCAAGACGCTCCATACCGTACGTAATTTCAACCGCAACCGGACTGGCATCAATACCGCCCACTTGCTGGAAGTACGTGAATTGGGTAATTTCCATACCGTCCAGCCATACTTCCCAACCTAATCCCCAGGCTCCCAGCGTCGGAGCTTCCCAGTTGTCTTCAACAAAACGAATATCATGCTCCAGTGGGTTAATGCCCAAACGGCTCAAACTCTCCAGATACAACTCCTGAATGTTATCAGGTGAAGGCTTCAAAACCACTTGAAACTGATGATGCTGATACAGGCGATTCGGGTTCTCACCATAACGTCCGTCAGACGGACGGCGAGAAGGCTCAACGTAAGCTACGTTCCACGGCTCAGGTCCAATTGAACGTAAATACGTCATCGGGTTCATCGTGCCTGCCCCTTTTTCCGTATCATAAGGCTGTACAATAATACAGTTGTGTTCAGACCAAAATTGTTGCAGCGTTAAAATCATCTGCTGAAAATTCATGGGCACACGCTTCCTTTCCAATTCCCTAAAATGTTGGTGATTTCTAATCCTTAAACTCATATGTACAGGGCTAATTTATTCCATAAGCCTTGCTAGAGACAGCAAAAAGCCCCCGCCTCTACGCCTGTACAGACGTAGGGACGAGAGCTAACTCCCGCGGTTCCACCCTACTTGATTGCGACCATACATCACCAGTCAGATCGTAATCCTCTTTTCCGTGTCCATTCAGACGCTCCCGAGTGCCATGTTCACGAACAATTCCCGCCGGGCTTACACCATCCCCAACTCGCTAACTACAGAGAATACGTCTCGTTACTTTCTCGTTCAATGCATCTGCTCCCAAAGGAGATATATAGTAGGATATTACACGTTTTCAGTGATACAGTCAAGAGAACACCACATTTCACATGTCGTACTTGTCAAGCTGATCCAGGAAATTACGGGATTTCAGCTTGACCTCCAACTGCATATCCATGAACTGACGCATGACATGTTTGATCTCCAGCTTGGTGGAGTCCTTCACGTCGATATTGCCGAGTCGATTCAAATCTATTTGGGCGAACAAGCGCAGCAACTTCAATGTACGCGGAGCAACACTTAACGCAGCCGGATCAAAATGCTTGTAACCCCGACACAAAACCCCACCTAACCTCGGACTGATAAACATATCCTCATCAGCACATTGTTGACCGCTTGAAATACAAGCATCAAGCTGAGGTGCATATCCGGCCGCCTGTAATATTTTAAATTCATAAATACTCATGACGATCAGCGGATCTTTGCCACTCTCCAGTGCCTCCAAGCAGGCTTTAAGCTGCTTAAACCAAAATGCACCTGTTTCCTCATCCTGTAACACCCGATCGAGCAATTCACAAGCATAGGAAGCGTAAGCAGCCTTTGTAATATCCTCGCGCAGTGTATGGTGGGATTGGATAATTTCACCGGCATTCAACGTGCCTAAGCCAGTGTTGCGAAAAAAAACAAATTCACCGTACGTAAACGGCTGCGTTAAAGCGGCATGACGGCTTTTGGATTTTTTCGCGCCTCTGACTAGCACACCTACTTTGCCTCCGCTTTCGGTGCAAAGCGTAATAATTTTGTTCCCCTCACCGTAATCCATGCTGCGGATGACGATTCCTTCCATCCTGTAAAGCATGCTTCTTCCCCCAAACATTCGCGAAGAAGCCAGTGGTTCGTATTATTCACGGGCTTCTTCATGCTCGTCCGACTCTCCTTCATCCGTGTCTTGCTCCCTTGTCACGGCGCTCTCCCTGTATAACAGATACGCACCGACATCTCCAGTCATCGCAAAATACTTCCACGAAAAATCTCGCAATCGTATTCATCCTTTCTTAGGAAATGGCGTCTGCATCTCAAAAATAGGATGATGCGAATAGAGGGGAAGTATGTGATGAAATAAATGGATTACGTTGAAAAAGGCTACTGTGTACGGTCTGGACACCGCTTTGCAAATGATTTGATCTTACGATCGCTGTTACCCCTGAATTTATTTTATCCTATGAGAAAAGGAGTAAATTCAGGGGTAAAGGCGAACGCTGACGCTTCTTCAGATTCAAATCCTTCGCTCCGCTACAACGTGTACGCAGTTATAATAACTCTTTTAAAAGCACTCCTTATTTCATCACTGGAAGAAAAGGGTAGGTATAGCGAGAAGTTAAGCGCCGCACAAGAGCGGCGCTTGGAATGACCGAAAGATTTAATTTATACGTCAGTGGTAGAGTCGGACGGCTTTTTTATGATGCCTACAACAACTATGCATATTGATTAATATCAATTTTAGTCTGTATAATCCTTTGACAACCAAAGTGATCGTAGATATGATATCTACTTTTAGGCGTCGCGATGGAAGCCCAAGTCACGAAGGACACGTTCCTGGTTACGCCAGTCTTTTTTGACCTTAACCCAAAGTTCCAGGAAAATTTTGGAGCCTAGCAAGTTTTGGATATCTTGACGGGCTTGTTTACCTACCTCTTTGAGCATGGCTCCCTGTTTGCCGATAATGATTCCCTTCTGGGAATCACGCTCTACAAAAATAACCGCCATAATATGCACTACACCATTCTCCTGCACTTTCATGTCTTCAATCATAACCGCAATAGAATGGGGTACTTCCTCACGTGTCATGTGCAAAATCTTTTCCCGTACCAGCTCAGCAATGACAAACTGCTCTGGATGGTCGGTAATTTGGTCATCAGGGTAATATTGCGGACCTTCTGGCAAGTATTTTTGAACCTGATCCAATAGGGTGTTTACATTATTGCCCATTTTGGCCGAGATCGGTACAATTTCCGCAAAGTCATACAGCTTGCGATACTGCTCAATCAGGGGCAACAACGCTTCCGGCTCGATACGGTCAATTTTATTCAATACCAATATAACTGGTGTTTTTACTTGTTTAAGCTGTTCCGCAATAAAACGGTCGCCTCCGCCTAAACCTTCAGCAGCATCAATAAGAAAAAGTACCGCCTCTACTTCACCCAACGAATTAAAAGCGGTCTGATTCATATAATCGCCCAGTTTTGACTGGCGCTTGTGAATCCCCGGTGTATCCAAAAATACAATTTGTGTGTCCTCTGTGGTATATACGCCGTGAATTTTATTCCGTGTCGTTTGGGGCTTGTCTGACATGATGGCAATCTTCTGCCCAATGACATGGTTCATCAATGTTGATTTTCCGACATTGGGTCTGCCAACAATTGCGACAAAGCCAGATTTAAAGTGTTTCTTAGCCATTTTATTTCCTCCAGCGCGATTAAGCACCTAATTTTTATTTTTTCATTAAAGCAGCTGACTCATTAACGTCAACAAGGGTCTATAAAATACAAATATGCCAATAATTACAGCAAAAACCGCTGCCAGGAGCACGGCTCCGGCGGCGGTGTCTTTAGCCGCTTTGGCCAGCGGATGAATATCAGGTGAGATTAGATCCACCGCTGCTTCAACAGCGGTGTTGATCAGTTCGGCTACAATGACTATGGCAATGGCCAAGCACACGAATAACCAGTCGAGCCGGGAGATGCGCAGAGTTAGACCCGCTACAATGACAAGAAGCGCCACAACCACATGTATCCGCATATTTACTTGCGTACGCAGGGCGTATATCACGCCTTCTGCGGCATAGCGAAAGGTCATTCTCCAAGGCTGACGTCTCATTACCGTGTCAACCCCACTTGAGCCAGCACAGCTTCCTGCTTACCCATCATTTCAGCCTCACTTGCATCGTCCTGATGATCATAACCTAACAGATGCAGAAAACCGTGAACAAACAAAAACCCGATTTCACGCTCAATTGAATGTCCATATTCTTCGCTTTGAGCTTGCGCTGTCTGTACAGAGATAATAATATCCCCCAGAACATCCGGTACATCATTTAATGGATTATCTTCCGTCGGTTCGTAGATAATTTCAAGCTCTTCATCCAGTGTTTCCTTCATAGCAAAAGACAACACATCAGTGGGACGATCAATACCGCGATAATCCCTGTTCAACTCATGAATTTGATCATCATTCACGAAAGTAAGGGCAACCTCACCGTCTGTAACCCCTTCCGCTTTGCCAGCCTGCTCTAATAAGGTGTTCAGCAGCGTGATCAACGATTCGTTAATTACCATATCGTTTTGTTCATTATTCCAAGCTAATTGAAGGCCCATGCCAACCGCTCCTTTTAATTCTAATGCTTTAGCTGTGCTTCATGCACAAGTAATACTAAGCTTTTCCACTTTCGGGCTTAGGTCTTTCCTCTGGATATTCAATACGGGAATGAAAAATCCCCATTACTGTTTCCTTGAGAGTTTGGGCCACGATATCAAGCTCCCTCATGGTCAGCTCACAGTCGTTAAACTGGTGATCATCAAGACGGCTCTTAATAATTTTTTCAATCATAGATTCTACCTGCTCCACCGTAGGTTTTCGCAAGGAACGAACTGCTGCTTCCACGCTATCAGCAATTCCTACTACAGCAGCCTCTTTCGACTGAGCCTTCGGTCCCGGATAACGGAAATCATCCTCCGTGAAGTCAGGCTCCACTCCCCGCTCTTCCGCCTCACGCAATGCCTTGTGGTAAAAATAGTGCAGGAATGTCGTTCCGTGGTGTTGTTCGGCTATATCACGAATCGGCTTGGGTAGCTTGTAATCCAATTGCATTTCCACACCGTCACGAGCATGGGCTATAATGATGGATTTACTCAGCTTGGGCTCTATTGTATCATGCGGATTTTCCATCCCATTTTGATTTTCAATGAAGTACGAAGGCCTTTTGGTTTTACCAATATCATGATAATACGAACCAACCCGGCACAACAACCCATTTGCTCCTATAGCCTCCGCTGCAGCCTCCGACAGATTACCTACCATTACGCTATGATGATATGTGCCAGGAGTCTCGGTAAGCAGCTTGCGGAGCAATGGGTGATTGGGATTAGACAATTCAACAAGCTTCAGTGCAGACAAGATGCCAAAGGTGGATTCAAAAAACGGCATTAGCCCTATAACAAGGATCGCTGTAACCAGACCGCCTGCAAAGGCAAAGGCTACCCCATAGAGTGTCGTTGTTTGAGTCCAGTTCCCTTGGTCAATCAGAGCCAGAGAAAAAACAGCCAGAGCCCCGAACAGGCATACCATGATAGCTCCCTTGAACAGCGTTGAACGCTGGCTGGCCCGGTGGGTGGAAAAAATCGACGCCAGACAGACCACAAGGGCAAAAAATCCAAAATTAAAATCAAAAATCTGTCCCTGACGGACATTCAAAATAACACTTGCCAATATACTGAATATAACGGCACATACGAATGCCAGCGACATGTCAAGCAACAGCGTTACAAGCATAGCTCCAAGCGCGATAGGCGCCAGATAGCCGAGATAGGATCGTTCACTAGTCTGCAGTATAGAAATTAACAGCATCGCCCCCACTGTAATCACAAAGATTAACACCAGCATGAGCAACTGTGCATTATTATACTTGAAGTTTCGTGTTCGTGATTGAAATTGACGAATATACATAAACAGACCCAATGCCAGCATCATGGACAACATCAGCAGGCCGAATTGTGGCCAATAGTTGATTTTATCCTTGAGCAGCTCGTTCTCATCAAGCAGTGTATAGATTTCCTGGGTAATAATCTCACCCTTTTTAACGAGCACTTCACCCTGTTTAATGTAAACTGTCGGTGTATCTTCACGAGCCTGTACTTTAGCGTCCTTCGTAGCTGTATCATCATAAAACTTGTTGGCTGTAATCACAAGCCGTGCAAGTTCCTGAACAACCTCCCGGGAGGTACGTTTGGTAAGCGAGCTTGTACTCACGCGCTCAGCTACCTTGGCTCGGGCAGTCTGGGCATCCGTAATTTGATCATTCATCAACCCTGTCACAATCTCACGGGCTACGGGCCGCATTTCGGCAATATCCTCAGATGTAAGTCGCGGAATTTTGATGTATGTCTCCTCTGGGATTCGGTACGTTTGCTCTTTCGTTTTTTCCAGTACCTCATCCAGCAACTTATCTGGATAGGCATCCGCATTACGGCTGTTGTTCACAAAATTTTGCACAAATTCCCGTGCACGTTGAGGAATCTCATCCTTATAAATCGAAATCTTGTCCGCTCTGGAGACCTGATCATCCTGATTTAGCCGTTCAATTCGATCCAAAATACCGGTAATCAGGTTATCGTTGCGGATCGGTACAATGGTATACATAGGATGCACGCGCTCAGCAGATTCCTCTTGGGCCTTCAAAGTCGCCTTACTGTTAGGAAGCTGCATTGGAGCGACAATTTCCTTTTCACTCGGTTGATTCACCCGGATGTCATAGCGTTCGGGAAGCAGCTTGGATGCAAAACCCACATAAAAAAGAACCACCAAAAATAAAAACAGAAGATAGCGTGTCGCCACGCTATACTTCCATCCATTCATTCTATGCTGGAACGTTTTTCCTTTAGATAATTCCTTCGAGGTCATCTAAAACAATCCCTCTCCATCATCTTTTTCAAGGCAGCTATGCTGCTCATTGTATTCGTTTTCTGATCATACACACTATACTCGTGCTTAAGGGCTTATGCTTGATTTTCAGCAACACGGTCATAAGCGACGATGATTTTTTGAACCAGGGAATGACGAACAACATCCTCTTCCGCAAACTGGACAAAGCCTATTTCGTCAATCCCTTTTAAAATCGCATTCGCTTCAATCAGACCGGATTTTTTGCCACGAGGTAAATCAATTTGCGTAACATCGCCGGTAATAACCATTTTGGAACCAAAGCCAAGTCGAGTCAAAAACATTTTCATTTGCTCCGGTGTAGTGTTTTGGGCTTCATCCAAAATAATAAATGAGTCATCCAGCGTACGACCCCGCATATAAGCCAGTGGCGCAATTTCTATCAACCCGCGCTCCAGCGCTTTCGCCGTCTGTTCTGGCCCCATCACATCGTATAGGGCATCATACAGCGGGCGTAAATATGGATCAACCTTTTCCTGTAAATCCCCAGGCAAAAAGCCCAAGTTCTCACCAGCTTCCACCGCAGGACGAGTCAGTACAATACGCTTGACTGAACCTTCCTTCAGGGCAGCTACGGCCAGCACTACAGCCAGATAGGTTTTACCAGTACCCGCCGGGCCAATCCCAAATACAATATCGCGTTTCTTAATCGTGGTTACATAGTGCTTCTGTCCAATCGTTTTGACACGAATCGGTTTGCCCCGAAACGTCGTCGTAATTTCTCCCTTGAACAAATCAAGTAACTGATCAGCGCGCAGATCTTTTGCCAGCTCAATCGCATAATGGACATCCCTTTCGGTCAGTATATACCCATTACGAATTAACTGGAGCAAAACATCGAACAATTGTTCGAGCACTTCTACTTCGTGAGCATCACCAAAAACATTAATTTCTGCCTCACGAGATGCTATTTTTGCTGGAATAGCTGCTTCGATCAATTTTAAAAAGGAATCCTGCGGGCCGAATAACGCCTGACCTTCTCCCGCACTGTTCAATGCAATTTGTATGCTGCGTTGTTGTTCTGCCAAATAGCCTCATTCTCCTTGGTTATGAACTAATGGAAGTTCTTCCGCAATATCCTGTTCCACTTCAAAAAGTACTTTCATATAAACTTTACCATTCTCTCTCTTCTCATGCAAAATTTTTTGGCTCATTATTTTCGTTCCTTTGCCGTATTTAGCTAAAATATCTGCGCGTGCGCCTTCTATTCCTGACATTTTGGCTTCTGTTTCCGTTAACTTCTGCTCTTGTATCTTTGTCTCCCTCACACTTTCATTCATCCAACCCATCGGAAGTTTGTAAGAACGCCATGTTAGCGGATCATGCTCAACGGTTGTTTTATGTGTAGAATAAGGTATTTTTCCATAGCCCCACAATTGTATCGCACGGTTGCCTAGCACCAGATACAAGCGATCGTGACTATTACCTGTATATGTGCTGCTGCGTCGTACCATGGGACTACTAATTTCATATTCATGCCACACAAGCCCCTTAATCTCTCCTTTGGCTACGACCTGTTGCTGATTCTCCTCATCTCCAAGCGTTCCTGAAATGAGAATAGCTCCTTTTTTGACCCGCGTATTTTTATGCACAACAGGACGGCCCTGCTCGGCAAAAATTTCAGTGACCACCGCGTCCGCCTTGCTGATAAGATGACGTGGACTGTAGAGCGACGGGGGAGTAGGCTGTGAAGCTTCAACAACCTGAATTGTCACTAAGGTCCCCTGCCTTTCCACACCGATCCAGGATGCCTCTGGAAGCTTCTGCATGAGTGCGCGTGAAAGCTTGTCCTGGCTGGAAAGACGAAAGCTCCATTGAAACGGATAAAGCCCCTCCTGTCGGGCTGCTTTCAGAATAGATTCCGTTGGGAGCTTATCATTCCCCTTCACTTCAATGTCCCAGATGAGCGATGACATCAGCAGGAGGCCTATCCAGAACAAGGCCAGTCCTGCGAGAAAAAATTTACGTTTGGCGAGTCGTACTGCAGTGAAGGGAAGTCCTTGACGCTTGAGAACATGCATTTTGCAGCCTGTCCTTCTCAAAAGCGGACGCAGCAGGAAGACGTGCGGCAGCAGAAGGTTCATTTCTGCATGTCTAGTACCTATTGGCCGCACGTTCCAAACAGGTATATGATGATCAGTGAGTAAATTAATGAAAGCTTCCACACTTTCGCCCTCGACAGCTAGGGTAACCGTGCCACGCAGCTTTGCTAAAGCGGGATGTTTCACGAGCCTTCCTCCGTTCCTTCCATTTGAATATCCGTAATATGTCCCTCTACACTTACCTGGTCTGGCAGGATAGACGTAATGATTAGATCATGGCCTGACACTCTTAGTCTGCCTTGCGCAAGTGCAAGTACGAGCTGGTCTGGCGTGAAATCCACCACACCCCGGTGATTCTCTACATAAAGCTGGCGGCTGCCGATGAGGGTTAACCGCGGCAGGTCAAATAGAATGTCCTGCGGAAGCTCCAACGTCTCGCTGGCCCACTTTCGCAGTTTGCGGCTCATCCGGCTCATACGGCGAAATCTCCTTTCCTGTCATCAAAATAACTGTTATCCAACGGCAAATAATTATTTTGATGGCAGCTATGCTGCTTTTTTAATCGCTTGTTATTACCATTCGGTTTCATCCTATATCTCGATCATCACTGGATGCTGTTGTACCAGCGTCACAGATATCTGTACTGTACATTTTATGATCCAGTCATCGCATTTATGAGGCTAAACTTACAATTCGTAGCAACTGCAATATTAAAGAGGAAAAAGACCGTACTTTCTAAAATTCACATAAAAAAAGACAACCTCGTTTTCATATCAAAACAAGGTTGTCTTTTTAATTTCACAGTATGAAATGGTTAGTTTTCGGAATCCTGATTCAAAAGCGAGTTTTTTCTGGAGTATAAAAAGTAAACGGCAATACCAATAACAAGCCAAATGATAAAACGAATAAACGTTTGACCATTCAGATTAAGAATAAGCACCCCACATGAAATGATAGCCAGAATTGGAATAAATGGAACCCCAGGACATCGGAAAGCTCTTGGCAAATCGGGTTGTGTTTTTCTCATCACTATGACAGCGACCGAAATCAGAATAAATGCCGATAAGGTTCCAATGTTCACCAAGCTTGCTAACTCATCCAGCGGGATCAACCCACCCATTAATGCAGATAAAGTACCAAAAAACAAGGTGTTAATATAGGGCGTTTTATATTTGGAATGAACCTTCGACAATACTTTAGGAACTAAGCCGTCACGTGACATCGCAAACATAATACGGGTTTGACCATATAGCATTACCAGCATGACCGTTGTCATCCCCAAGATGGCTCCGATATCCACAATACCCGCCACCCAGTTCTGACCGGCAACCTGCAAAACCAATGACACAGGATGGGAGATACCTTCAAATTGCATATACGGCACAATACCTGTCATAATCGCGCTAACAATCACGTACAAAAGCGTACAAATAGCAAGTGAGAAAATAATGCCACGCGGTAAATCACGAGCTGGATTTTTGGTTTCTTCAGCGGCTGATGAAACGGCATCAAAGCCAATGAAAGCAAAAAACACAAGGGCTGCGGCTCCAAACACCCCACTGAACCCAAATGGCATAAACGGTGTCCAGTTGTCTGGCTTTACATATTTAATAGCCACAATGATAAACAATAAAACGACAACAATTTTAACAATAACCATGATATTGTTAATTCGTTTGGATTCTTTTATCCCAAAATAAAGCAAGAACGTGATAGCCATCAAAATTAAAAAAGCTGGAAGATTAAAATAAGTAGTTTGGTCTTTTAAAGCTCCTGGCGCAGCAGTGAATTCAATCGGGATATGAAGACCAATTCCTTTCAAAAAGGATACAAAATAACCCGACCAACCTGCAGAAACAGCGCTGGCGGCCAACATATATTCCAAAATTAAATCCCATCCGATTATAAAAGCCAATAGCTCTCCCATCGTAGCATATGTAAAAGTGTAAACAGAACCGGATACTGGAACAGTGGAAGCAAACTCGGCATAAGCCAGTGCGGCGAATAAACAAGCGAGCCCCGCGATCACAAAAGACAATACCAAGCCCGGTCCAGCCGTAACTGCTCCCGTACCTGTCAAAACAAAAATCCCCGTTCCAATAATGGCTCCAATCCCAAGCATTGTTAAATCGAACGCACCCAATTCCCTTTTAAGTGCCTTTTCTCCCCGTGTAGCGGCGATCAGCTGATCAATATTCTTCTTTCTGAACAAGAAATTCCCCATCCATCCCATCCTCCTAAACATAAATTTTTACTTTTTTTGTATAACCCTGTAATATCACCTCGATATAAATCAAATTTTAGCTAAATATGGGGTAAATTTTCATAAGTTCTATCGTTGTGAACATTATATATAAAAAAGAAAAAATGAAAACGACTTTTGGAAAGCTTCGTTCACATTGTTACATTTGATCATTTTTCACGAATATATTTTCACAAATCAGATCCCAAACTAGACAAAATGCCGTCTTTTTAGATGACAGTAAATGTGAGAAAAATGTAGCATATATGAGATCTTCACATTCGCTGTCAGGTAATTAGAGCATTTGCCGTTAAGTCTTTTTTTATTCCAGCATGTTTATGTATCGCTAAAAACATCGTAAAAAAAGATCCGCCACAGCCAAAGCCGTGACGGATCTACGATTATTTTAGCGTCTTCCTCCATCCATGTAACGCTTGGAACGCGGAGGCCCTAATATCTCTGCCCAAATTACACCTCTGCGTAGGTCAGCTGCATTCACTGTACCACTCTCTTGCGAAGTTTGCTCTAGCCCATCTGTAATTTCCTCCGAATCTCTCGCATTGGATATACGATCGAGACGGGCTAAAACCATCCTTCGCTCTTCTTCCATAATACGAATTCGATCCTCTAAAGTCGTACCGTTATCTAATGAATCCTGGTCCATCCGTTCTGCCTTTTCCAGCCCGTCTCCTACTTCTTCTATACGACGAGCTTCGATCACCGCACGTCGCTCATTAGGAAATTGACGTTGCAATTCTCCAGTAACATCTTGCTGACGTCGCTCTTGCTCAGGTTCCGTTGTGAAAGGTCTGGGCGAGGTCGAGGACCCGCGCGAACCATGATCACCACCAAAAGTAGGCATACCTTGCCGCCGGGGAGATTTCCGATCTCCGCCTTGAATGCTTTTCCCCAAGAAGGACACCAGCGCAAAGCCAATCACGATCAAGATATACAAATGGTCAAAGATCCAGCTGATAAAGTTCATCACTCACCGCCTAACTGCCTAATTCATAGGCTACGTCCCGTTAGTTAATCCCGGCTTTTGTTATCATTTCCCGAGTTCTCATTCGGTTTGCCTAAGGAACTACGCATTTGCGTATCTGCCTCAATATTTTTTAAATTCATATAGTCCATGACGCCAAGTTTACCGCTACGTAGCGCTTCAGCCATTGCCAGAGGCACTTCGGATTCGGATTCCACCACGCGTGCTCTCATTTCTACGACACGTGCCTTCATTTCCTGTTCTTGTGCTACAGCCATCGCACGCCGCTCTTCGGCTTTTGCCTGCGCAATACGTTTGTCAGCTTCCGCCTGCTCTGTTTGCAGGAAGGCACCGATATTTTTACCTACATCAACGTCTGCAATATCAATCGATAAAATTTCAAATGCTGTCCCTGCATCCAAACCTTTGGACAATACGGTTCTCGAAATGGAATCTGGATTTTCCAGCACGTCTTTATGCGAGTTACTGGAACCAACCGTTGTTACGATACCTTCACCAACCCGAGCAATAATCGTTTCTTCTCCGGCACCGCCGACGAGCCGATCAATGTTGGCACGCACCGTAACACGAGCTTTAACTTTCACTTCGATACCATCCTTGGCGACCGCAGCAACAATAGGCGTCTCAATAACACGCGGATTAACGCTCATTTGGACCGCTTGCAGAACATCCCGTCCCGCAAGATCAATCGCAGCCGCACGTTCAAATTCAAGCGGAATATTAGCCCGCTGCGCGGCAATCAACGCATTGATCACTCGGTCAACATTCCCCCCTGCGAGAAAATGACTTTCCAGCTGATTGATATTCAAGCCTAGACCAGCTTTGGTAGCCTTAATGAGGGGATTGACAATTCGGCTTGGCGTGACACGCCGCAACCGCATAGCTACCAGCGTAATGATACCGATCCGAACACCCGAAGCCAACGCCGAAATCCACAGCATCACCGGGAAGAAACTAAAAAACACGCTCAATACAATAATCGCTACTACGGCAATCAGCAAAATGCTGACAATACCCGATTCGAACACTCGCATCATCCTCCATTAATCTAATTCTTCGTTGTTAGCTTGCTTAGACACTTGCGTCTGCCTTGACCACAATTCGCCCGCCTTCTACTTTGGATACGATAATCGGCATATTCGGGGCGATAAACTCTCCATTCGTTACAACATCCACTCGCTCATCAGCGATTAGCACCGTTCCAGCTGGACGTAATGGGGTCAGACTGACACCCCTCTGACCTAGTAACGTTTCCCGATTCACAACCGAAGAAAACCCTTGGTCAGCCGTTAAACGTTCCTGAAGTATAAAACGGTTCCATATCCCTCGGTCCTTAAAGACAACTGCGATGATCGCCACCACGGCAACAGCCCCTGCAAAAGCAATCCCCAAAGATATAAACGCATGCTGCATGTTGTATGCTGCACGGACTACACCCGCGACAAGGCTGATGGAACCCAAAATACCCAGAATGCCAAAGCTTGGAATGAACATTTCAAGGATAAGCAGTGCCAGACCGATAATGAACAACAGCCACGTCTCCGAACCTGCAAAGCCAGCGATATAATTACCAAAGAAATACAAACCAAATCCAAGTACGCCCAAAATTCCCGGCACACCAAAGCCAGGTACAAGCAGCTCAATAACTACACCCGCGATACCAATAAATAAAAGCAAGGTCTGCACGATCGGATTGGTCAATATCTCGGCTGCTTTTTCAGCCCATGTGCGCTCCACACGGATTACATCATCTGTACTGTAGCCCATCCACTGAATAACTTCTTGTTCCGAAGATGCAATGTGATCCGCATACCCCAATTTCAGCGCTTCCTCACTGGTTAAAGAAATGATCTGGCCATTTTCCTTATTAAAGTTCATCTCCGGGATAGATACAGTCGTTTTGGAGTCGACCATGCCTCTAGCGATATCAGGATTGCGTCCGCCAGCTTCTGCGGCAGATGCCATGCTACTCTTCCACCAAGCTATCGTTTTGGGGTCTGTAATAGCATTCCCCCTGCCGTCTACTAACGCGGCTGCTCCGATAATACTCCCCGGTTTCATAGCAATCTTGTTAGCACTCAACGCAATATAGCTACCCGCTGAGGCCGCTTCACCTTTTATATAGGCTACGGTCGGAATAGGACTGTCTTTAATCAGTTTGCCCAGCTTTTCCGCTGTATCTACCCGTCCGCCAGGTGTGTTAATATCCAGTAAAATCAGACCTGCTTTAGAATCAACTGCTTCTGCAAATCCACGCTCCATAAATTTGCCCAGACCCTGTTCAATTTCCTGATCAACTGGTATAACAAACACAGCTCCACCCTTTGTTTGAGCCAGCGCTGATCCAGAATAAACTAAGGGTAACAACAGAACGGATATCATAATCCACAACGTTAAAAAGATCAATTTGCGGCTGGAGTGGTGATGTTCTCTATGCATTTCTTTCCCCCCTTTCAATCTCTCCTTGTTACAGCATACCAAACTTTGTTAGACAAACTATACAGTTTTCAGGATTTAATGTGAAATTATTGGGTATATTGCTAATCCTGACGCCTGTCAAATACTTTACGCCCCTAACAGGCATCACGTTTCACACAATCATAGAAAACGTTTTCAAAAAGACGTCTTCCACCATTCTATTTTGGCAGGCATCACACATATAGAAATAACACCCTCTGTGAACAGAGGGTGTTGTGTTTTCCTGTTTGTCGCAGGTTTATTGCAGAAATTGCTGAACCGCTTGGTTCACGAGCTTACCGTCAGCACGACCTTTTACCTTAGGCATCAAGGCCGTCATTACTTTCCCCATCTCGGCTTTCGAAGAAGCACCGGTTTCCTGGATGGTCTGCTGTACAATAACTTTAATTTCTTCTTCAGAAAGTTGTTCAGGAAGGTACTGAGCGATGATCTCTATTTCTGCTTTAGTGCTTGTCGCAAGTTCATCACGACCGGCTTTTTCAAACTCATGGAGGGCATCTTTTCGCTGTTTGATCTCACGACTCAGAATATCAAGCACTTCGTTGTCGTCCAAATTCCGTTTCAAATCTATTTCAAGATTTTTAATCGTAGAACGAACCATTCGAATGGTGGAGAGTTTGAACTTGTCCTTACTCTTCATTGCTTGCTTCATATCTTCGTTCAATCGTTCGCTCAAATTCATGATTACTTAGATCCTCCTAGAACTTTCTCTTACGAGCAGCCTCGGACTTTTTCTTGCGCTTTACGCTTGGCTTTTCATAATGCTTGCGTTTCTTCACCTCAGCCAATACGCCATCCTTAGCAATGGAACGTTTAAAGCGACGAAGTGCAGCATCAATTGTCTCGTTTTTGCGAACTTTAGTTTCAGACACCAGTTTTCCCTCCCTCCGACCAGACCGTCCAAGAGCAATAACACGGTTCATCAAATTTTATTATAGGTGAAACGGAAACCAGGTGTCAACCTATAAGAAAAAATGAGTACATAGAAGGAACCTTTTTTCCCGTCAGTTCCGCATTACTGAAAAGACTAGCTCTGTCATTTTTAAGAATGCGAGTCCGAAATACCTGTCAAGGCACCTAATTTGGCGCCCCCTAGCAAGTGATAATGCAGATGCCCTACCGCTTGTCCACTATCCGGGCCACAGTTGTTAATCAACCGATAACCAGACTCAGCAATTCCTAACTTTTTCGCAACCTCAACCGCAACACGATGGATCTCCGCGATAAGAGGAAGATCCTCCTCCGTTACAGCATTCATTGAAGGAATGTATTTTTTTGGAATAATGAGCACGTGTACTGGCGCCGCAGGCTGGATGTCATGAAATGCGAGCACATTGTCGGTTTCCAACACCTTTTTGCTGGGGATGCTTCCATCTACAATTTTCAAAAACAGATCGTCCATTCAAAACCCTCCTTTGGCAGTGAGCCGATCATCAGCAATTATACACAAGCAGTCCTTGCTGTCGGCATTCAAAGTTATGTATTTTTCACACCAAACAGAAACATAATCAATCATAATTGGTTATGCCTGTGTTTCTATATGTATCATAACGGAAAATGGGGCTTAATACCAGTTTCCCTTACTAACTTCCTCTATTATAGATTTAACCCCTTGATCAATTTGGTCTGGCTGTGCACGCGAGATACTTATGCGCAAAAATTTTTCTTGTTCCCTGTAGCTTGATAAATAAAAGCCTTTGCCAGCTACAACCTGGATGTTTCTGGCGTTAAGGCTGTGTACCAAACGTTCCAAATTCACCGTCCTCGGCAGCTTAAACTGCGTATAAACGCCTGAGGTTGCAGCTGGAGTTTGGATGTACCCAGTCTGATTGTATCGCTCCACCGCCTTGTTCAAAATACGAACGCGCTCCGAATATAGTTTGGATATCGTGTGTTTATGGCGTTCATACATTCCATTTTTAATATAGATATCAAGTGCTGCCTGAGACAAAATCGATGTGTCAACATATCTTTTATAGCTACTGAACGTCCTTAATAGGCTTTCTGGCAGTACCGCAACCCCTAATCGCAAGCCAGGGAAAATGATTTTGGAGAAGCTTTTCAAGTAAATAGTATGCTCTGTCTGATCGTATGCATAAATGGGATCAACAAGATGATCAACTCCCAAATCAGCCATATAGTCATCTTCTACGATGTACACATCATATTTGGCGGCCAAGGCAGCTATCGTTTTTCGTTCCTCCATGTTATATGAGATACCTAGAGGATTATGATACCTTGACATCGTATAAAAAAATTTGATGTTCTCCTGCTTAAATTGATTCTCCAACTCATGAAAATCCAGACCTTCCGCTGTCCGTGCAATCGTATTGACGGGTATGCTCTCTTCCTCCAAAAAACGCAAATAAATATTGTAGCTGGGCTGCTCGACCAAAATCTTTTCTTTGCCATTGGGAAACGACATTTTTGCGAGTATCTCTAATGCCTGTTGAACACCTGAAGTAACGATAATCCGATCTGTTTTTGCAAATACCTGAGTATCAGCCAAATGGGAGACGAGCGTATGTCGTAATGTTTCCAATCCTTGCGAATCCCCGTAAGTGAACAGATGATATTTGTAGGTATCAATAGCCTGATTTAGACAATGCTGAAAATCCAGATAGGGAAAAACATTTAAATCCGGGGATGCTGAAGCAAAATCAACGCAGTCTGAAATATCGCTATGGTGTACGTCGCTGGGATTTTCCACTACATAGTATCCGCTTTGCGGTATGGAATAAATGGCATGCTTCCTTTCAAGTTCAGCATAAGCTCGCAGAATTGTACTTTTGCTGCACTTGTATAGCTCCGAAGCATCACGGACCGATGGTAGCTTGTAACCAGATCTATATTGTCCCTCGCGAATTTTAAGCTCTATATCTAATAAAATCGAAACATATTTTTTCACGATATCCTCCTGCCTGTTCTGTACATCCTTTTACATGCTTATTCCTTCTTATGTTTCTGTACATGCTTGATGTTAACATGGTTTATAGATAAACAGGATACCTCTTTTCATTAAACTGTACCCATACAGTTGTCATCCATTAATCATTGTAACCTCGCCAAAGGCTGTAACCTTATAGCTCATTTGCATATTGAGACGGTAGATGTGAAAAAGAGGCTGTTTCTTCATACTGGAAGAAACAGCCTTACTTAGTGATGATGTATGGATACGCCTATCTAGCCACTTGTACTGTACAAGAGCTGTAGGCGGGAGAGAGTATACGATGGTTAGGCAACGAAGGAGATCGGATTAGTAGTAAGGCAGTAAGCTAATCGCTGTCAACGCAGCAAGCGGCAGAATCAAACGATTAAAGCGGCGACGTCCATATGGGAATCCGTACGCATAGGCGGGTACTGGGACCGGGTAAGGGTACGGATAAGGATACGGAGGGTACGGAGGATAAGATGCATAGCCGCCATAAGCACGAGAGCCGCATCCACAATTGTTAGGCGGATAGGGGAGATTAACATTTTCCATTTCTTCTCCACCCATAGGAACAGCTAAGTATATCTTTTCATCATCCACATGCTCTACAATTCCGTCATACATTGTCCCGTCCTTTACCCATACGCATACATAACGATGCATATGCTGTTGACATAGTGTTTTAGCATCCATCTGTTGCGATGCTGTAACATTTTCGGTTGTCATGCTTTTTTCCATGGTTGTTTCCTCCTAGGCTCTTGCATGTATACCGTATGTTATTCAAAAACGGGCTATGTGCTACATCAAATTGGGCGAATTCCGGCTTACAAAAAAAAGAAGCACCCCGGGAGCTCTTGGCAGAGCCCCTCTGAACGGACGTATGACGGGAAGATTTCTTCCGCAGCATACGTCCGCCGGGGTGCTGTATGATTAACTTGTCGGCTTAGCTGTATTATAACAACAGTTTGAAACTGTATCTGTGATCCGTATCACATTGTTTCAAAATGTTTCCATAACCACACGAGAGCCTCCACCAGTCTGCTCTGCGGGAAGAACAACTAGCTTGCGTGGGAGCCGGGCCCGCAATTCAGGCACATGACTAATCACACCAACAGATAATTGATCGTGATGCAGCTTTTCTAGCGAGGTAATCACTGTGTCAAGCAGTTCAGGGTCCAACGTTCCAAAGCCTTCATCCAGAAAGAAAAATTGAAGAGGGTATTGGCCTCGCAATTGAATTTGAGCTGACAGCGCAAGCGCAAGCGACAAAGAGGTCAGGAACGTTTCGCCGCCGGACAAGGTCGATACCGGACGTTTGACTCCACCGTTGGCATCATCACTAATAACAAAACCACCGCTGGAATCTACTTCTAGCGCATAGCGCTGCTTAGTCAGAAAACGCAGGCGGCGTGAAGCAGATTGGCTGACCTGCATGAGCTGCTCTTCGGCAATATATTCAACGAAGGCATTACCTCGAAAAACAGACTGGAGCTTGGACATTTTTTCCGCCTCGCTACGCAGATGCAAACGATTGGACTCCAGCTCCATCCAGCGGACGTGCCGACGCTGCAAGTCCTCTAAATCACGCTCAGCCTTGGCGCGATTCTGAAGCGCCTCTTCGTCGCGTGCACGGCAATCACGCAGCCTCGCAGTGGTCGTTTCCCACTGTTCCTCTGTTACTGTTGCTCCATTCAACTGCTCTTCGACATGCTTTAAGCGGGAAGACAGCTCCTTCTCCCGTTCTCGGTGCAAACTCACTTCACGCTCATAACGTGCAGCTTCTTCCGGTCCCAAGCAGCATTCCATGACCTCTGCTTCCGTAGCAAAAGAGGAAGCTTCCAGACGGATACCCCAACGGGATTCTGCCGTCTGCCGTCTTTCTTCTGCCGAGTCGGAGGCCTGTCGCGCTATCAATGAAGCATGAACGGCCTGCTGCTTACGTTCTTCCGCTTCGGTACGGCGGCGTGCAGCGGCTTCGGCTCCGTTTTTCAGTCCCAACAAGCGTGAGGTCGCTTCTTCCAGCAATGAGGCTGCTTGGCCTTCTCCAACCCACTTTCGGAGCTGTTCTTGCTTTTCACGCAGCAAATCATCTTTACTTTGCAGCCCTGTACGACGGGCAATAATGATTTTGTCCTCCTCGATGATGCTTTGCTGTATCTGCTGTACACGCGCTGCCTTTTCTTCAAGGAAGGTCACGCTCATCTCCAGCCGGGATCGTAACTCCTCCGCACGCCGGTCGCGCTCCTGCATAGCGCGATAACGCTCCGCAGCTTGGTCGGGGCCGACATCCGGCAGCTGCGTCGCCCATTCGGCGCGTAGCCCCTCGCTGCGCGTGGTGCATGCCTCACGCTTGCTGCGCGCCTGCGCCAGTGCTGCAACCGCCGCCTCCTGCTCGGCGGCTGCACGGATACGCCGCTGCTGTCCGGCGGCGTCCGCCTCACGCAGTGCCTGTGCCTCGGCAGGCAGCGTATGCGCACGAGCTGCCAGCTCACCCGCAGCACGCTCCAGCGCTGTACAGCGCTCCGCCCATACGGCGACACCGCGAGGCATAGCAGCCGCAGGCGTAAAAGGCTCGCCTGTGGCGGCAGCACCGCTGTCTGCGGCGGCGGGCTGCGCCAGCAGGCTGCGCTGCTCGTGCAACTGCTGGCGCAGCGTGAGGCGCAGCTCCTGTAGGCCGAGCCGCAGGCGATGCAGCTCATCCGGCGCAGAGGAATCCGCGCCATGGGCCGCAACAGCAGCAGGCGCGGGGTGATGCAGAGAGCCACACACTGCGCATGGCTCTCCTTCACGCAGCTCGGCAGCGAGGTGCTGCGCGAGACGTCCGAGCTCCTCGGCACGGAGCTCGTGACGCAGCTGCTCCTCCTCGGCAGCCAGTGCCGACACGTCGGCTGTAATTTCCGCCTCCAGCGCCAGCAACGCCTCAATGCCTTCAGCCACTTGTGCAGCAAGAATAGAACGCCGTGCCTCCGTCTCCTGTGTCTCCTGCTCCATTAGCTTTAAACGTTCGTCTGCTAGCGCAAGCCGTTTCTCCTGAGTGGAATACTCCTGTTCAGCTTCACGCCATTGCTCATTCGCTGTCTCCAGCTGTTGCAGCCGCTGCACAGCCTCTTGTAGCATACGCCGCTCATCTGCCCGCACTTCATTTTGCTTCAACTCCTGTTGAAGCTCCTGCTGCCGCTTCAAACCTCGTGTCTGTAACTCTTGTTCCTTTACGAGACCTGCGGCATGCTCAGCAAGGGTTTGTTCGCTATGCGCCAGCTCGACCGCCAAACGTTCCCGTTCAGTCCGCAGCACTTCCGTATCACGTTCCAGTTGAAGTGCCTGCTCCAGTTGGTCGATCCGAAGCAACAGCTTTGGTTCTTCCGCACTGAGTGCTTGCCGAGCCTGCTCGTCTGCTTGCACAGATACAAGCGCCGCCTCCGCTGCGGAGGCAGCCAGGACTGCCATTTGTTCAGCATTCTTCTGTCGTTTTTCTGCTTCGACAACGGCTTCTTTCCAATCCGTCAGTGCAGGCAGCAACGCCTCCGCTGCAGATGCTTGTCGCAGCTTACGCTCCAGCAAAGCAATGCCTGGTTCCTGTCTTGCCATCTCCTCCAGCTCGTTCACTCTTTGGCGAAGCTCGATGACCAGTTCCCGTGTTTTGTTCAGCGCCTCCGCTTCCCGTGAAACACGCTCTAGCTCGCGGCGCGAAGCCTCTGCATGGTCAATCGCTTCTTTAAGACGCAGCTTTACAAGCTCAAGCGCTTCAGCACTCGCATCCCCCAGCCCTTGCTGCTCCGCTTCCAACGATTTCAGGGCGATGTCGTTGTCCTTCACACGGCGGCTCAGCTTCTGTGTAAGTTGATCTCCGTACTTCTCCAGATGGAACAAACGCTGCAGCATCTGTCTGCGTTCACTGCCCTTTAAGGATAAAAACTCCGCAAACTTTCCCTGCGGTAGTACGACAGCGCGCGTAAAATCGTCCATTTTCAAGCCGATATACTCCTCCACACAGCGTGTCACATCCTGTACCTTGTCGGCAAGCACTTCCTCGCCGTCTTCTGTATACGCAATAAAACGGCTAAGCGTATTATTAACCGATACGCCTCCTGCACGTTTGAAACGTCGTTCTACACGGTAACGGCGAGGTCCTTGAGCTGACATTAATTCAAACGTAAATGCTACAGCCAACGTATCCTCGGCATGATTCATAATGCCTTGTGTACCATTCACCGCCCGCTCCACTTTACCGTACATAGCCAATGTAATGGCATCCAGCAACGTTGATTTACCACTACCCGTTGGACCAAAAATTCCGAACAGTCCCGTTTCGGTCAAATCGTCAAAGCGAATTTCCTGCGACTCCCGGTAGCTTTGCAATCCTGCCAGTTTCAGAAGGATCGGCTTCATACCTCATCCTCCTCAGCTTGGTCTCTTGCATCATCCTGTTCTACCAATTCCAGAAACAACTGTACTAATCCGTCATCCGGCTGTGCTCCGCCCGTCTGTCGTTGGTAAAACGCCCGGAACAGCTCATGAACCGGCAGTTCTGAACGTTGCTGTTCCAACTGTGCCGCAGCCATTTCTGGGTACACGGGGCGAATATGAATGATGCCTTCACGGCTTTTGCGCAACCGTTGAATATCTCCCATTGACATCGCTTCATCCAGCGTAATTTCCAGGTCAATAAAGGCATCAGCATCCAGTCCTTCGTCCAGCCAGCGATATACCTCTTCCAGACCTCCCCGTGCTCGCCACCTCACTAATGGGCGTCCACTGGTAATATACAATTCCTCAACCTGTGCTGGCTTGCCGGCAATCACGTCAATTAACGTAACCGATTTGGCTTGTCCAGCTTCGGAAAAGCTATAAGCCAGCGGAGAGCCACTATAACGCATCAGCCCATCGCCCTTCACATATTGGGGACGATGCAAATGACCCAGAGCCGTATACTGCGCTCCAATGCTCAAAGCAGACGGATCTACGGTATAAGCTCCCCCGACCTGAATCGGGCGTTCCGAATCCGACTCCAGCCCGCCAAGCACATAAATATGGCTCATCGACAAATTAACAGTATCGGGCTGAAACGCTGTACCTAGCTGCGACATCAGCATTCCTACACGGCGGCTATATGCCTCGCGTAGTATGGTTTCATCCCCGTCTTCAGACAATAGCTCATTCAGACGAGACTCGGAGGGATAAGGCAAGGCCGCAATACATGCCATTTCGCCCGTTCGCGGTGTACGAACGTGTACTGCTTCCCCATGAGGCAGTCCCAGCAATGTAATTCCACGCCCGCTCACCAGCGGGGTGACCGAGGCTACCCTTTCCGGCTGATCATGATTGCCGGCAATGACGACGAGCGGTCTTCCTCCAGCCGTAAGACGCGCAGATGCTTCATAAAACAATTGCTCTGCGGCGGCCGAAGGATTGACTGAGTCGTACACATCTCCAGCCATCATAATCAAATCAGCCTGCTGGTCGTCAGCCATTTTCACTAATTCTTCCAAAAACGCCTCCTGCTCCTTCAGGCGGCTTCGCCCTTCCAACGTGCGACCCAAATGCCAATCACCTGTATGCAAAATCCGCATGCTATTCCCCCTCTCCTTATCTATATATAACTACAACCGCACACTCTCTTCAGCTTCTATAAAATACAACCATTTCTCAGCAACCTTATTGCCTGTAATCTCTTCAATCACACGGGCATACAGCTCCAATTGAAAACGATATTGGTCCGTTAAATGTGACAGCGTACGATATTCGGAGACCCGGTCTGTTTTATAATCCAGCAGCACCAGTCCTTCGGGAGTTTCGAACAGACAATCAATGATCCCGTTCATCAGCACTTTATCGTCCTGCCCGCCTTCCGTAACTGTCTTCTGTTCTGGCAGCATCACAGGTAAACTGTGATTCCAGTAATCGGTTGCCCGCATGGTATAAGTAAACGGAAGCTCACGCTGAATACGGGATGAACGCAACATTCTGCTCCCCAGCTCACTTGAGAAAAATCTTAATATTTTATCCGTATCCAGCGCCTCTGCATGAACATCCAGTAAAATGCGTTGATTCAGCAAACGAGCCTTTGTTTCCTCAATAATTTCAGCGCTCATTACTCCATCTAAGGGCAGATGCAGCATCAACGTATGATAGACCGTTCCTCGTTCCGTAGGAGTCAGTCGCTGATTCCCCATAAACTTAGGTCTGCGCAAGTGTAATTGACTGCCCCCAGTGTCAGAATTTTCACAATCTTCTGGTAAGTCTGCTTGTTGGGAGATAGAAGATAGATTCAGCCAATCGTCCGATCCAATCTCCTGCATCTCCAGCCATCTTTTCATCTCTGTGACCGATGTATTGGCTGCTGTCTTGCCCGCCCGTTCATACGGGTAGGTCCAAGAAAGAGCCGCAGCAATATCCGTTTCACTTTCTTCGTCTAATTCGATTAGCTCAACATTTCTCAGTGCTTCAGTTTTCTTTTGGCGTTCTTCGGCCGATACCTCTTCTTCACGATCCGAGTTCACACGAGAGCCAGAAAGTGTTTCTGAGGCTACGATTTTAAATAACCAATCTGCCCCCGGCATGTGTTCCAGTCTGTGATAGTCCCCCTCCTGATCCCCTGCCGCTTTCCTCAGCGAAGTTGCAGAAGGATGCCGAATCAATGCAGGACCTACCCAGTCCAGATAGCTGCGACCTGCCGCCAGTATATAGTCTGGTAATACTGTTTCCGTATGCTCCTTGGCACGCGCCCAACCCGCTGCGCGGGAAGCGAGATCCTTCACGGTTCCGGTCATAATCAGCTTTTCACGCGGACGCGTAAGCGCTACGTATAGCACACGCATTTCTTCAGCCAACAGCTCCAGCTGTGAGCGTCGACGGATCGCTAAATTAGGCAGCGTAGGGTAGCTGACACGGTTTTGTTCCTCCACATATTTAGGACCAAATCCCAACTCCTTGTGCATTAGAAACGGCGCATTCAGATCCTGCTGATTAAACATTTTTGCCGTCCCCGCAATAAACACAACAGGAAATTCAAGTCCTTTACTTTTATGAATGGTCATAATGCGGACAGCCTGATCGGGTTCAGTCCCCCCACTGATCGATCCTAAATCACCGCCCCGCTCCCGCAGACGGGAAATAAAGGTCAGGAATCGGAACAAGCCACGGTTGGACGTAGAAGTCTCATACTGTCTCGCTCGGTCATATAAGGCCCGTAGGTTGCTTTGACGCTGTGAGCCGCCAGGCAATCCACCCACCCAATCTAGATATCCTGTTTCCTCCAGCACATTCCAAATCAATGCACTTAAGCTGCCTTGTCTGGCTTCCTGCCGCCATGCGTCCAAATTACGCAAAAATGAGCGTAGTCGGGCAGACAACGTATTGCCGTCGTCCCTATGGACAGAGTGGGGTGGAGATAGCGAGTCCTCAGTGAAAAGATCCATCTCCAATACGTCAGCAGAGGTCCCTTTTACGCTCTGATCGACTTGTTCAGTCTCTGCTGCCGCCAGCAATGCATCATAAAATAATCCATCCGGCTTCTCTAGCCGAATTTGTGCCAGTTCATCTTCGGTCAAGCCGACAATTGGCGAACGAAGCACGGATGCAAGCGGGATGTCCTGCTGCGGATTATCAATAATGTGCAGGAGGGACAACATCACTTCAACTTCCGTTGCCTTAAAAAAGCCTGTCGTCTGCTCTCCAGAGGCTGGAATGCCCTCAAGCCGCAGTTCCTCGACAATTAAGGGAGCCCATACGCTTGCTGAACGAAGCAAAATGACAATATCACCGTAGACTGCTGGACGCATCGCTTTTAATCCCCTATCGTAAATCAACAGTGGTTGTCCAGTATCTCCAGTCAGCTCCTTAATCCGTTGCGCGATCGCACGAGCCTCCAACTGTGCCGTTTCGAGCTCCGCAAGCTCGGCCAGCTCACTTTCCTGTAAAGCCGATTCGTCCCCCATTTCAGGTAGCTCCAAAGTCTCGGAAAGACCACGTCCACCTTTATCAACTAACAGCAGCTCAGGTGCGTATGCAGACGCAGCTTCCTGCTCTGTCTTCTCGGGATAGGACGCGCCGTGCACCAGCCATGCTCGTTCATCGTATTCAATTTCCGCTACATCCACACTCATAATCTGGCGGAACACCAAATTAACCGCATCGACAACTTCCTCCCGACTGCGAAAATTACGCGCCAGATCAATCAAAAAGCCATCTTCCTGCTCCTGCATACCGTACCGTTGATACTTATTCAAAAACAGCCCTGGCTCGGCCAGTCGAAACCGATAAATACTCTGTTTCACGTCTCCCACCATAAAACGGTTACCCGGTTCCTCGCGTGATACCAGTCTAACGATATCTTCCTGTACGGTATTCGTATCTTGATACTCATCCAGCAACACCTCGTCGAACTGTGCCTTGTATTCAAGTGCAGCATCGGAAGGGAGCAGCTTGTACGGAGTGGAGTCGGGATGTCTTAATATTTTGAGACAATAATGCTCCAAATCCCCGAAATCCACCAGTCCTTTTGACTGCTTGTGCTGTTGAAATCGTTCCCCGAAAGCAATCACGGTCTCCACCAGTTCGTCCATCAGAGGAGCCGTCGCATGCAGTTCCTCCAAATAAGCTTCTGCTCTCCTACCGAACAGGGAAGCCTTCATATCTGTAATCATTTTCTTAGCAGCCTCGCGTAGCGTCTTAACCCGTTCCTGCAATGCAGGCTCGGTTTGATCTTTTTTGACTGGCTTGAGCTTACCAAAGGACGCTGCCTGAAAATGATCATACAAGGATGCCCACGGCTGTGTCTCCAGCTCCTGCAGCAATTCCTTCACCATCGCCGCATCTTCTTGCAGCGTCATGGCATAGGGTGCAGGACCGCCAGCCTGTATAGCTGTTTCATGCGCCTGTTCCAGCAAACTCGCGGCTCCGCGCAACGAAAGTGCAGCATCCGCCAAAATACTGCGAACCCAGGGAGTCTCCCCCAACGCAGCTACATCCTGTACACGAAATGCTGCTGCCGTCTCCCGCAGCCAATGCTCCGGCCAAGGATGACTTTGCGAAAAATCATACAACCGCTGAACAAGCACATACATGGCATCATCGGTGCGTTCTCCACTAAACCAGTCGACCAGTCTGCGGAATGTGCTGCCTTCATCATGGGCCTCATATTTCTCCTCAAACAGTTCTTCTAATAGTTCTTGGCGCAGCAATTCTGTTTCATGCTCATTCATAATCCGAAAGCCGGGATCAAGAGGAATGGCCTGATAATGCCTGCGGATGACCTCCATACAAAAAGAGTGAAGTGTCGTAATTGAGGCGCGATTCAACAACGATAGCTGTCGGCGCACATGTTCACTTTCCGGTTCCTGTTCCAGCACACGTTCCAGGGCTTCGCGTATCCGTTGACGCATTTCAGCGGCTGCAGCCTTCGTAAAGGTCGCCACTAGTAACCGATCCACACTGAAGCCGAGCCGGGGATCGACAATTTTGCGAATAATACGCTCTACCAGCACTGCTGTTTTACCAGAACCCGCCGCTGCCGCGACCAGCATGTTGTTACCAGACTCCGAAATGGCACGCCACTGATCATCACTCCACATACTTCCTTCCGGCTTCGGCAAGCCTTTAGCGTTTGACGTGCCTATCATTGCTTCATTCCTCCTTTCCCTTCCTGTGTATGACCGAGCAGATCCCAGACCTGATCCTTACCCGGTTTCCCCCATTGGTTGTAATCACTGCCTTCCAGACTGTCATCAAATTGACAAACAGGCTTAAAAGAACAGAAGGTACATGCCGTTTCTTGCTGGATGCGATAAGGTTCAATGGCAACATCGCCCTCTGTCATCCGTGTACCAATCGTCCGAATGTTATTGCGCACCGACGCTAACAGGCTATCCCACTGTTCAGGCGAAGCAACGGAAGCACTGCTATAAAAACTGCCGTCTGCTTTCACCGCAACAGGTAAAATAGAGGAATATCCCTTGTCCAATGCTGTATCCATTTGCCCAACTACATCCCGATCCGCAAGCAACAATCCCTTCATCTTAAAGCGTTTCAAAAGCTCCTGACGAGCCTGTTCTGCGCTAAGGCCATTAGGTGATTGCAGCATCGGATTGTGGACGTGAAAATACAGTGTACCCGCCGGATAAGCAGTCTCGCCCAACCATTCCTCCGCCGCATTCAACAGCACATCCAGGTACGTGAGCATTTGCAGGGACAAGCCGTAATACACCTCATGTAGCTTAAGATCCTTTTGGCTGGACTTGTAATCAATGACACGCAGAAGTAATCCTTTTTCTCCTTCTGCCACATCCACACGGTCAATCCGTCCGACAATTTCCATCACAACGCCGTTATCTAGTCGGAAGCTTAACGGAGGAAGCAGCTGACCTGGTCCAAAGTCCAACTCCAGCCCAATCGGCTCAAAGCTACCTCTCCGTGCATGTTCACCCAAAATTAGCGAAGCACGGCTCACGATGTCTTTTAACTTGCGCAAAATATAGCCATACCGCTTGGAGCTCATTAAAATCTCGCCTTGCAGACGAGGTGCCAAACGCTCCACCGTACTTTCCGCCTCTTGGCGACATTCCTCGGTGCTGAGACTTCCCCAGCTGACATTGCGTTCACGCAGATTGATCGCCATCTCACCAAGCGCTGCGTGGAATAATTGTCCGATATCCGGAGCCTTCAGACGATACATTTGACGTTCCTTCAAACGAAGACCGTGAGAGGCAAAGTGAGAAAATGGACATGCGACAAAACGTTCCATACGAGATACGCTGGTGCGCAGCTTGCTGCCATATAGACGGCGACTCGTTTCCTTCTGCATTTCGGCATGATTTTCGTAAAAAAGTGAGGTCAACAGCTGACGCAGCTTGTCCTTCTCACGCCCCTGCTGGCTGGCATACCAGTTATACACCTCCCACCAGGGAGATAAAATATCACCGCCACGCCGCCAATGCCGTAATTGCGCAATGAGCTGCGGCAAAGCCTCGGACGGATGGGAAGCATACTCCCATTGCGTCGTCCAAGCGTCTCCAGGCAAAGGGTATCCGGCCAGTGGACGTTCATCCAGACCAGGAAGCAGTTGCCGCACATGTCGCACTAACTCTGACGGCAGCAATGGCTTGCCTTCTTCATCAGTCACCGCATAGCTCATCCATAGGCTTTTACCGGCTGAGGTAAGGGCCGTATAAGCGAGAAAGCGTTCGTCCAACAGACGTCTTGTCATATCTGGTGCCAGGTCTACGCCTTGTTCGTTCAATGCCGTACGTTCCTGCTCATTCAGCACACCATCCTCATGGAACACAGCCGGCATTACTCCTTCGTTCATCCCTAGCACAAAGGCATGTTGAATACCCGATACACGTGTACGGTCCGTATTTCCGACCAGTACCTGATCCAGAGCCGGTGGAACAAGCCCCATACGGAACTCAGCCAATCCCGTTTCCAGCACACCCGCAAACAAAGCAGTATCCAGTCTCTCATCACCCATCATTTCGACGATTTGATCCAGCAATTCAAGCACCGCATCCCATACCTGGCGGTGCTCCTTCGCCTGCTCAGGATTTCCTGATTCCTCTGCCTGATGAATGAAGGCGTCCAGCTTGTGACCAATTTCTGCATCCTCCAGCAACAGATACACGGCTTCACACTTCTCAAGCGCCGTTCGTGCCTTACCCATACGCTTCTCAAAAGCATGTAAAGGCGTCACAATCACATCTCGGCACAACTCCATCAAATCCAGCGTTTCATCCCGTTGACGGTTCCGTTCCTGTTCCTCCAGCTCCAGTGACAAGCTGGGTACAGCCTGCCATGGTCGGCCATCTGTCCAACGGCTGCCTTGTATTCCACAGGCCAGCACATAGTTTTCCAGACGGTCCATCTGCTCGCGGCTCACTCGACCGTCCAGCGGCAATAGAAGGTCTGTTTTGACCGCACGAAATACATCCTCATATCGCCAGCGTCGCTGCACGATATCCAGTGAAGCCCGAATCAATTCCACTAAGGGATGATGAAGTATACTTCTCCGCTGATCCAAAAATACCGGGACCTGATATTGCTTGAATATCGGTTCCACCCATGGCTCATAGTCTTCAATATGACGCACAAACAAGGCCATCTCCCGATAACGCGCGCCCTCTTCACGGGCCAAGCGGCGCATTTCGCGTACGGCTCCTTCCAGCTCGGCACGGCGATTTGCTGCAGCATACAGCTTTATACCCTCCGGTTGTGTATCTGCCCATTGCTCTCGTAGCTGCTGTAGCCGCATCCGCTGTTCCTGATTCCACAGCCCTGTACGATGTTCGAAATTAGCCTCCAAATACGCCAACGCTGGACGCTCCTTAAATCTCGGCATCGGATCAGGACGTAATAACTGTGTCTGCGTTTCAATCATCAGCTCGTCTGCCATTCCTTTAAGCTTGACGTAGGTAGCCGCCGAAGGATGAAACAAATCCAGCTCATGCGGAAGCTGGCCACTTTCGTAGCTGCGGTTACAGGTCAACGCCACCGTCAGCGAGGAGGCGTGCAGCATAAGTTGCTCCACCACCTTATATTCATGCGGTGTAAACCTTCGGTAGCCATCCATCCAAATGTCTGCTCCGCGTATAAGTGAAGACTGTGCAATCTGTTCTGTTAGCATGCGAAGCGTATCTTCACCATCGATATATTTAAGCGTCAGCTCCCGTTCAAAATCCTCATAGATTAGGCCGATATCCTTCAGCTTGCCTCTTAATATCGGGGCGGACTCCCCCGCAGCATGCATTCTCTCCAGTTGTTCCGGTACAGACCGAGCATCATTTCCGTACTGCTTTAACTCTGTAAACAACGTATTCAACCGATCCACAAAACCGAGTTGGTCTCCCGAATCCTTAAACAAACTCAGTTCATCCTTGCGACGACGAATAATTTTATATAAAAGCATCTTCTTGCCTTCTTCTGTTACAGGCACCAGGGCTGAACCCCCTGTTTCCTGCATGACTAAATAGGCAAGACGATGGAATCCCATCACCTGGGCGCGAACCGACCCCTGAATACCGTTTCCGGCTTCTGTAAGCAACGCATGCTCTGAAGCAAATGACGATTGCTCGGGCACAAGTAACAGCATAGGTTTACCTAGCGGCTCCTCGCGTAACATAGACGTCATTTCATTGCGGATTAACGTGCTTTTACCACTACCAGAGCGGCCAATCAATAAGCGGACCGACATGATGCGGCCTCCTTTCCAACCAAAAACATTCTATTAAACAGTATAGCATATCAGACAAAGGAGAAAAGAACGTACGTTTGCCATGTTGTAGCAATTGAGCCCTTCTCAAAAACAAACAGTCCCGCAGGATGGCTTGGTGCAAGCCTTCTCTACAGGACTGATTTATACTAAAAATGAGTTTGTTTCACCTAGTTATCTTTATCGCCTAAAAATAGATTACCTTTAACAAGGGTATAAAGTCTACAGCCGTGTCCGGCTGCGCACTTCAAAGATGGCAAATTTCAAATAATGACCTTCCTCCACACCTAAAATTTGAGGATGGTCCTTCCCTGCCGCTCTCCAATCTACCAGTCGGAGGGTTTTACCGGCATCTGTCGCCGCTTCCTTAATCGTGTCCAAAAACAGCTCTGGCCGCATATGGAACGAACAACTCGCCGTTACCAAATAACCGCCCTCATTGACAAGCTTCATCCCATGAAGGTTGATATCTTTATATCCACGTGTAGCTCCTTTGACAGCACTCTTCGTTTTGGCAAAAGCTGGCGGATCCAGAATAACTACGTCAAAGGTGCGTCCGCCACCCGCAGTCAGCGGCTTGGATGTATCTCCTTTGCCCCCCGCTCGCGCGGTGCGTTCCTCTACACCTTTCACCTGATTACGTAAATATTGAAAAGCATCGTCGACGACAAACTCGACGCGATCCTCAAAACCGTTCAGCTTCACGTTATCCCGAGCACTTTCAATCGCATGTTCAGAAATATCCAGACAAGTTACTTTTTTCGCACCATGTTTACACGCATTGAGCGTAAAGCTACCTGTATGTGAAAAACATTCCAATACAGTTGCGCCGTCCCAGAATGGGAATTCAACCACCTTACCACTTTTATTCACAGGCTTCATGACCGTTGTGGCGTCATCGCCTGGGGTTGCAGCTACTTCTTGTAACGTAATTCCGCTACGCGCTCCCCAACCTGTCATCAACGGCGCGATAGCCGCGCGATTTTCACGCTGGTCAAAGAAATAGCCAGTCTTTTGGCCCTCTTCGATATCGACCTTGATTTGTAAGCCATTTTCCGTCACCACCACATGGCGCGGGCAATCGCCGTACAAAGGACCTTTCGTCTGTTCCAACCCTTCCAGCTCGCGGATGGATACATCACTACGCTCATATATACCAACTGGCCCCATGACTTCAACAAGCGCATCTCTGATTTCTTCCCTGCGCCGATCCATGCCAAGCGTTAACAGCTGAACGACCAATACATCACCAAAACGGTCTACAATCAGCCCAGGCAAAAAATCAGCCTCGCCGTACACCAAGCGATAAGCGTTCCCCCCAGTCACAAAGCGTTCGCGATGCTCCAAACAATTACGGAAACGTTGGGCAAAGAAGCTTTGGTCCATCACTTCCAGCGGCTCATAGGACATCACACGCACTGTAATTTGCGAAGCAGGATTATAGTAACCTGTCGCCAAATAACGACCTTGATGGTTAAGGATGTTGACCAAATCACCTGCTTCTGGATCACCCTCAATCTTGGCTATTTCATTTTTAAACACCCAAGGGTGTGCTTGCTCCAGCCTTTTTTTGCGGCTACGTTCTAATATTACTGAAGGCAAAATCCTTCACTCCTATTCTTGAATTACTTAAAGTCCTTAAAAGTGTGGTGTTCGATGGGACGCAGCTCTGCGGTTCATTTGTTCGTACGATCGCTGGCGCTTCTCCAGATTCAAATGAACCGCTTCGCTACTGCCCGCCTGTATATCGATGTCACGCTTTTAGAGCTTGTGAAGATACTTCAAAATTATTGTTCCGTAAAAAACTGCTCACCCATGCTTGTCATGGCTGTCCTTGACAGATCATAGGCTGTTACATAAGTATTTTCACCTAGAAAAGGGGGCTATGGCCGTGTTCATACATGTTATACTCCCACTGTGCGGTGGGCTGCTTATTTTTTTAGGTGGAATGAAGCTGATGGAAGCTGCCCTCCGGCATTTGGCTGGCCCCTTCCTTACCCGCTGGCTGAACCGGGCTACGGTTTCCCCTTGGCGGGGAATGCTGTTCAGCTCAGGCATTACCGCCCTACTGCAAAGCAGCACCGCCGTAACGGTGCTGACGATCGGACTGGTCAACGCCGGGCTGTTGACCTACGGCCGCACGCTCGGCATCATTCTCGGCACCAATATTGGCACCTGCCTGACGACCGAGCTGATGGGGCTTCAGCTTGGCAAGCTGGCTGTTCCGTTGCTATGCGGTTCACTGCTCTGCTGGGGCACTGCCGTTCTGTGGGGAGAAACGGTCGCTGGCCGCCAGTATGCAGCTGCCGGAGCTTCACCCAGCTCTAATGGGCTCAGCCGCCCACAGGCTGTACAATTTATCAGCCTCGTCTTTGCCGGATTTTCGCTGATTCTGGCAGGTATCCGTGTGATGCAAGCCGTCGGCCCCTGGATTGAACAGGCCGGACTATTCCGCTGGTTTCTTGATCATGCTGCAGCCAACATGTGGTGGGCCTTCGCTGCGGGTGCCTGCCTGACCGCACTGGTTCACAGCAGCGCAGCCGTCATTGGTATGGCGATTAGCCTGGCTGCTGCGGGTGCCTTACCAGTCGATGTAGGGATCGCCATCGTCATTGGCTCCAATGTAGGCACCTGCGTGACTGCCCTGATTGCCGCTGTTGGCGGCAGCGTGTCTGGAAAATTTGTGGCCTGGTCCCATGTGCTGTTGAACGTAGGCGGGGCATTGCTCTTTATGCCGTTGATCCCTGGACTGGATATGGTCGCCACCTGGATATCTACCGAGCCCGGTGCCAAGGTAGCGCATGCCCAAACCCTGTTTAACGTCATCAGCTCTCTGCTTGCCTTGCCCCTCTGTTATTTACCTATATGGACACGTATAGAGGAGCGTATGTCCCTCCATAGAACTAAACGTTAATTCCTAACATGGACAGCGCCTTGCTTAGAATGACATCATTGTTGTCATATCCACCCTGGCGCTGAAGACGCCAAGCTTCTTCGGGCGTATGCCATGCGACGCCTTTGATTTCTTCAATCTGTGCCTGTAAATTCCCATCCAGTGCCTCTACGAGATAATAATGAACTTCCTTGTCCACTTCCCCATATTCAGGGTGCTGATACGTATAAGCAATCATATCCACATGCTGAATAATTCGTCCGTTCAGCCCTGTTTCCTCACGAATTTCACGTAGAGCTGTTTGTTCGATTGTTTCACCTGGTTCCATTTTGCCTTTAGCCAAAGATATCTTGCCATATCGGTCAGTAATCAGCTGAATTTCAAGTTGCTCCTCCTGTTTGCGGAACACTACGCCACCTGCGGAAATTTCCTTTTTTGCTGCCATCCTGTAATCTCCTTTCCTTGCGCAACAAGGATTCCGTCCTCTCTGTAAGGAAAGGCGAAATCCTTGTTGGCCATCGCTATTGCCTGTTCAGGCTCTTTTTATTTTACAAAGCTGTTTGCAGCCCATTCTCCAATACGCGGACCAATTGGCCTTCACTTTCATTAACGCCTGCCTTCGTCAGCTTCACGCGGCACACCTTACCAACCAGATCCTTATTACCTTCAAACACCAGTTGAATGTAGTTGTCACTATAACCGTAGAGTATGCCGCTATCTTCTGTCCCTTTAGGGGCTACTTCAGGAATAACTTCCAGCACCTGACCAACAAACTTCTCAGCATATGCCAGCTGCATTTGCTCAGACAGTTCAATCAGCTCACGCACACGTGCATTTTTCACGTCCTCGTCAACCTGATCCTCCATACGCGCCGCAGGCGTTCCAGTACGCTTGGAATACGGGAACACGTGCATTTCCGAGAAACCGATTTTTTTCATCAGCTCATAGCCATTGCGGAACATTTCGTCCGTTTCTCCAGGGAAGCCGACAATTATATCTGTTGTAATCGCTACATCTGGCATTGCTTTTCGAATCATAAGCATTTTGTTATAAAACTCTTCTGTCGTGTACTTGCGGCGCATCCGTTTCAGCACGGTATCGTCCCCTGCTTGAAGCGGTATGTGGAAATGGCGAACCAGCTTATTGGAGCGTTTCAGCACGTCCAGCATTTTTTCATCAATCTGGCTGGCTTCAATCGAGCTGATACGAATACGTTCCAGCCCTTCCACTTTCTCCAGGTCCCACAGCAGATCGGATAGGTCATAATTATCCATATCGTCGCCATAACCACCCGTATGGATACCCGTGAGTACGATTTCCTTGTAGCCTGCGTGCACCAGTTGACGCGCCTGTGTGATAATGCTCGCCGCATCACGGCTGCGGGATAAGCCCCGCGACCACGGGATAATACAGAAGGTGCAGAAGTTATTGCAGCCATCCTGAATTTTTAGAAACGCGCGGGTATGATGAGCAAAATCAGGTACATCCATTTCCTCAAACACACGGGTCTTCATTATATTACGCACCGCGTTTACGGGTTGACGCGACTCTTGGATCTCCTTTACAAACGGAATAATCTTATCTCGGTCCTGCGTACCAATAACAAGATCAACACCTGGAATATCCATAATTTCAGCTGGAGAAGTTTGAGCGTAACAGCCCGTCACTGCCACAATGGCATCTGGATTTCGGCGAATCGCGCGACGAATGATCTGACGGCTTTTTTTATCACCGGTGTTCGTAACCGTACATGTATTAATTAAATAGACATCAGCGGTCTGCTCGTCAAAATCCACCTGCTCATAACCTTCTTTTTTGAACAGCTGCCAGATCGCTTCTGTATCATAAAAGTTTACCTTACAACCTAATGTGTAAAATGCCACTGATGGCATATTAAACCCCTCCCATTTCTCCTGTCTCATATAAAATGCATGCCAATGCAACCATACCTGCGGTCTCCGCACGCAAAATACGTCTTCCCAGTCCTGTAGACTGTGCCCCGGCCTGCTCGGCCTCTAGGCTTTCCGCTTCAGTAAAGCCGCCTTCCGGGCCCACAACTACGAGCACACGCGGCTTGTCTGTGGACGCCCAGTGTCCTGCAAAAGGCTGGATTACATCCCGTAGCTGCCGACCCTGCTCTTTTTCATAACAATAACATATCAAATCATACCCAGCAAAAGAAGCCAGAAGTTCTTTCCACGTCAGGGGTGCGCTAACTTCCGGAATCCGATTGCGATGGCTTTGCTCAGCCGCTTCTTTCACAATTTTGCGCCAACGCTCCAGTCGCTTGCCTTCCTTTTTGGCATCATACTGTACGACCGTACGCTCCGATAAAAACGGTACGAAGCCGGTGGCTCCGATTTCCGTACATTTTTGCATCACTGTCTCCATCTTGTCCCCTTTAGGAAGACTCTGCGCGATGGTGATCTGAACATACGGTTCAGAGGTCATCTCCAGCGGTTCAATAATCGTCGCTTTCACATGATCCTGCTCAATCGTATCCAATGCAGCCAGCGCTTCCCTGGATACCCCGTCACTGACTATAATTTTGTCGCCACTACGGCCGCGCATGACTTTGGCAATATGCCGTGCGTCCTCACCCGTAACAATTACGTGATCTTCTAGAAATTGCTCTGCCGGAATAAAATAACGCTGCATTCTCTCACACCTATTCTAAAAATAACTATTATCCATTAACGCTCCGTACAAATTCCGAATAAATCACCAAGCACCATCATATCATCTTTTGCTCCTGTATGACCAGTCTGTTCCCTCTTCTGTTTATGTTATACCGATTCTCGTAAAAAAAAGGGAGCCCTTAGGCTCCGAACAGTCCGGTAATGTAAAAAGAGAACTGCAAAAACTGTATATAAATCATCTGAGACAGCGTGTAAAGAGGTTCAATCGTTACAGCTCGTACCTGCGGAATTATCAGTATAAGCAGAAAAATAAAGATCGACCATTGCTCAAACTGCTGGAGCTTGCGGCGCACAGGAGTGGGAGCCACATCCTCCACAATCCGGTAGCCATCGAGTGGAGGCAGTGGAATTAAATTAAAGATAAACAAAAACAGATTCAAATTGATCAGTGCATTGATAAATAAATAGATTGCCTGTGCCACCCGCTGGTTCTCCATTCCCGGCAATACTTGAAAATGAAGCAGCACAGCATAGATCAGCGTAGTCACAAATGCAAGCAGCAGATTGCTCAGCGGACCAGCAGCCGATACAATAATGCCCATGAGGCGCGGACGGCTAAAATTGTCACGATTGACCGGGACTGGCTTGGCCCATCCAAAGCCTCCGATCAACAGTAACAGCGTACCCAGCAGATCAATATGAACTGCCGGATTTAAAGTCACGCGCCCAAGTAGCTTGGCCGTAGGATCGCCAAATTTATTGGCATAATACGCATGAGCAAACTCATGCACCGTAAACGATATGATCACAGCCAGCAAGTAAAATGGAAGGACATTTAAATTTACCCGAAAAATACTTTGTAAAAAATCCATGCTTACCTCTTTCTCGCCACAAACGCCAGCCAATCTTCATCCCGGTTGATTTCGGCAATCTCAAAGCCAGCAGCTTTCAATGCGGTTTCGACAGCCTCTTCTTTGTTCTTCCAAATTCCTGAAGCAATATAAATACCGCCTGGCTGTAGGGCATTATATACATCATCAATGAACAGCAAAATGATCTCGGCTAAAATATTAGCTACCACGAGCTTGACCGGCAGTTGAATACCCAGCGTTGGATCACTTGCATTGAGCACGGAGAGCAAATCGCTTTCTTTAATGGTGATACGTTCCTCCAGTCCGTTCAAACGCGTATTTTCACGCGCACTCGATACTGCCACCGGGTCGAGATCCAAGGCAAGTACATGCTTTGCTCCCAGCTTTATCGCTCCAATGGCTAAGATACCGGAGCCTGTACCAACATCAATGACTTCTTCTCCACCCTGAATCACGGATTCCAGCGTTCTCAGGCAAAGGGATGTCGTCGGATGTGTACCAGTGCCGAAGGCCATACCCGGATCAAGCTCAATGATTTTTTCATCTTCACTCGCAGGCTCATACTCTTCCCAAGTCGGTTTGATGGTCAAATGATCCGATACACGCAAAGGCTTGAAATATTGTTTCCAGGCATTAGCCCAGTCATCCTCGTTGACCGTTTTCAGCTCATACCGAACCTCGCCAGGGTCAATATCAAATGTTCTCAATTGTTCAACCCGCGGCTCAATTTGTGCACGCACGCTGTCCATGTCTATTTCTTCAGCAAAATAGCCCTTGATGATCGCTTGTCCTTCAGGAATATCGTTCAAAGGGCGATCGTACCACTGTCCATAAGACGTATCCCGCGGCTTGTTGAGCGAACCGGATTCTTCAATGGAAACCCCTCCTGCACCTGCTTCGTGCAGAAAATTCGAAATCATTTCGACAGCTTCCTCGCTTGTATGTATTGTAATTTCATTCCACAACATGGTTTACATTTCCTCCTCATTTCACATGCATACATTACATTGTACTATATACTCGCATAGGAGTTCAAAAAAGCAGATGGACTCATTTTTGAAAATCAAACCACCTGCGACTACTACCTTTGTCTTCAGGCCCTCTAGTTTTAGCGTAACAGCATATAGCGGATAATAAATAGAACAAGGGGAAAACACAAATAAGACGGCTATCCCGCAAATCACCTTTTTAGATGGGATACCCGCCTTATTGTATTCTACTCGTTGTCGTTTATGATACGTTGCTGACGGCGGTCAGCTACTTCACTACGCCGGATCGCTTCCAGATCCTCTGCATCTGCCAGCTCTGCCGAGAACTCAACATCCTCGTTTTTGGCAGATTGCATGCGTTTGATTTTCTCGGTTTTGGTCAGCACTTTATCGAACCGTTTGTTTTTAGACATCGGTCACTGCTCCTTCCAAACTTGTCACAGCATTCCACCCGCTTGTTCCACGATGGACATCGCCTGATGATGAATGGACTCATCCACCACAGCAGTCAATAAAATATCGCGGCCCGTCGGTCCACCTTGTCCTCCGTCACTCATGCCACTGGCAGCAGGGTCAGCCGCAGCCAATATCGCCGGACTACGATCTGTAAATTCCACTCCCTGCGTTAGTGAAGACAAGCTGTTAATCTGTCCCGAAAACACAGGCAGTCCGGCGTTGCCCGTAGACTGCCGCGGATAGCGGCTAAAACGATCTATCGACATATCCGTTACCCGGAGAGCTTCCAGCTTTCTCGCGGCTCCCTGTGCTTCCTCAGGACTTTTGAAATACGCCAAAATATTTTTTTCGCCCATTCCAAAACCCCCTGTGTAGTAATTGAGCGCAACTCTTGTTTGAGAATATGGATCGTTACGCTTTACTTTAGCCTGCTCATTGGCAAGACTTTATATTCTCCACGAAGGGCTAAACAGATACAGACATTATCAAGAACAGCAGGCCAAGACCATGAACTAAAGTTTGTGAAGAACATAACTTTTTATGGATGTAAAGTAGTAGCCGGAGTTTCACCTGACATGGCTACTCCTGTCTCCAAGGCTGCGCGAATAACAGCATCCCGTACCTTTTGAACCACCTTCGCATTAAAAACATTCGGTATGATATAAGTTTCACTTAGCTCCTCAGGGCAAATGGCATCAGCAATGGCAAGACCGGCTGCCAGTTTCATCTCCTCGTTAATCGTCTTGGCATGGCAATCCAAAGCGCCCCGAAAAATTCCCGGGAAGCACAATACATTATTAATCTGGTTAGGAAAATCGGAGCGGCCGGTAGCAAGCACTCGCACATAAGGTAAGGCTATAGCCGGATCAATTTCCGGCTTCGGATTCGCCATAGCGAACACGATAGGATCAGTTGCCATGCTCTGTATGTCTTCCACAGTCAATATATCTGGACCCGACACACCGATGAACACATCAGCTCCCACAATCACCTCAGATAAGCTTCCACTTAAATTATGCGGGTTAGTCATGTTCGCATACTCTGTCCAATGCGGGTTACTGTATTCTACACCACGGTGAATGGCTCCTTGCCGATCCACGCCAATCAGATTGCGTACCCCTGCCTTGAGCAGCATACGGGAGCAGGCCATACCTGCCGCACCGATCCCGGCAAATACGACTTTGACATCTTCCATTTTTTTGCCGCATACCTTTAGTGCATTGACCAAACCTGCTAATACAACAACTGCCGTACCATGCTGATCATCATGAAATACTGGGATGTCGAGTTCGTGCTTCAACCGTCTTTCAATCTCAAAACAGCGTGGCGAAGATATATCTTCCAAGTTAATGCCGCCAAAGGCAGGAGCGATCATTTTGACAATTTGAACAATCTCATCAGGGTCCTTCGTATTGAGACAGATGGGGAATGCATCGACACCTGCAAATTGTTTGAACAGTACTGCTTTACCCTCCATCACAGGCATAGCAGCCTCTGGCCCGATATCTCCCAATCCAAGTACCGCGGTTCCATCTGATACGACCGCTACTGTATTTTTTTTGATCGTTAATTGATATGCTTTGGCTGGGTCATTGGCGATTTCCATGCAAATTTCAGCTACACCCGGCGTATAAACTTTGGATAACCCCTCCATTGTTTCAATTGGCTTCTTGGGTAAGGTCTCCATTTTGCCACCTGCATGTAATTCTCTAATCTCATCTATTAAACTGCTCATATTTTTCTCCGTCCTTTCATGCCTCTATTGGATATGAAACTCAGTCCTGTGTATAAATCTCATCAGCTCCATAATTGGAGTAACAAGGTGGCTAAAATGACCGTGCCCGCCCCGCCAATCCGTGTAGCAATTTGGGCAAAAGGCATCAGTTCCATCCGATTGGATGCAGACAGAATGGCTACATCGCCCGTGCCCCCTAATCCGCCGCGACAACTGGTCACCAAAGCAGCTTCTACGGGATACATGTGAATCCATTTTCCTGTGAAGTATCCAGTAACAATCAATGCAACCACTACAGATGCACAGGTAATCGCATAAGGAACCGTTAGAATCCCAACTACACTATCTAATGGCACATACAAAATACCTAACCCCACCATCAAGGGCCACGTCAGACTAGCGGTTATACATTTGTACAAATGAAAAGCTCCCTGCTCCAATGTGTTCGGCATGATCTGAATACATTTAATTAATGCCGCCGCCAGAATCATGAGAATCGGCCCTGGAATATGGAGATACGGCTCCAGCAGCTTACCCACAATAAAGAAAGTACAGGCCAACAACAGACCACCACCCATTAATGGAAAAGAAACGGATTGTCCCAAGTTTACCGGAGATAACTCACCTTTGTTTTTTTCGAGTTTTAACAACCTTCCGTTACCAGAAGTTTTTGGTTTTTTCTCCGCTAATCTCTTCAAGACGCCTGCACCTATAATTGCAACAATGTTACCGATAATTGCAGCCGGGATAAACTGGGATACGAATACTGCAGAATCCTTGCCCAGTACCATCCCATACGAAATGGACAACGGTAAAATGCCTTCTCCAATCCCGCCGGAAATAATCGGAATGATGATGAAAAAAAATGTATGATAAGCACTGTAGCCAAAAGCCATACCCACCACCATACCGACGGCAACAGCAGCAATAGATCCTATGATAATGGGGGCAAAAATTTTGACAATTCCATTCATCAGCATTTTGCGATCCATACCAAGAATACTGCCGGTTACTAGACATGCGATGTAAAAATAAAGAAAATTCGAGGTTTTCATAAGCGTGTGCACAGCCCCCATCGCAGATGGACTGAACATATTCCAAAATACCATTAACGATGGAACCATAAGGGATAAAATGGCTGGCCCGCCTATATGTTTAAGCAGCGGAAGTTTGGCTCCCAGATCACTGAGCAATATACCTAAAATCATGATGACGGCAAACCCGCCTAATAGATCGTTCGGAAGTCTTTCTGTAATTGCAGCCGCATAAACAATTAGCGCGATCACGGCATATAGCGGAAGAGGAATCACTCCCACCTTTATCCTCCCCAGCATCCTAAACCCATCTACAGTATTTTTACTCCATCTTTGCCCCTTTTGAATGACAGGCTGGTTCGTAGCATTTTCCATAAATCTCCCTCCATAAAGTGAAGAATGATGATCATGTTCCCATTCTACACCTTGGAAAACGCTTTATTTGGTTTTAAAACTAAGAACTAGCTTTTGTAACTAAAGTAATCAGAAATAGGGCTAAATATAACTATTGATGATTCCTTCTGCCTGCGGCAAAACCTGATATTGGTAAACAGGGCGTCCAATGGTACCATATATAGTTTCCATAGAAAGCACTTCAATCTCTGTCATAAAAGCCAAATACTTGCGCATAGACACCCTGGAGATCCCTGCACTCTCCGCAATATCCTCCGTGGAAAATAGAACCTTATGATGCTGCTGGATACAATTCCATATCATAGCCAGCGTGGATTTCGTTATCCCCTTGGGCAACCGTGCCAAGTCTTTAGTCAAGCTTTTATGATAAATCAGTCGATCCAACTCCTCCTGCGATAGTAGACTGCGCTCACGTACAATACTAATGTGCTCTCGATACCCGGTAAGTGCCTCTAGAAAACGGTTAAAGTGGAAAGGCTTGATCAAATAATCCACAGCGCCAAAATTCATCGCCTTTTTGACACTACTCATGTCACTTGCAGCTGAGATGACAATAACATCCACATTCACTCCAGACTCCCGTATGAATGACAGTAAATCGAGGCCATTACTTTCTTGCATATACACATCTAGCAATATCAGATCAATAGCTTGTTCAGCTAAATATTTCTTAGCCTCTTCCACCGAAGAAGCCCAACCGCCACATTGGAATCCCTCTACCTGCTCCATATATTTGCGGTTAAATTCTGCAACCATCGGATCATCTTCTACAATCAGGACATTAATCATGTTCATCATTCCCCGCTATAATGTATGGAATCTTAATCTGAAAACAGCACCCCTGCTCGACTGGGATCAACTTTACACTACCTTGTAGCCTCTTCACGCTTTGCGCCACTAGATAAAGTCCCATCCCTCGTGACTCTCCCTTGGTCGAAAAACCTTTTTCAAAAATAGCCTTCACAAGGTCCTCCGGTATACCCGGACCATTGTCGCACATGATACAGGTCAGACAGCCATGCTTCTGATTTTCCTCATAATAAAGTGAAAGGGTAATCCGCTTGTGCTCCAGAGATTCCATCGCCTCCACCGCATTATCAAACAGATTGCCAAGAATAGTAATCAGCTCGTGAGTCGTTTGAGTTTGACTGGATTCAGGTAAGTGACTACCCGGAGTCAGTTCAAAACTTACCCCTGCCTCTCTGGCCCGGCTTAATTTTCCTAATACAAACCCCGCCATCACTGGGTCCTTAAGCTGCCGAGTAATGGAACCAATCTCTACTTGATGATGTTCGACGGCGTCCATAATATAGTGTTCCAGTTTATCATACATTCGCAAGTGCACCATCCCCATAATGACATGCAGCTTGTTCATAAATTCATGAGCCTGTGCGCGTAGTGCTTCCGTGTACAAAGAAACTCCGGTCAAACGTTCCGCAAGCTGGTTCATCTCCGTCTTATCCCGAAAGGTTACAATGGCTCCGACAATTTTTCCTTTGACCCGTATCGGAACACTGGTGGTCAGCAAGGTAATCCCACCCAACTCCATCTCCTCATCCATCAGTGGAGTGCTTACTTCCAAGACCTCTTGTAATCGGAAAGCAGATAAATAAACAGTAATTTCCTGTCCAGAGAATGAGAAGTCTTCAATCCCCGCTTGCCTCAGTAGACGGATCGCTTCTGCATTCATCAGCATGATACGACCGCATTCATCTACCGCAATGACTCCTTCCTTGATGGATTGCAACATCGCGCTGCGTTCCTCCAGCAAACGTGCGATTTCCGGCGGTTCCAGACCGACCAGCATATTTTTGATTTTACGAGCCAGCACAACCGCTCCTCCTGTGCCAATCAACATTCCGATACCAATGGCGATAGCAATAAGACGGGTGTTGCCTTCCTGGGCCCGCTGTACATCTTGCATGGATATACCAACAACAATTGCCCCTACCTGCTTTCCCGTCACACTGAACACAGGGGAAAAGGCTCGCATGGACATGCCTAATGTCCCCTTTGCAACGGACACACTCTCCTGACCATGAAGTGCAGTATACTCGTCTCCTCCGACAAAGGCTTTGCCAATCCTCCTAGCATCGGGGTGCGTTTTACGAATTCCCTTCATATCCATAACCACGACGAATTGGATATGATTCGCTGTTGAGACCTTCTTCACATACTCCTGCATGGAAGGAGAAGAACCTGTCTGTTGCAATTGCTCGATAATAAGTGGTGTATGGGCGAGTGTACGTGCAATGGACATTGACTTTTCCTCAAGCCCCTTCTCCGTTTCAAGCTCAACTCTCTCCGCAAATAACAGTGTTACTGGCAGGAGCACAAGTGCCATAACCAGACATACGAGCAGCGTTATTAGACCTCTGAGCTTTAAAAGCGGCTTACCTCGACGCAGACTTGTCCGTATTTTTTCGATGGAACTCACTCCTTTCTAGTTGATAGAAGCTCAATAGTTAACTTTGGTTGTACAAAAATGGCTATGTATGTGTTTACGTGAATATAAAAAAAGGGACTATCCCGCAATTGCGGAATAGTCCCCTCGGATTCATGATTGAAGCTCCGCGATTTAGACTTTGGCTTAGTCGCCTCGGAAAGCCCGCTTCACACGATCAAAAAAGGACTGCTCATTCTCATGTGTCTGCTCTCCACTAAGCGAAGAGAACTGACGCAGCAAATCCTTCTGTTCCTCACTCAGCTTGCTAGGCGTTACCACAACTACCTTAATATGCTGGTCACCTTGACCTACGCCGCGCAGTTTTGGCACACCCTTTCCTTTAAGACGGAAATAAGTGCCTGTTTGTGTGCCTGCTGGAACTTTCAGCTTCACTTTCTCGGTCAACGTTGGGATCTCCACCTCATCTCCCAATGCTGCCTGTGAAAACGTCAGCGGAATTTCACAGTAGATATCGTCTCCCTCACGCTCAAAGAAGTCGTGCGACTTCACACGGAATACGACGTACAAGTCACCAGCCGGTCCTCCGTTGACACCGCCTTCGCCTTCCCCGTTGATACGCATTTGTGCGCCGTCATCCACACCCGCCGGAATGCGAATATGAATTTTACGTTTCTTGCGGACACGGCCTGATCCGCTACAAGTCGTACATTTTTCCTTGATAATTTTTCCGGAACCACCGCAATTGGAGCAAGCGCGTCGATTAACCATGCGGCCAAACGGTGTATTCTGTACCACTTCTTCTTGTCCACTGCCATGGCAGACGGAACAGGTCTGTGGTTGAGTGCCCGCCTTGGCTCCTGTACCATGACACGTATCGCATGTTTCCGTACGTTCAATTTGAATGTCGGTTTCTTTACCAAACACCGCTTCTTTGAATTCAATCGTCATCGTATATTGAAGATCGTTCCCTCGTTGCGGTGCATTCGGATCACGCCGACCGTTACCGCCACCAAAGAACATATCAAAAATATCACCAAACCCGCCACCGAAGTCGGCACCACCAAAGCCGCCTCCCATGCCCTGATTTGGGTCTACATGACCGTATTGGTCGTATCTTGCCCGCTTCTGACCATCGCTGAGAACATCGTAAGCTTCTTTTACTTCTTTAAATTTAGCTTCTGCGTCCGCAGCCTTGTTCACGTCCGGATGATACTGACGCGCAAGCTTGCGGTAAGCCTTTTTGACTTCTTCATCCGAAGCGCCTTTTGCGACACCTAGTACCTCATAATAATCACGCTTATCAGCCAATGTTCCACCCCCATGCCTACAACGTGTCTGCACTACATATAAAAGGAAAGCCAAAGGCGCGGGATGACCCGGCTCTGACCTTCCCATCATTTCAAGGCAGTACAACCCGTAATATGCTTATTTATCTTGGAAATAACGGTTACCCTTAGGCTAATTGTTATTTATCAAGGCAGCTACGCTGCAATTACTGTTCAGTATATCATAACGTGCCGGTATACCGTAAAGTTACACTACCCGATCCGTTGCTTAGTCTTTCTTCTGATCTTCGTCAACAACTTCATAGTCCGCATCAACAACATTGTCACGGCCTTTGCTGTCTGCTGCTCCGTCTTGAGCTTGTGCTGCTTGAGCAGCTTGCTCATACAATTTCACAGACAATTGCTGAACGATTTCAGTCAGTTCTTCAGTAGCTTTTTTGATGTCTTCCAGGTTGTCGGATTCCAGCGTTTTTTGCAGATTTTCTTTAGCTGCATTTGCTTTTTCGACTTCACCTGCATCCGCTTTTTCGCCCAGATCTTTAATCGTTTTGTCTACGGAGTAGATCAGTTGGTCCGCAGCGTTTTTCGCTTCTACCAACTCTTTGCGTTTCTTATCTTCTTCCGCATGCAACTCGGCATCCTTCATCATACGTTCTACTTCTTCGTCACTCAAGCCGCTAGAAGATGTGATCGTAATTTTTTGGCTTTTACCTGTGCCTTTATCTGTAGCAGATACGTTCACAATACCGTTCGCATCGAGGTCGAAAGTAACTTCGATTTGCGGTACACCACGTGGTGCTGGAGGGATATCTCCCAATTGGAAACGGCCCAGTGTTTTGTTGCCTGCTGCCATTTCGCGTTCACCTTGCAGCACGTGAATTTCTACGCTAGGCTGATTGTCGGCATACGTCGAGAATACCTGCGATTTGCTCGTAGGGATTGTCGTGTTACGATCAATCATTTTGGTGAATACGCCACCTGCGGTTTCAATACCGAGGGACAGTGGAGTTACGTCAAGGAGAACGACGTCCTTAACATCACCTGTCAATACACCTGCTTGAACTGCTGCGCCCAAAGCTACTACTTCATCAGGGTTTACGCCTTTATGAGGCTCTTTACCTGTCAGCTTTTTGATTGCTTCTTGTACAGCTGGAATACGTGTAGAGCCGCCGACCAAAACGATTTTATCGATGTCGCTAGCACTCATGCCTGCATCTTTCATCGCTTGACGAGTAGGTCCCAAAGTACGTTCAACCAGACCTGCAGACAATTCTTCAAACTTCGCACGAGTCAGGTTCAACTCCAAATGCTGTGGAACGCCATCAGCTACTGTGATAAACGGCAAGGAAATTGTCGTTGTCAGCACGCCGGACAGTTCTTTTTTCGCTTTTTCTGCTGCGTCTTTCAGACGTTGTACAGCTGCTTTATCTTTGCTCAGGTCAATACCTTGATCTTTCTTGAACTCATTTACGAGGTAATCAATAATCACTTGGTCAAAGTCATCGCCACCCAGCTTGTTATCGCCGCTTGTTGCTTTAACTTCGAAGAAACCATCCCCCAGTTCCAAAATGGATACGTCGAATGTACCGCCGCCCAAGTCATATACGAGGATCGTTTGGTCTTCGGATTTTTCCATACCATATGCCAATGCAGCTGCTGTTGGCTCATTGACAATCCGCAGAACTTCCAGACCGGCAATTTTACCTGCGTCCTTAGTTGCTTGACGTTGACCATCATTGAAGTAAGCTGGAACAGTGATAACCGCTTGAGAAACCGTTTGGCCCAGATAAGCTTCAGCGTCAGCTTTCAGCTTTTGCAAAATCATAGCGGAAATTTCCTGTGCGGAATATTCCTTACCATCGATGTTTTCTTTATGATTTGTACCCATGTGGCGCTTGATGGACATGATTGTACGATCCGGGTTCGTAATTGCTTGGCGTTTTGCCGTTTCCCCCACAGTACGCTCCCCATCTTTTTTGAAACCGACAACGGAAGGGGTTGTGCGCGCGCCTTCCGGATTTGGAATAACGACGGCTTCGCCGCCCTCCATAACAGCCACACAAGAGTTGGTTGTACCTAAGTCAATACCGATTACTTTGCTCATCGGACAATTCCTCCTTCTGTATATACGAGGCCCTCAGGCCAGAATGGTTGAATCAAAATGATGTAATTCTAATGTATATAGAAAAAGTTACATGCTAACTTTTACCATCGCTGGACGAAGCACCTTGTCCTTCAGCATGTATCCTTTTTGTACCTCTTCAACGACGATGCCTTCATCATGCTCTTCGCTCTCTACCTGCATAATAGCCTGGTGGAAATCAGGATTAAACGGTTGTCCCACTGCATTCATGGCCGTCACTCCCTCTGCCTGAAGCACACTCTCAAACTGGCGGAAAATCATTTCCACGCCTTTGGTGAATGACTCAGACTCCGCTCCTTGCGATGCTGTTGCCAGCGCTCGCTCGAAGTTATCCAGAACAGGCACCAACTCGGTAACAAGCTTCATAGACGCATATTTAGCAAGGTCTTCCTTTTCTTTCAGTGTACGGCGGCGAAAATTATCAAAATCCGCCTGTGCGCGCAAAAACCGCTGCTGATGCTCCTCAGCCTCTGCACGAAGTTTTGCCACCTCTGTGTTTTCTTCCTCGGCTTCCAGTGCTGCCGCTTCATTCACCGGCTCTTCCTGCTGGCTCGTTTCGGCAGCTTCCTCTGTGCTTACATTTTGTTGTTTTTCATCTTGGAACGCTTGTTCTTCCTTCAAAATGTTTCACCTCCTTCAAGTCATAACTACCCATACAAAAGCACGCAACAATGCACCCGCGCAGGATACAAACCGTATCCCGGCGCGGAACATGTAGGACCGCAACCTGTGCGATCTTGTTCTATTTAAACCGTTGCGTTAGCATTGCGGTCAAATCCTTAGACAGGATACCCAAAATATTAATAACTCTCGCATACTCCATCCGCGTCGGACCCAATATACCTATCGTACCCAACGCTTCTCCGTCTACTGCATATGTAGCAGTAATCAGGCTGCAATTGGCAAATGCTTCATGATCATTTTCTGTACCGATGCGGACTTGAATTTCAGGGGCTCCGGCTACAGGAGTCATCAGTTTAAGCAGCGTTGGTGTTTCCTCCAGCAGATCGAGAATATGTTTAACCTTTTCTACATCTTTAAATTCAGGTTGATTCAGCATGTTCGTCGCACCGCTCAAATACAAGCGCTGATCCGATTCATTATCGAGTGCTTTATCCAGCACCTTCATAGCGTCCTCAAAATGAGACACATGCTTCTCCATTTCCTGACCAAGCGCGGTGTAAAGGCGTGATTTAAGCTGATAAATCGGCACACCGACCAGCTTGCTGTTCAGTAAATTCACAACCTTTTCCATCTCGGAAATTGAAATTCCAGGTGGAATATCCACCGTTTTATTCTCCACCTGACCGGTATTGGTCACGATAATCGCCACAGCCGTCGTTTCGTTGAGCGGCAACAGCTGAAAATGACGCAACGAAGTATGAAACACCTCCGGCCCAAGCAAGATGGAAGTATAATTGGTCATATGGGACAAAATGCCTGATGCATGCTGAATCACTTGCTCCATTACATTCAGCTTTTCGGCGTAAAAGGCTTTTAGTTCCCGCATTTCCATAGGCTTCAGTGTATTTAGTGGCACCAAATGGTCCACATAATAACGATAACCTTTATGAGACGGGATGCGTCCCGCAGAAGTATGGGGTTGCTCCAGATAGCCCTGTTCCTCCAAATCCGACATTTCATTACGGATCGTGGCTGGGCTGAATCCGACATCCTGCCTTTTGGATATGCTGCGGGAACCCACTGGCTCAGCCGAACGAATGTAGTCATCAATAATCGCATTCAAAATGAGTCTCTGACGTTCGGTTAACAAGCGAATCCCCCCTTATCGTTTATCCATAATAGCATGATTGTTAAATGGAATCATTAGCACTCGTTCGCGATGAGTGCTAACTGATAATACAAAAATACCAAACCGACCTGATCATTGTCAAGTCAGATCAGTATTTTCAATAAACGAGATTTATTACATCCATTTTGATTATTGATATGGAAACAGAGCGTTTACACTTTTTCACATAAACCCTCATTATTCATCATATCCAAACCGTATTTATGTATAGGGATACAGAATGCAAAAAATTGAGACTGTGTCTCCAAACTGTTGTAACTTTATTGTCTTTGAGGAGGAATAGGATCTGAGAAGCCAGCGCCGCAACCTTTTATACGCATTAATCGCTCTTTCACCTACAATTTGTATGTTTTACATTTTAATCGAATTGTTTCCGTACACAGGCCTAGGAAGAATCCTTGCTTTGCCACTAGTTTTTATTCTGAACGCTGCCCTTATGATTTCAGTGATCCATTTAATTCGTAAATTAAGACCCTTGTGGTGTGCCTTAATCTTGATCCCTACAATACTGTTAAGCATATGGAATACCATTTTATTTTACCCACAAGAATTCAGTCCAAGCATTCCCAAGCAAATAAAATATAGTGTCACTGCTATATTACATTATGATGATTTAACACCAGCTGATTGGGAAGAGTACACATATCGTCCAAGCCGAACTGGAGAGTCTGAAAAATATATTGTCGCCTTGTATAAATACAAAGGTCAAGTCCCGTTAGATGGCACTACATACTTTTATAATGATACGGATTACCATAAGGACCATCCCATAAGAAGCCTGAGTGATATACCTTCGGAACTGGAGCCTCATCATCAATTTATTTGGTGGTTACTCCAAACATTTGAGAAACGAACAAGGGCACAATAATGTAAGCTGTAACACATACGCAAGGCTGCGTCCTGATAAAAAAACACTGAACTGCCTCATTATTGACAGGTCAGTTCAGTACTTTCAACACTGCGATTTCATCACAATTGTTTTGTTTACTGCAATGAATGCAGTCAGTCCATACCTTTTCAGGGAAAATCTCTTTGCTAACTACATCAAAACCGTTTTTTATAAAAAAGGATACCTCGTAGGTTAGTGCCATAATTTTAGGAATATGTTGCCGCCGTGCTTCTCTAATAAGGCCTTCCACAAGCTTGGAGCCGATTCCCATTCCTTTATGCCCCTCAGAGATACCAAGGGAGCGAATCTCTACCAAATCAGCCCCCAATTTGCATAAAGAACCACAACCAACGACTTCGCCGTCCACCTCTGCAACAATAAACAGCTCCAGTTGGCGCGTAAGCACTTCCCTTGAACGTGGCAGCATAATCCCCCGCTCTGCATAGCCGCTAATCATTTGATATAAAGGCTCCACATCCTCAGGAACCGCACTTCTGCACAATACATCTTTACACACTGAAGCCATTTTGCTCTCCTCCTGCCGCTTGCCGCATATAATGAATAAATATACAACATTACGCATATAATCGCAATACTCCATTTACCCTGCTGTGGCAGAATGGTGTAATAAAATGATGGCCCAGCTTACGAAGTCAAAATGTACTGTATTGAAGCTTGCAACTTATGAATTTACCGTGATCGAACCGATGAACTCTGCAAATACGTCATTTCCGAATAAAATACCGCGTTCGCTCAAACGATACCCATCCTCGATTGATTCGATTAACCCTGCATTCAGCATTTTTCTAAGAGGAACTGTAAACGTGTCTTCCAATGTCTGACCGAATTGAGCTTCAAAGCGGGATTTGGACACACCCTCCAGCATTCTCAAACCGACCATGAGAAAGTCCTCCATAGCTTCCGCCGTCGGCACCTCAAAGCTGTCCAAACGCGGTAGGCCATTCCGAGTAGCCTCCACATAAGGGTTAATGCCCTTAATGTTCATATGACGCTCTCTGCCAACATAACCATGTGCCCCAGCGCCAAGACCATAATAATCCTCATTCCGCCAATAAGTCATATTGTGCTTACTACCCAAACCTGGTTTAGCGAAATTGCTAATTTCATACTGTTCATAACCCGCTTCTTTCATGCGACGCATAAGGAGCAAATACATTTCCAGTTCGTCATCTTCATGTGGAAGTGGCAGCTGATTTTTCTGGTATAACGTGTGGAAGAGCGTGTTCTCTTCAACCTTCAAACTGTAGATAGAGTAATGAGGAAGATCCAGCTCCAGCGCTCTACTGACGCTTTCATCCAGCATGTCGACCGTTTGGTTCGGCAAACCGAACATCAGGTCAATCGACAGATTGTCCAAGCCGGCCTTACGTGCGTTTTCCAAACTACGATAGACGTCATCTGTACTATGAATACGACCTATGCCTGTAAGCAGATCATTCTGGAAAGCCTGCACACCAAAACTGAGTCGATTGACGCCGCCCTCTTTCATCACAGAAAGTTTTTCAAAATCAGTTGTGCCTGGATTGGCTTCCATGGAAAACTCAATATCTTCCGCCCAGTTTGGAAAATAGGTACGAACGCTCCTCAGGAAATATTCCATTTCCTTCGGATTGAGGGTTGTTGGTGTTCCTCCCCCGACAAAAATGGTCTTTATCTCTCCTGGCGGGTGAAGTTTGACCGTATGTTCCATCTCCCGTTCTAAGGCATACAGATATTCCATAACAGGCTGATCCTTGAGCACATAAGAGTTGAAGTCACAGTAAAAGCATTTATTCGTGCAAAAAGGTATATGCAGATAAACCGCTTGAGGCGCGGATGAATATTCATGTTTTTGTATGGATGCGGTCATACCGATCCTCCTTGTCGATTCAGGGTATAGTGAGAAAATGAGCCGAGGTCGAGACCAACCGCTTCGTGTTCCATTTGATCTTCTGATCGCTGTTACTCCCCAATTTTCCATTATATAAGCACTCTTAGGGATAAAATTGGGGAGTAAAGGCGAGCGCTACGCTTCTCCAGATTCAAATGGCCCACTCCGCTGCTGCCCACCACGAATCGGTCATTTTTTGTGGTGTAGGTGTTGCAGTAAAAGAAAAACATCTTTATACATACTCTAAAGATTGATTTAAAAATATAGTTGCCATATTACTCTAAATCAGAACTTGAACGAGCTCTCTGTCCTGAATAGCTTGCTCAAATAAAGAACGTCCATTCTCCATGCATGGCAAATGCCTCATGAAAGAATGGACGAATACTTCAAACTGCTTTACTCATCTATCTTCAGTACCGCCATAAATGCTTCCTGTGGTACTTCTACGTTACCGACCTGCTTCATACGCTTCTTGCCCTCTTTTTGCTTCTCAAGCAGCTTCCGTTTACGGGAAATATCGCCGCCATAACATTTGGCCAAGACGTTTTTACGCATAGCCTTAACGGTTTCACGCGCAACAACCTTTGTTCCTACAGATGCCTGGATTGGCACCTCGAACATTTGCCGTGGAATCAACTCGCGCAGCTTCTCACAAATGATACGTCCGCGGTGGTAAGCTCGATCTCTATGCACGATGAATGACAATGCATCGACCTGCTCACCATTCAACAGAATATCCATCTTCACCAGATTAGATTGGCGATAGCCTGAAATCTCATAGTCAAAGGAAGCATAACCTTTGGTGCTGGATTTAAGCTGATCAAAGAAATCATATACGATTTCAGATAAAGGAATCTGGTACGTAATCGTTACCCGTGTTGTATCCAGGTACTCCATGTTCACGTATTCACCACGCTTGCTCTGACAAAGCTCCATAACCGTACCTACATAATCATTGGGCACGATGATGCCTGCCTTAACATATGGCTCTTCTACATGTTCAATACGTCCTACTTCCGGGTAGTTGGATGGGTTATCAATTTCAATCGTTTCCCCGTTAGTCAATTGTACACGGTAAATTACGCTTGGTGCCGTTGTAATCAGCGGAATATTGAATTCACGTTCAATACGTTCCTGAATAACGTCCATATGAAGCAGACCAAGGAAACCACAACGGAAGCCGAAGCCCAACGCACTGGATGTTTCCGGTTCAAAGCTGAGCGAAGCATCGTTCAGTTGCAGCTTTTCAAGCGCCTCACGCAAATCGTTATATTCCGATGTTTCAATCGGGTACAGACCGCAATACACCATTGGATTAATTTTCCGATAGCCTGGCATCGGTTCTGGTGTTGGATTTTTGGCATCCGTTACCGTATCCCCGACACGAGTGTCGCCCACATGCTTGATTCCGGCAACGATAAAACCAACATCACCGATATTTAGCTCATCCACGATCGTCATACGTGGCATGAAAGCTCCAACCTCGATAACCTCAAACGTTTTGTCAGTGGCCATCATCTTAATTTTCGAACCCGCACGGATACTGCCATCTACAACACGTACATATACGATAACGCCTTTATAAGGATCATAATGCGAATCGAAAATAAGCGCCTTGAGCGGATTATCCGGATTTCCTTGCGGAGCAGGCACACTTCTGACCACCTGTTCCAAAATTTCCTTGATACCGATTCCAGCTTTGGCTGAAGCATGTACGGTTTCGCTCGTGTCCAAACCGATAACATCCTCGATTTCCTGCTTTACCCGTTCAGGATCAGCACTTGGCAAATCAATCTTGTTAAGCACTGGCAAAATCTCCAGATTGTTGTCCAACGCCAAATAAACGTTAGCCAATGTCTGCGCCTCTATCCCCTGCGCTGCGTCTACTACCAGCAAAGCACCTTCGCAGGCTGCCAAACTACGAGATACCTCATAGGTAAAATCGACGTGTCCCGGTGTATCAATCAAATTCAAAATGTACTCTTCGCCGTCATCGGCCTTATAAGTGAGTCGCACTGCCTGGAGCTTAATCGTAATCCCGCGCTCACGCTCCAGTTCCATCTGGTCAAGCACTTGCTCCTGCATTTCGCGGGAAGTGAGTGCACCGGTGTACTCCAAGATCCGGTCAGCCAGCGTAGATTTACCATGGTCTATATGTGCAATGATACTAAAGTTCCGAATTTTACGTTGTCTTGCCAAAATGTCAGTCATGCCTTACCCCCACACAATGCCTAGTATCAATCAGCTTATTATAGCAGTTGTAAGGGGGGTCAGCAATATTTCTATTCTGTTACCCCGTCAAATACAGATACAACCCAGCGAATGCCCTGTCTTGACAGGTTTTGAAGCAGTCCAGCCGTTTTGTCAGCCATGGTATCCACCGAAGCCTGCTGCGCCTTTACGGCTAGCAGCTCACGAGGAGTCTCTAGGCCCTGCTGATTATTGTCATCCTGTGCAGTCTTCATATCCCATTCATGTGTCCAGCGTGCGGTCTGTTCCTCACTTCGTTTGTTTGTATTCCCTTCATTCATGTTCGTTTGTGGCTCAAACTCGACCTTTCTACTTGTATTATACGTACGATTATGCACTTGGGCATCAGCTACCGGGGTATCCTCAATCACCGTCTGCTCATATTCAACTTTCTGTTGATTTACTGATGAAACTGGATTCTCGTCCCATTCCGGGCCATAGACTGAGCGCAGACCAGAACCTGCCAGCTGCATGCCAAGTAACACGCCCGCTCCGATCAGAAGCACAAATCCAAGCGCTTTTTTACGAAAATGTCCGGTCATTCTATCCCCCCTAACTGCTACCTTATTTAATTGCCGCTATTGCTCTTTTTGGTGTCAGATACGTTGGTGCCCGCCTTCTGGGCTTTCTGATCCTCCCAATACACTTCACTGATCATATCCGCCAAAACGTCAGAAGTTCGTTTTAACTCCTCCTCCGTGTTGTCAATCCCTCCGATTTCGATCAAAATGCTATGCGAAGACAAGCTTTGATTATATTCACCGTTGTTTCCTTTGCCGCCATCTTTTCCCCATACACCTCGTGATACGCCGTGATAGGATTTTTCCAGCTTTTCATGAATACGAGCAGCAAAAGCTTCATTTTTACGCCAATTTTTGTTGTCATGTCCGATGATAAAATACACTTTGGCATAAGAAAGTCCATTAATGGTGGCTGTTGTTTTTCCATGACGTTGGGAATCACGATGAATATCAAGTAGATAAGTTAAACCTTTATTTTGAGCCAAAACCTCCTTGACTGTTGCGCGTGAATATTTATAGGAGTAGTTCCAATTGTAATTTTGAACTGTGGTGGCATAATCCTTGTTTACATGCAGTGTAGATATCCCTTGCTTTTCCAGTCTCTTCTTTACGAAGTCACCTACCCTTGATACATTAGCTGACTTAGAACCTGAATTGGGGTTAGAACTGGTTTTGCTCAGTAATGGATTATATGCTTCTCTGGGATGAGAATGGTAGATTAATATACGCTTCTCCCCTTTGGCGGCATCACCTGGATCATCCTCACGTGCAGGGTCTGTTTCCGGTGTTGTCGGAATATCCGGCGTAGTAGACGGCGGGTTCTCAGCTGCGTCTGAACCCCCAGGGGTATCTGTCGTTCCCTGATCAGGCTGATAATCCGTAGGACCCTCTACCTTGTCGTTCCCCGAACCCTTGCGCAGCAAGACAGGCGCACCAGCAGACATGCCAGGAATTTCACGAGAAATGAGACTTTTGGGATCCTGCGGATTAATACCTGTAAGCATCTGAAAAACAAATGGCGACCATTGTTCACCCGACAACGAAGAATGCTGCTTCTTTTGTGCCAAATGAGGTACCTCCATACCTAGCATATCCGCGAAAAAACCGCTGGACACCGAGCCTGCCAATCCTTTCATCGAAGAAACAGGAGAGGTTTGCAAACGATTTTCTGCCAACCCTCCTAGTCCCAAAACGACAAATAAAAGCGCCGAGCCCATGATAAGCAGCACAAGCGTATGTCCCATTGCCAAAATTTCGATACCTTTTCTTCTCCATCTTCCGACGTTCCAGGTCTGAATTTTTTTCATGTGAGCCTTGTCCTCCTTCGTCCCGTCGAAACCCGCTTATTACATTCAGAACACAGGGTTCCTATCTGTTGCGGAAATCTCTTATACTTCAACTCTATGAACGGAGAACAATTACTAGAACACAAAAATCTCTATCACAGGTCCAGCCCACCCCTTTTCGAAAGAGATAAGCTACCTGTTAAATAGAGATTTTTGTGTCGTGTCTTAGAAAGATGGTTTTGCTAGCCCTTCATTAATGCGTATAAGCGGCGACATTGTCGGGATCAACAGCCTCATGTAGAGCAGCGTTCAATCCGGTCGCAATGATATTCGCGATATCTTCAATGAATTCATCAATCTCTTTTGGAGTCACAATCAAATCATGCCCTAGTGGTTGGAGCACCTCTTTCACTAGCCCAAGTCTCTCAGGTTCTGATATTTCATCCAACATTCCGAGAATTACTTTGGTAGAAGCTTTTTCTTTGGTAAAATGTGTTTTCATCAGTTCGATTACATTGTTGACGATGGTCGAAGCATAGCATACCGTTGGAACGCCGATAGCGATACACGGAACCCCCATAATATCCTTGGTGATACCACGCCGCTTGTTGCCAATACCTGAACCTGGATGTATTCCGATATCCGCCACTTGGATAGTCGTATTGACACGCTCTAGTGAACGTGACGCCAAAGCATCAATAGCAATAATCAGTTCTGGTTTTGTGCGATCCACAATGCCTTGAACGATCTCACTGGATTCGATTCCCGTGATACCAAGAACACCCGGCGCAATTGCACTCACATCCCGATATCCAGGGTTGATCTGATCAGGTGTCAGTTCAAAATATTGACGGGTGACCATTAAATTTTCAACAACAAGCGGACCCAGCGAATCAGGAGTAACGTTCCAATTCCCCAGCCCTACCACCAGCACCCTTGCCACCTTAGAGATCCCTATTTTTTGTATAAAATGCTCCATTTCTTTGGCAAAGGCAATAGCTACCCGTTGCTGAAGTCCAGTGTCGCCTTCACGCAAGCCAGGTACTTCGAGTGTAACGTAATGCCCTTGTACCCGCCCAATACGGTTGGCTCCTTCTTCATTTAATACATCCAGCCGCGTAATTTTAATACCGTTATCTTCCTCCACATTCTCATTTATACCTGCCAGCGGTACAGGCTGATTCCGTTCTGCCAGCTCTCTTGCCTCTAATGCCAAATCCGTGCGTACCGCATACTTCTGCAAATCCAGATCCATCTTTTAAACCTCCTTGTATACCATCTCTGGCTATAGTGTGCGAGACACCCAGCAGGTTTATGCACATCCATTTTCATCCTGTAATTTGCATCGTCTTAGAATGTTTTCTTATTGCAATTTGAGGTGTGGCGTGCTAAAATATTTTAAGTTGTGAAACGTTTGTGTTCATAAGTAATGCCTTTACAGGAGGTGAATGTAATGCCAAACATCAAATCCGCTATCAAACGCGTTAAAACTAGCGACAAACGCCGTGCGTTGAACGCTTCCCAAAAATCCGCGCTTCGTACAGCAGTAAAAGCTGCCGATACAGCGTTGGTAGGTAACGAAGCTGAAGCTGCTGCTGCTGCTTTCAAAGTGGCTTCCCAAAAGCTGGACAAGGCTGTAACTAAAGGTCTGATCCACAAAAATGCAGCTGCTCGCAAGAAATCCCGCTTGGCGAAAAAACTTAACGCTCTTACAGCTCAAGCGTAAGCAAGAGCTACTTTTATACGTTAATGAAAAAATCCTGACCAGCCTTGGCTGATCAGGATTTTTTAGTTTATAACCTTTATGAGATTAGATTGAAGCACCTGCTCCCATTTTCATCAAAAATAGTTCGAGTCCCAGCACCTTGTCAACAACACCTGTTTTCATATGATAGTCCAGCTCGCCCAGTTCATAGAGAAGCTGGCGCAGCTGCTCAGGACGGAAGCGTCGCGCTTGATCCCCTGCAACTTTCACCCCATAAGGATGCAAGCTGAGCTGACTCGCAATTTGTTGCCGAGAATAGCTTTGACCTGCCAGCTCTTTGACCTGCAACATAATACGAAACTGCCGTGTGATCAAAGCTGCAATCTTGATTGGTTCCTCTTTTTGCTTAAGCAATTCATAAAAAATACTGAGCGCCTTATCCAGCCGCAAATTAGCCAGATCCTCAACCATCGCAAATACGTTTTGCTCTGTATTACGAGGCACAAGGGATTCAATGTCAGCGGATGAGATTGTTCCCTGCGCTCCTGCGTATAAGCACAGCTTATCTATCTCGGCAGCCAAGGATTGAAGCCCGGTACCCGTGTATTGAATGAGTCTCTCAGCCGCTCCTGCTGCCAACTGCACTTCTCTTTCTGCTGCACGCTTATGGACCCAAGCTACAAGATCATCTCCACCCATAGGGGCGAAAGCAATAACTGAGGCATCACTTTTCAGTTTCTTGACGATCTTTTTCCGTTCGTCCAGCTTTTCAGCCTGAACCGTAAAAACGATGACGCTATAGTCAGTCGGGTTATCCATATAAGTCAACAGAGTCTCAAGACGGTGCTCTATTTTGCCATTATCTTTGCCTGCTGCAAATACACTGGTATCCCGTACAATAATTAGCTTTTTCGGCACCAGAAAAGGCGCTGTCTCCGCATCCTCCACAACCACCTCAATTGGCGTCTCGGTTAAATCATAAGAAATAATGGCGAAGTCACGATGCTCCTCCTCCACCACCTTCTCTTTTAGCATATCAACAAACTGCTTCATTTGATATTTTTCACTGCCATATAGCAGATACACTGGCGAAATATCACCTTTGCGAATAGCCCTAGAGGCTGTTTTTACATCCATTTTCCGTTCCCCCCACCCACTGATCGTACCTGACATCCGACCGGAAGGCAAGTCATGACACAAACAAAGGGACCCCGCCTTTAGGCAGAATCCCTTCACCACCATCTATATCAACACGGCAGCAGAAAGCTCTAGAAACTTTCAACCGTCGGGATACGACGTCGGTTCATATAGTTTATTCTCTGTTTCTAAAAGTGTGCCAACTTACGGAAACTATTTTCCAGTGCTACGCGGGACGGTGTACGTATATTTACTTGCAGTCCCATCCTGCTCCGTCTCATACATAAAGGTCTGGCTGTCATCTGACCAGCTTCCTTTGACCCAAGCACCCTTCAGAGTACGGACTTCCAGTGTTGTTCGGTCTACACCGTTATCGGAAAGTTTATACACTTTCAGCTTTTTGCCTTCAATAGCCACTGCATAGCTACCATCAGGCGAGTTGAACTGATCTGTAGAGGCGGACTGGGCACCATAGGTGGAAGCATTATTGCTGTCCGGAGAGACCAGCGAATTAGATACAAAACCTTCTCTACGAACCGGGTCTTGTGACACGGATGATTGCTCATCATTAGAAGCTGCATTGCTGCTATCCGCTCCTAAGGAGTTGCCCGCATCCTTGGTGACACTTTTGGATGTCGTATCTTTCGACGTTTCATTTGAAGCAATTCGACTCTGTACCTTCAATTCCTGACTAAGCGACGAAGATGCATCATTTGTACTTGTATCATCGCTATTATCCTCCTGAGCGGTACCCGTATCTGCTAATGGTGCCTTTTCCATTTTCGGATCCAGCTGTTCATCAGGAGCAATCGTAGGTTGATCAGATTTTTTCTGTTTTAACTGTTTGTCATCGGATTGAGGAGCATCTGCAGATGAGTCATCCTTTGAGGCCTGACGATCGACGTTTGGCTGTCCCTGCTTTTCATCCTGACGGGAAGAATGTTTAGTCGGTGCAGACTTTGTTAAAGGTTCCTCGCCAGCTTGCTGATCATCCACCTTCCCAGCATCCGGTTTGGAAGGATTCTTTTTGTCATCTGAACTGTTTATTCCCTGGTCGCCCAAGTCAGGTTCCTTATCTGCAGGTGTCAGAGAGGAATCGGCTCCTTGTCCCTGTTCAGATGGCGGCTTGGTCGATTCCGCTCCAATGGTTGCATCACGTCCTCCACTCCCATTGGTCGTACCTGGGATTTCCGTCTGATTCTGCTGACTTGTCACCTCGGGCGACTGGGATGTAAGTATGCCTTCCGCATCCTGCACTGTTTTAGGCTCGAAGTTGAATACTACAATCCCCAGTACAACGGCAGCGGCAGCCACGCCCATGGCAGCACGCCCTCCCACCCGGTTCCACCAAGGCACAGGCTGAGTACGTTGTCCAAGCCCTGTTCCAGGCTCAGGATCAGCAGCTACAGGCTGCATTTCCTGAAGCGCGCTTCCCTGCTCTTCACGTGCGCGGTCAATGGCATCAAGCTGAGGCATGATGGAATCCACCAGGCTGAACGCCGGGGAAACCGCAGGCAATTCCTCCAGCTCGCGAGAGAGTGTCTGAAGAATATGAAATTTTTCCGCACAGTCCGGGCAAGTCGCAATATGGTTCATTAATTGGGACGTCTCTTCTTCACCCAGTTCATGATCCACATAACGCTGCATCCAATCCATCACCTCTTCTCCACACTTCATCCTGATACACCACCTTTCTGATACTCCTGAAGTAGCCCTTGCAATTGTTGTCTTGCACGATACAAGTATGACTTGACCGTATTTAGCGGCAAATCCAGAGAATCGGCAATCTCGTTATAAGAGAAATCCTGCAAATATCTCAGGACAATTACCGTCCGGTGGTGTTCCGGGAGCTGTTGTATAGCCTCACGAACATCCTGTGCCATGTAAGAGGTTAACACCTCGACCTCCACGTTTTGGGGGTCGTTAAATATCATGTCATGCTCGTCAATGGAAACCGAAGGCTTCGTTCTTCTGAATTTGTCGATGCATATGTTCGTTACAATGCGTTGGACCCAGGTTTTAAACTGCGCTTTTTCCTCATAAGAGTTAATTTTGGAATATATTCGTATGAGGGCTTCTTGTGAAGCGTCCATGGCGTCCTGCTCATTATTTAGAATGTAATATGCCGTACGGTACACATGCTGTTCTATCTCTCTTAATAGGGTAATGAGAGCGTCGCGATCGCCCGATTGAGCGGCTCGGATGAGTCCCTGCTCTACCACAAAGGATCCCCCTCTCCCTGCAATATTACAGACGTATCCCTTTTGCAAATTGTTGCAGGATAGACGTCTGACGCTAATTTTATTTTTTTAATAAAAAAAATTATAACAAAATGCCCAGAATCCCCATTGTATCCTCCCTTAGAATAACAGAAAAAGGGAAGGTAGTCACCTTCCCTCAGCCCCTACATATATCTAGATACTGAACCTATTGAATTGCATGAAACGTTTTGTGATTTATTGGAAATCAGAAAATCAGATATAAGTTCTAATTGATAAGACAGAGCAATCGGATCTTGAAAATAAAAATCGTCGATTGAGTATTGGTATCCCTTATCTGATATAACGGCAGGCAAATTATTGGCTGTTATAAGCCTGTTTTTTTGTATAATCAAAATCATTTTGTATCTATTTGTTCACGTTTGCGTTGATACCGCACACTCAGCTTCCCTTGCTGCGCACGAATCTGTACCTCTCCCATTGTGTCTGTTCGATATATGGCAGAACCAACTTCCGCCAAACGTTCCAATACCGCTTTATTCGGATGTCCATATGTGTTGCTTGCACCAACTGAAATGACGGATACTTTCGGCTGCCAGTAGGACAACCACTCTTCCGAGGTGGAATACTTACTTCCGTGATGTGCCACTTTCATAACGTCGACAGCTTTCCTTGCATCTCCTATTCCCTCCTGAGCTTTCACACGAGATGGAGAACGGGTTAATTCAGAAAGCAACAGCGACTCTGCAGCATCATCCATATCTCCTGTGAATAAAAACGAGGCCCCCTCCATCTCTAAAATCATGGCAACAGAATAATGATTCTGTTCCTTCATCACAGGCAACTGCTCAGATTCGTTCTCCTCCAGCTTAAACGGATAGAGAAAGCGAATTTTCGTATCCCGGTCCGGTCCCCACTCCATGCTATGATGTGCACCGTACAGCTTGATCTGCTTGTCCAAAGCCGTGTTTAACAACTTCCGGAATGGGGCTTTGTCTGTTAGGGTACCGTTAAAAAATAAGGTGGATACGGGAATTTGGTCAAATACAGCCTGTAGACCTCCGGCATGATCATGATCTCCATGCGTCAAAATGACAGCGTCCAGCCGGTGCACCCCACGTTGCTTTAGCAAGGGCACAATCGTATCCGCGCCTACCTCGTAGGGATCTGTACGCTTGCGCCAAGCGTTTTTTCCTGTTGCAAAGTCCATTGTACCCCCGCCATCCACCAAAATATGTTTCCCTCCCGGCGTTGTAATTAAAATGCTATCACCTTGGCCCACATCCAGATACTGAACAACTCCCGTGTTTCTTTCACTAGGAGATTGGTACCCTATACATAGTATGCCAAGCCAGGCAATACCACTTAAAGCCAGTGCCACATGACGATATCCATTCCACTGTCGACGCGCAAATTTCCCTGCACCCTCGGGTTCATGAGCCGTTTGCAAAATAGCAGCCCACTCAGCAGCAGCCTCTAATCCTGTATACATAGGTGATGTTATGGTAGTAGAATTCACAACGGAAATGTCGCCCGTTTTCCTTCGGGATGTCAACCACGTTTTGAGCCAGTACAAAACACTGTACAAAGCTGCATAATACGCCAGAACCCACAGAATAGAAGAAGACGGCCAAATACTCACATAAGCATCATCTACATTCAGCCATTTCACAAGCCAAAAGGTCAGATCGTTCAATTGCTCTGCCGGCCACGCAAGGATACGAGCACCATCCCCCCATAAAAAGGCCATTCCCATGGCTACCGTACCCAGTGGAAGCACGATATATGTAATTAGGGGGACAAGTACAAAATTAGCCGCAAATGATAATAACGAAAATTGATTAAAGTAGAATACCGTCATTGGAAACGAAACAAGCTGTGCCGTGACTGTAATCGCAACTTCACCACCGATCAGGAGGGGCCATTTGGCGAAAAACGGCTTCATAAGCGGCATATATATGAGCAACCCACCTGTTACCAAAAAGGACAGCTGAAAGCTGACGCTAAGCAGGTAGTATGGATTCCATAGCAGCATAAGCAACGCAGATATACTTAAAATATTAAGTCCGTCTTTGAGCAGCCCTCGTCGGGCTGCAAACAAGCCAATCATCGCCATAATTCCCGCTCTTACAACAGAGGGAGAAGCACCTGTCAGCAGGACATAAGCCGGAATCAGTACCATCACAATCGTAAGAGAGGTTTCACGGCTAACTCGTAATAACTTGAGTAAATATAATAATGTGGCCGCATATACCGCCACATGCATACCTGATATCGCCAAAATATGCGTTAAACCAAGCTGCGTAAATTCATTATACGTTGCTGGGTCCAGCTCATCTGTAACCCCAAGTACCAGGCCTTTCATATATCCTGCCTGAAGAAGTGATGTAAAAGCAGATTCCATTTTTTGACCTAGCTGCTCTCTAAGCTGATCATTCCATCTGAATAATATGTAGCGGTTCCACTGTGAAGCCTCCTGCCTCTGTAACGAGGCGGCTCCAGCCCCCTTGAAAAGCCAGTGAATTTCCTGCGTGTGCAGATATTTACTGTAATCAAAGCTACCAAAATTACCCGCTTTTGCTGGTGCCTTTAAGTTGCCACGGAGCAGGATTGCATCCCCACGCTGCCATGCTGCCGCAAGTTGCTGTTCCTGCTTCGCAGCCAACTTGATATGAACAATGACCTGTTCAGAAATAGATCCTCGATGTTCAACCTTATTGGATTGACTTGCAAAGTGATGGATTGAAGTAACTCTCATCTCAAACTGCGCACGATCCCCATCAATCTCAACTTCTGAAGCAATAAACCCTGCTGCTTGAACAGGCATGTCTTCTATGACAGAAGACGATACATGAAGAGCACCAGGAATACTGCTTACATTATGCATATCATGCCAAAACCAATGAAATCCACCACTACTTAATACAATCCATAGCAATACCATATGTCGGATGGGAATTTTCATCAGTAAAGCTATAAGTGGGGAAATCAGGGTAACTCCCGCCCACAGTAATAAAAGTATCCGTTCCGAATACAGACACGCTCCTGCACTTCCTATAATCCAACAAACAGTGAGACTTAATATAGGCCTAGTAAACACAAGTTGGGCTTGAATACAATCACCTTCCATTCGCAAAAACATTGCTTTCTGTCCAACTCACAAAACAAAAAAAGAACCCCTGACAAAATAGCATTGTCAGAGGTTCTTCCTCGTTTATTGATTAATCTTTAACATCCATCAGCGTTTCCTGTGGTGGATGATATGTCTCCAGCATACGAAAGGCGATTCCCTTTTCCTCCATCATAGCACGAACCTTGTCGGCATCTTTTGGATAAGGTCGGTGATATACAATCTCCACAATACCGCTGTTCGCCAACATATTGGCACATGTCCAGCACGGCTGGTCGGTGACATATACGGAGGAGCCTTCACGGTCAATCCGGTCAGTAAACAGCAACAGGTTCTGCTCCGCATGAATAGTGCGAATACAACGCTGCTTCTTAACCATTTCCTCCCGTCCATCACGGTGAACGACCTCATATTCCTCCGAGATCATACAGCCTGCCTCAGAACAGTCAGGCACCCCGGATGGTGCGCCATTATAGGCCGTCCCCAATAGCTTCTTACCTTGTACAAGTACGGCTCCAACATGACGCCGCGCGCAGCGCGAACGGGTGGATACCATATAAGCGATATCCATGAAGTAGGTGTCCCAGTCCTTGCGTACATCTGCACTCATTTCCATCTCTCCCGTATAAACAAGTTAAACGTAAAACATATCCGTTAAAGCCACTCTCAAAGCCTATACCGTAAACTTAAATAAGTTATAAGCTGACATACGGCTTCATTTTCGCTAACATTTTAGCTCCGATTCCTTTTACACGATCCAAATCGTTCACACGTTTGAACAGCCCGTGCTGATTACGATAGTTCAAAATAGCCTCGGCCTTTTTAGCCCCAACCCCCGGAAGTTCCATTAACTCGGCAGCAGTCGCTGTGTTAATGTTTACCTTTTTTTCACCGGAAACGGATGGAATAACCGAATCATTCACCGTATTTGTCCTACTCGTCGTTGCAGCATCCGAACTGGCAACAGCTGTGTCTGATCTCGAATCCGCAACATCTGACTGCTTTACGGTACTTGAATTCCCCACCATGGAGTTTTCACTCATAGCAGCAGATAGACCAGTAGAACTCTGCTTAGTATTATGCTTCACATTGTCAACAGCTTCGACATTCGCTCTGCGTTCAGTTTGGTCTGAAGCCTCTTTTACAGCATGCTTTCCTTGGGTATACTCACTGCTTCGCTGCGACTCAATTGACTCCGACTCTATCGCCAAAGCATGCTCCACCTTATGGTTAAGCAAACTCCACTCTTCTTGTGGCTCAGAGCGCTGCCCTCCGGCAAACAAAATAAGTCCACTCCCGATTACAGCAAGCGTTATTGCCGTTCCTGTCCATACGCGTTTCATTTTTCGTATCGTCCCCTACTCCACATGGATTTCGGAATTGAACCGACTGAAGACCAACGTCTCAATCTAACAGAGCAAATCTGTCCAATTTCCGTCAAACCGGAGGTTTATAAACACCTCCATACGGTCTCGCTGTGAGCATTTATACAAAGAGTGGTGCGGCCCCAAGCATGATCTAATGTGTTCAGACATAAAATTCGTCATGTCGGCCAAGACCAAGTGCATACACTAAGAAGAATGACAGCACAGCGTCTATACCGCAAAGTATGAAAGGAGGACGTTGAACAATGAAAGTTGGATTTATCGGGACTGGCAGCATGGGAAGTCTGCTAATTGAATCTTTTATTCATTCGGACGCACTCAAACCGCAGCAAATATTAGCAAGCAACCGAACGTATTCCAAGGTAGCCGAGCTAGCCCGTCGTTATCCAGGTTTGCATGCAGCTCAAAGCAACCGTGAGACGGCAGCGGAAAGCGATATTCTATTTATCTGCGTGAAGCCGCTGGAATCAAAAACCGTAACGGATGAAATACGCAACGTCATTACAGAAGAGCAGATCGTCGTTTCTATCACAAGTCCAGTACAGATCCGTATTTTGGAGCATGCACTGAAAGCCAAAGTGTCCAAAATTATTCCGAGTATCACTCACCAGATTGGAAGCGGAGTCTCACTATGCATCCATGGAAACCGGATTACAGAGGAGGATCGCTCCCTTCTGGAAGAGCTTATGTCCCACATCAGCAGGCCAATTCGGGTTAAAGAGTCTCATACACGGATCACATCGGATTTTTCGAGTTGCGGCCCTGCTTTCTTGGCCTTTTTTATGGACCAGTGGATTCAAGCCGCAGTTCAAGCTACGGGTATAGACCGTATGGAACTATGTGCATTGGCCGGTGAAATGATCATCGGTACTGGAAAGCTGCTTACGGAAGGCGGGATGACACCAGCCGAGTTACAAGCAAGAGTAGCGGTTCCCGGAGGGATCACCGCCGAAGCTCTCGCATTGTTGGACATCAGCCTGCATAGTGTCTTCCCTGAGCTAATACGAGCCACGCACAACAAGTATGAAGAGGACATGCAAAAGATAGATGTCTCCTTCGGCCTAAAGCCGATTAACCGGCAACAATATTAACCAGCTTACCAGGAACAGCAATTACCTTGCGAACCGTTTTACCAGCCAGTGCTTCCTGAACGCTGTCCAGCGACAAAGCAAAGGCTTCCATCGCTTTGGCATCAAGATCTTTGGCAATCGTTGCACGCTGTACAATTTTACCATTCATCTGGATGACAATTTCCACTTCAGCGTCTACCGTCCATGCTTCATCATAGGCAGGCCAAGCCGCGTACGTAATGCTCTCGTTGTGTCCCAGCAGCTGCCACAGTTCCTCGGCCAGATGCGGTGCAAGCGGAGACAGCATTTGCACGAAGTTTTCCATCGCTGCACGCGGCAGAAGGTCTGCTTTGTATGCATCATTGGTGAAGATCATCAGCTGGCTGATTGCTGTATTGAAACGCAATGCGTCCAGGTCCTCGGTTACCTTTTTCAGTGTTTTATGCCAGGTGCGTTTGAACTCATCACTACCGCCGTCATTTTTAATTTTTTCGTTCAGGCTACCATCCTCGGAAACAAACAGGCGCCATACGCGGGACAGAAAACGATGCGCTCCCTCAACCCCATTCTCATTCCATGGCTTGGTCGCTTCCAGCGGCCCCATAAACATCTCATAAATACGCAGCGTATCGGCGCCAAACGTATTTACAATATCGTCAGGATTGATGACATTACCGCGTGATTTACTCATTTTTTCATTGTTGTTGCCCAAAATCATACCCTGGTTGACCAGCTTATAGAAAGGCTCTTTAGTTTCCACTACGCCGATATCATACAGTACTTTGTGCCAGAAACGGGCATACAGCAAGTGAAGAACCGCATGTTCCGCTCCGCCAATATACAGATCAACAGGCATCCATTCGCGCTGTTTCTCTTTGGATACAAGCTCTTTATCATTTTTCGGATCAATAAAGCGCAGGTAGTACCAGCAGCTTCCTGCCCATTGCGGCATCGTATTTGTCTCACGACGTGCTTTCATACCTGTCTCAGGATCAACGATTTCTACCCAATCTGTCGCATTCGCCAGCGGGGATTCACCTGTACCTGAAGGCTTGATATTGTCCATCTCTGGCAGTACGAGCGGCAGTTGATCCTCAGGAACCGTTTTGATCGTTCCATCTTCTAGATGAATTACTGGAATCGGCTCGCCCCAATAGCGTTGGCGGCTGAACAGCCAGTCACGCAGACGATAGGTAACTTTGCCCTGTCCTTTACCCTCAGCTTCGAGCCATTCGATCATTTTCGGAATAGCTTCCTCATTGGTGAGTCCATTCAGCAAGCCTGAATTGACATGCGGGCCATCCTCGGTGTATGGCTCTTTGTCCACGTCTCCACCTTGAACGACCTCAGTAATTTTCAATCCGAACTTCTTAGCAAATTCCCAGTCACGTGTATCATGACCCGGTACTGCCATAATTGCACCTGTTCCGTAGCCTGCTAGTACATAGTCAGCAATCCAGATTGGCAGCTTTTCGCCGTTCACCGGATTCACTGCATAAGCTCCTGTGAATACGCCTGTTTTGTCTTTGGCCAGATCCGTGCGCTCCAAGTCGCTTTTCCGAGCAGCTTGTTCACGATACTGTTGTACAGCGTCCTTTTGCTCAGGTGTAGTAATCATATCCACCAATTCCTGCTCAGGGGCCAGCACACAGTAGCTTGCGCCGAACAGCGTATCTGGACGGGTTGTAAATACTGTGAGTTGCTCGTCATAGCCTTCAATTGGGAAATGAACCTCTGCACCGGTAGACTTACCAATCCAGTTCCGCTGCATATCCTTAATACTCTCGGACCAGTCCAGCTCCTCCAAATCATCCAGCAAACGATCCGCGTATTCCGTAATTTTCAGCATCCATTGACGCATTGGTTTGCGGATAACCGGATGACCGCCACGCTCGCTCTTACCGTCAATTACTTCTTCATTCGCCAGGACTGTTCCCAGTGCTGGACACCAGTTAACAGGCACTTCAGCTACATAAGCGAGACCGCGCTTATACAGCTGGATGAAGATCCACTGTGTCCATTTGTAATAATCAGGATCAGTTGTGCTGATTTCACGGTCCCAGTCATATGAAAAGCCAAGTGATTTGATTTGACGGCGGAAGTTGTTTACGTTCTTTACCGTAATTTCGCGTGGGTGCTCACCTGTATCCAAAGCATGCTGCTCGGCAGGCAGACCAAAGGCGTCCCAACCCATCGGATGCAGTACGTTGTAGCCACGCATTCTTTTATAACGTGAAACAATATCTGTAGCTGTGTATCCCTCCGGATGGCCTACATGCAGACCAGCTCCAGACGGGTACGGAAACATATCCAAAGCATAAAACTTCGGTTTGCCCGGCTCTTCCCCAGTGCGGAACGTCTTGTTCTCATCCCAATATTTTTGCCATTTTGGTTCAATACTTTGCGGTTGATAGCCGTGCTTCGGCTGTGTGTCTGTCATTGTCTTTTCCTCCTCAAACGGTATGCAACAAAAAAACCTCTGCATCCCGTAGCGTGTCAGCGCTAGGGACGAGAGGTTATATTCCCGTGGTACCACCCTAGTTAGCAGAAAGCGTTCTTCGCATTCTACTCCCTTTGCACCTGATAACGGAGGTGATCCGATGCATGTTAATAACAGAATGCTAACACCGATATAGTGCTTTCCTGCGTTGGACGCATATCTCCGAGGTGAGTTCGCTTTGCACTGTCAACCGGCTTGCACCACCCGCCGGCTCTCTACATGTCCAGTCAAAACTACTATTCCTCATCAGCGATTGTTTAACCGTTAATAATGGCACTATTATATTGAAAACCGCGAAAAAAGTCAAATAAAGACTACATTTGATACTAAACCCCATCTTCATACTAGTTGTCCATGACACATGAATACGAATGTTTTATAATAACTCCAAGTTGCAATAATTCAAGTTGAGATGAGATAAGAAAGGTGAGCTGAGACATGGCACAGATTAAAATTTTCGGAATCAAAGAAAAGCTAAATCCGATCAAAAAGCAACTTTCAGAGGTAATTCACTCTGCCGTGGTGGATGCGTTCAACTATCCTCCAAACAAAAGGTTTCATCGTTTCTTCCCTATGAATCATGAAGACTTTATATACGCCGATGGTCGCTCCGAGGCGTACACCATTATTGAGATCAGTATCTTTGAAGGCAGAACGACAGAAGCTAAGAAGCAACTCATCAACCTGTTATTTCAAAGAATTAACGAACTTTTGGGGATTTCTCCACAGGATCTTGAGATTACTATATTTGAAACCCCGAAACAGAATTGGGGTATTCGGGGTGTACCAGGTGATGAACTTCAGCTGAACTATAAAGTGAATATATGAGTGCAAAAAGACGCCCTTCATGACTTCATGAAAAGCGTCTTCTTTTTCTATATTAGGCCAATGATTCCTGGCTATTTTACAGCGACATAAAAAAGTCTCGCCGCGTCATCTTCTGCTTCTACCCATTCAAAATCTGCATATACCTTCACATCACGAAAACCCGCTTTGGACAATTCTGCCTTCATCCAGTCTGGATCATAAGCACGCTGTACATGAATTTCCTCAAAACGCTGGTACAGATCGCGTCCTTCATGTTCTGCTCTCGCAAAGATACTGAGATGATGCTCAATTTCACAACGTGGAGTGTCCAATGCGCATGTCCAGATATACGAGATAGAGCGTTCATCCAGTACGAATGGTTGTTCTTCATCATAACGCAAAAAAGTCTGGGGGTGATGTACATCAAACAGAAAGGTTCCACCAGGCTTCAGACCAGTATACGTTCTGCGGAAAGTAGAAATGATATCTTCTTCCTCAAGTAAATAATTCAGGCAATCGCAAAAAGAAATGACAGAATCCACGGGCTCCGGTAAAATCCATTCTCGCATATCCTGCTGTATCCAGCGAACGCTTCCCTCACGAAACAATCGCTGTCCTTGAGGAGTGGTTTCCATTTTGCGACGGGCTACTGCCAGCATGTCAGAGGATAAATCGATGCCAGCCACCTCGAAGCCCGAGTTAACCAGTGGAATCGTAATTGAGCCCGTTCCGCAGCCCAGCTCTGCCACTGTATGTGGCATACCGTATCGATCCCAAGCCTGCCGTGCAAAGCGCAACCAGTCCGGGTACGGCATGTCCTGCATTAGCTCATCATACACATAGGCAAACTTGCGGTAAGAAGCCATCTTTTATTCCCCATTCCCGTCCTTCGGTTTAGGCATTGTCTCCACCAGGTAGGTCCAGTTTTCTTTTTGTGTAACCAGTCCTTCCTTCATCAGCTTGCCCATCGCACGCTTGAAGGCGGATTTACTGATACCAAACCGTTGTTTGATAATATCCGGCGGCGTTGCGTCAGAATATGGCATGCCGCCACCCGGACGTTCCTTCAGAAATGCAATTAACCGATCCGCATCCTCATCACGGCCTACTTCCTTGCGTGGCGACATCGCCAGATTGACCCGACCATCTTCGCGAACAAGCGTGACCCGTACCTTAACCTCCTCGCCCAAGCGAAGCATGCGGTTACGTTCCGAGGAATGAATCATCCCTATTGCACCAAATCCAAGCACACCCCCGTCCACCAGGACGAATGTGCCCATCTGAAGCGGCTTGTACACCGTCGCCTGCACCCATGTATTAAGCCACGAACTAGGAGCATGGAAGCACAATGGAGCCAGTTCCTGCTCCCCTGCCAGCTTAGCTCGCAGTCTGCCTTGTTTGTCATGCTCCATAATGGCATACACGTAGTCACCCACACGAGGATGCAGATCCCGGTTTTCTGGCAACTCACGAATCGGCAGCAAAAGTTGACGACCCAGTCCCATCTCCAGGAAACATCCCAAACGCGGATGGACATCGGCCACCTCGAGCTTTGCCATTTCTCCCAAAGACAAGAACGGTTTTTTCATAGTTGCAGCCAAACGGTCCTCTGTATCGTGGAAGATAAATACCTCCAGTCGTTCACCCACCTCGATTTCACGAGTCAGCTCCGTATAATGCAGCAGCACATCCTGCTCGCCGACGGTAAGGAAGTAGCCGAAAGGCGATACTTCACGATCCACCATAATGGTGACATAAGTACCAGCGATCAAACTCATACCTTCTCCACAACCTTAGCATCCGACCAGAGTCGTTCAATGTTGTAATATTCGCGTTCGTCGCGATGGAAGACATGCACTACAACATCTCCCAAATCCATTAGAACCCAGCGAGCAGAATCCATTCCTTCGATTCCTTTGATGGCTACACCTTCATCATGAGCGCGTTTGCGAATTTCTGTTACAATCGCCTGTACTTGTGTATCCGAATTACCGTGGCAGATTACAAAATAATCCGCGACTAGCGATACTCCACGCAAATCCAATGCTACAATATTCATTGCCTTTTTATCATTAGCGGCCTCAACCGCCGTTTGCATTAATTTCTCATTCGTTAGGGTCATTCATGAACCTCCGTTTTTTTCTGTTTTAGCTGTTGAATCAAGTCATTGCGCGACAAGACCGTCAGCGGAAAAATAACCTTTTGCTTTTCCAGCAACAATGAAATTGTAGAGTCAAATCCAGCAATAAGGCCCTGCTCCAAACTTTTCTTTGCCTGTTTGCGGATATGTTCAACCCCGGGGAAATCCCGCCCTGGTTCGATGTAATCAGCCAAACACACGACTTTGTCCAGCAGGCTCATACCTACACGTCCTGATGTATGCCAGCGGATCGCATTCCTTATTTCCGGATCATCCACTCCATAATCTCTTGCTGCAACGCAGTACCCTACCTCTGAATGCCAGAGCTGCTTGTCATGCTCCAATAGCTCCTGATCACATTCAGGATAGTTACGAATCACTTCTTCCATCTGTTGAACAGGCCAATATTTCGCCACATCATGCAAAATAGCCGCCAGTTCCGCCTTATCCGGGTCTGCTCCATAACGTTTTGCAAGCTCCACAGAGGTATGCATAACACCCAGCGTGTGTTTCCAGCGTTTTTCAGGCATCTGACCAGATACGGCTTCCATTAGCTGCTCACGGCTGTACTTCATACAAACCGCCCCTTGTAATATAGTCATGTACACGATCAGGCACAAGATAACGAATGGTACGGCCTTCTGCAGCACGCTCCCGTATATCCGTCGAAGAAATGTCCACCACTGGCATATCTGCCAGCAGTACCTTGTCCTGCAAATAATGTGGCAACTCATCCAACGCAAGCTGGAAGCCTGGTCGCCGCACCCCAATAAAACAAATCCGCTGCGCCAATTCCTCAATTCCCTGCCAATGAGGCAAGTAGTTCACCATATCCGCACCAATAATAAAATAAAAATCTACAGCAGGATGCAGCTCCTGAAGCTTCTTGATCGTGTCAATGGTATAGGATACCCCCCCGCGAAGCACTTCAATATCCAGCACTTCAAAAGCAGGATGACCCGCCACCGCTTCACTTGTCATCTCCAGACGCTCCTTGCCGCTTGCCCCCGCTTGATGCTTGTGCGGAGGAATATGAGAAGGCATAAACCATACTTGATCCAGCTCATAGGCATCTCTTGCCGCTTCTCCAGCTAGCAGATGTCCAATATGAATCGGGTCAAATGTACCACCCATAATACCGATTTTCATAATTTTCTCCCCGCGTATTATCCTCTAGGCAACTCGATTTGCTTATGATCACGAGATTCCTTGTACAAAATAATGGTGCTTCCAATAAGCTGTACAAGCTCGGAACCCGTCTCTGCTGCCAGTTCTTCCGCAATTTCATGTTTGTCGTCCAAACAGTTGTTCAAAATTTGTACTTTCATCAGCTCACGCTTTTCAATCGCATCATTGATATGACGCATAAGATGCTCATTCGTACCGTTTTTACCTACTTGAAAAACCGGGTCCAAATGATGCGCCATCGAGCGCAGATATCTTTTTTGTTTACCTGTCAACATGTATATTTAACCCCTTCGTCGCCACATATGCAATGCGGCATTTCCATAATTTTAATGTATAATCCGACTTACGACAGGCTTCTCAGCACGGCCGCTCTCATTTGGTCTACTGCAGGGGCCACCCCCGTAAAATACTCAAAAGCCACTGCCCCTTGGTACACAAACATGCCCAAACCTCCATGTACAGTGCAGCCGCGCTGTTCACGGCTTTCGCGTAAAAGTCTCGTTTCCAGCGGGTTATAGATCAAATCACTCACAATGATTCCTTCCGGAATCAGACTCGTTTCCACTGGAAGCTCATCAGATAAAGGAGACATTCCCACCGAGGTTGTATTAATCAACACATCCACTGTCGTGAGCACATTCCTAGCTTCCTCGTTGGAATAGCCCATTACTGGAATTGCTTCTGTCGTCCACTCCAATGCCAGTTGTTCAGCTTTGTCACGTGTTCGGTTCAGAATAATGACCGATTCAGGTTGCTCCTCCAACAGGGCATGAATCACGCCCCGAGCAGCCCCACCGGCTCCTAAAACAGCAATTCTTGCACCCTTTAACTCGACAGAAGTCTCTTCTTTGAGGGAACGCACGTAGCCAATTCCGTCCGTATTATAGCCCTTGAGCCGCCCATTGTCATTCACTATCGTATTGACAGCGCCAATGAGCCTGGCCCCTTCATCAATCTCATCCAGATATTTCATAATCTCAACCTTATGGGGAATCGTCACATTGACTCCGCGGAAATGCAAAGCACGAATCCCCTTCACGGCATCCTCCAGCTGATCCGGTGTGACATGAAGAGGTACAAAATCTCCATCAACCCCCGCTGCCTGTAAAGCTATTTTATGCATAAGGGGCGATTTGGAGTGCTTGATCGGATCACCCAATACGCCCAATAGTACAAGATCTCGTTCGATCGCTCCAGACTCCCCGCTGCTCATCGTTGTTCTCCCCCATATTACAAAATATTAGGCCGCTCAAATACATGAATGGCGGCAGGAACCAGGTTGTGTTCCTTGCCGCCCTATCACTTGGTTACAGCATTGTTAAATCAACGCAGGCCGCAAAAGCACACGGACTCCCCGAGGAGCATGAACCGCTACCAGAGCTCCGTTCTCGCTATTTACCCTAATCCATCCCAAACCGGATATATAGATGTCCGATGGAGATTTGCGTGGAACACGGAACTCATGTCTGGTCCATTCCGGCATCTCTGCCAATTGATCGCGTGTTGGCGGAGACAATAACTCCCCGGCATGATCAGCGAACAACTGATCAGCTCGCTCCAGCTTCGTACGATGTATTTTAAGACCACCGTTAATGTAGCAGGTAAATGATTGGTGCTGACCATCTACAAAATCAAATCGGGCCATACCGCCGAAAAACAATGTTTGTCCGGCATCAAGCTGATATGCAGCAGGCTTCAGCGGCTTGTCCGGCATAATTGCGCTCAAGTCCTGGCGGGAGACGATTTCACTGAACCGCCAAGGGTACACAATACCCGGAGTATCAATAATGTGCTTGCCGTCGTCGAGCGGAATATTCACCATATCGAGTGTAGTTCCTGGGTAACGGGATGTTGTGAGTTCCTGCTCCATATCGCTGTAATCACGAATCAAGCGGTTAATGAGCGTGGATTTACCCACATTTGTGGCTCCGACCACATATACATCGCGGTTACCACGCAGTTCAGATACCACATCCAGCAGACGGTCAAAGCCCTGATTTTTTTTAGCTGAGCACAGTACGATTTCTTCCGTACGTAGCCCTTGCTCCTTCGCTTGCTTTTGTACCCAGTTACGTACCTTGTTCCAGTTTGTCACCTTAGGCAACAAATCGGTCTTATTAACTGCCAGTACAACCGGATTCGAGCCTACAAAACGCTGTAGACCGGAAATCAAGCTACCTTCAAAGTCAAAAATATCTACAATGTGGATGACGAGCGCATCCTTGTCCCCAATCTGACTAAGCAGCTTCAAAAATTCATCTTGATCTACCGTCACCGAAGACGTTTCATTATAGTTTTTGATCCGGAAGCAACGCTGACAGATGACTGGTTCGCGAGTTAATAATTTTTCCGGAATATATCCCGGAAGGTCCGGGCCAGTGGTCTGCATGACGATACCGCAACCACTACATTTGACGGCAGTTCCGCCGTCAGGTCTTTCAGTCATTCTTCTTTTCCTCCTCAAGCCATAAGCCTTTCTTACGTAACCTTGTGAGCGCGATTCGCTCCAACCGTCGATTAAATCGGGTCATGACTCCTTCATCATGAATGGATATCGGTAGTACCAGAACGGTATGCAATCCCATTCGGTTGCCTCCCAACACGTCCGTCAACATTTGATCCCCGACCATAATAGTCTCTTCCGGAGTAAGCCCCATCATACGAATGGCTCTACGAAAGGACGAGTTGGATGGCTTCCGGGCGGCATGTATAAATTCAATGTCCAAAGGCGTAGCAAACACGGATACACGGTCCATATTGTTATTAGACACGATGACAAGCTTAAAACCCGCCTGTTTGACCTTTTCAAACCAGGCCACCAGCTCGGGAGTTGCGTTCGGCGCTTTTGCACCAACCAGCGTGTTATCTAGATCCGTAATAATGCCGCGATATCCTTGAGCATACAAGCCTTCAAGATCAATATCAAAGACGGTATTCACCCGTAATTTGGGCATCAGCATTTCAAACAACGTCGGTCACCTCAGTTTCATACGACAAACTATACCATATTACTATGGTTTAGTAAAAAGCTATCCGCAACAAACGGACAGCTTTTTACTAAACATATAGATTAAGATTAAAAATTGCGGCATCAAACCCAGTAAAAACAGACTAGCCTTCATCCTTCTGATCAGGCTTTGCTCTTCGTCCAGCCCATCGTTTCATCCAGGGTCCCTTCTGCAATAGGGAGGCTTGCTGGCGAACACTACGCCAATCCTCCGCGGTTACCGACGAAGGACTATAACGCGCTTGTTCAAAGCGTCCTAGCAACTGATGTAAAATCGCAGCGCGTTCCGGTGCTTCTTGTGACCATCTATCGACTGATTCCCTCAGTGTCTCATGGCTGGCACGGACAAAGCCTTTCCTTCGCATGTACCGTAACCAGTGTTCAGTTTCGACGACCACCTTTTCATCCGGGGTCAGCGGCTTACCTGTCCGTAAACGCAGCAGGTAAAAGTGAATGTCTGCCCGATTACGCCAGATGATATAAGCTACCCACAGCAGAAGAATGGCAACAGCAGAGCCTATGATTACAGGATGAATCTTAAATCCTTCCCCTGGATCCATCTGCGGGGCCTGCTCAGGCTGCTCTGGTTCTGGTTGATCTTTGACCTCTGGGGCGTCTGGAGTGTTTGAATCCTCCTGCTCCGTAAGCAACGGCATATCAAAGCCGGGCGTAGCTTCTACCGGAACCCAGCCATATTCGCCTAAATATACTTCTGCCCAGGAGTGAGCATCCGCATTTGTCACGGAGTAAGAGGACATACTTTCGTCACCATCGCCCGTTGTTGCATCATCGGAAAATGTCTGCTGGCCAGGTGCATACCCTTTGACCCAACGAGCTGGAACCCCAACGGAGCGAGCCATCATGACTAATGAAGTGGAATAATAATCGCAGTAGCCCTCCCGAATCTCAAACAGAAAGGCATCCACGAAATCCCTGCTTCTTTTCCGCGAAAGATCCGGATTATTCGTATAGGCATAATTTTGCTGTAAATACTGCTGTAGCAATCCGACTTTTTCATACGGCGTTTTGGCCGTTGACGTTACGTTCCGAGCCAAATCACGAACCCGCTGCGGCAATTCGTCTGGAATTTGCAAATAGGCTTCCTGTTTGCTTTTTCCATACAACTCATTAAAACTTTTTGTACGCAGTTCTTTCTCAGGGATTACAGGAACATGAGATACCAAGGTATACGTTTTAGGATAAGCAGTTCTTCGTGAGGATGGATTCCAAAGAAGTTCTGCCTGTTGCGGGTTCCAACGCAACCCGTTTGCCCGTGAATCTCTATCCACCGATTGGACACGATGCACCGAATAGGCACCAAACAGAACCGGGTAGCTCTGATCATTTTGCATTGTAACGGTCTGTACGACTTGTTCAGTAGAATGCCGCGTTTCTTGTGTGTTTTCAAGCTCAGCGGTCATCGGCACCTCATTTGGCGTTAGATCATCGTTCCCACCGTCACTCCAGCCTGTACCGGAATAGATTCGTTTTGTTTCTCCCCGCCAATAGCTTCGCTGATTAGTTGTGATGGTCATAACGGGCGAATAATCAAAATTAAAACCTCCACCCAACCGATTATCCTGGCGACTATAACCCGATGCAGTGTTCATGCGCTGATTAAGCGCCCCAGATCCATTGGTGGTTCCGGCGGTGGTTGAGCTGATACGCTGGGTCCACGCTGTATAGGGGTCCGTCAAAGCAGGCTGCACCTCGGGCATATTCACACCCGCCATAATAATAAGCGCAAAAATGACAGCAATATTGGCCGCAATTTTATACGGATAACGCCGAATATGCTTCCATCCTTGAGGATAATGCTGACGAAAATACTGCAAATGCTGTGTCACTAGCCATCCCATACCAGCAAAGACGATCCAGGCAACCTCCTCCCACAGCACAGTTGGTGTGAAGGAATCAAGCACCGCCAGAGCTGCGATATTAATGCCCACAAAAACTAGAATCCGCTGCTTCGTTGTAACGATGAGCGGCACCATTTCAATAACTAACCAAGCAATGAGTGAAAACCAAACATAAGGAGACATGTTAGATATAAATTGATCCAGACGATTGGCTACCCCACCGAAGGGGATAATGATGGAGTAAGACACTAATGTCCGATACAAAATAAAAAACAGCGTTACCGCCTTAACGACAAATTCAATCCATGGACGGAATGGTAGTAAAATCTTCACCAGCGCCAGCATTGTAATGGTCGTCAGTACAAGTGCTCTTGTCTCTTCCAGCCACAATTCGGAAGCAAAAGACACCCATTGCATGGCAATAATAATAATCCACAAGAAAGTAAAGGCGAGGGCCCAGGAGCTCTTTAACGATTGTAACCAGGTTTTCATTGTGTCCCTCCCCCCATTACAGCCGGGAGCTCTTCGAGGCTCTCAACATCGTAGCCCTTAATTCCCCTTGCACGAAGCATGCTCATCCACTTTTCAGCTTCTCCCTGGGCAGAGCCTTCCCCGATATAGACGTGGCACGGGGTCATCCCCCGCGTATCAGCCCAACGAAGAAGTTCCAGTGCCTGATGATCCTTCAGCGGACTAATCAGTATAAAATAACAGCCTTGCGGAAATTGGCGCACACAGCTTTCTACAGCGGTCATCAAGCTGCCTTGCGAAGTGGTGTGGATGTCTACCAAGTGATGCATCATTCGTTGTCGTTCCATCGTCTGCTCACTTGGCTGAAAAACAGTCCCCTTCTCTCCAGCTGTACACAGTCCGACCCCCATCCGCTCCCGTCCACCATATTCCAGCAATGAAGCAGTAGAAGATACAGCTAGCTCAAACTGATCGGCGTTTACATAATGGTTTGTTTGTACGTCGAGCACAAGCATCGTTTTGGGAACGGTCTCATGCTCAAATTCCTTGGATTTCCAACTGCCTGTACGAGCCGTCGCATTCCAATGGATGCGTGAAAACCGATCTCCATATACATAATCCCGCACGCCGTTGATTTGTGTCGTTTCACGACGCGTTCGAGTTTGAACGGTCTGCGGTCCAGACATCCTTGAACGGCGATCATTGATCTGCCAGTAGGGGATAAATACCGTTCGGGGGAGCACCCGAAATTCACCACGTGCATTCAACCTGCCCTTGTGCTCCAACAGGCCAAAGATGTCCTCGCTCACACATTCGGTTTCCTCAAAATAGTAGCTTCCTCGTTCTAAAGCAGGGGTTTGAAATGTAAGCTGGCCGCCCCCTTTCATACTGGGGATGACACTGTCTTCAAACGACCAGGATTCCCCCGTATGCCGCTTGAGCACCTCGCGAACAATGACATAGGGTAACGGAAGAAAGCCCGGAATGCTCAGACTGAGCTTTACGTGTACCTGATCTCCCGCATGCAGTAGTTCCCCGAACTCCGAGCCTTGCGAAAGCTGCCGATGGCCCTGAACGCGACGAACTCCACTCAGACCAACCATCCACAGATAAACGATTAACAGCGTAACCATTGACAACAGCATGACCGATGTTTTGCCACCCTGAAACAACAAATAAAGCAGGCACACCACCCATATAAGCAACATAAGCCAGATGCGACCTGATAGCCGGGGAAGCCTGCGCTTCCTTTTGACCATGTTCATTCCCTAAGAACGCTCCATTCGTACGGGTACATGAACCTGTCGGAGAACGGACTGCAGCACGGACTGGGCGTTGGAGCTATCGAGGCGTGCTTCGGGACGAAGCAGCAAACGGTGCGTCAGCACATAAGGTGCCAGTGCCTTCACATCATCAGGCAGCACATAGTCACGCTTATCCTGAAAAGCGTATGCCTTGGCAGCCATGACAAAAGCAAGTGCGGCGCGTGGACTAGCTCCGAGCAACACGGATGGATGTTCCCTCGTCGCACGCACAATATCGAGTAAATAGGACGTCACCGCTTCATCCATATAGATATCTCTGATTTCCTGCTGGATGTCAGCAATCTGTTCCATATGCGCTACAGCCTCCAGACGGTCTGCTGGCTGGCCCGTCTGATGATGAAGCAGCATGTTTCGCTCCGTCTCCAAATCAGGATAGCCCAAGCTGATTTTGAGCATAAAACGATCTAATTGTGCTTCCGGCAGCATATAAGTACCTTCAAAATCAATTGGATTTTGAGTGGCACACAGCATAAAAGGATGAGGCAACATATGAGTGTCCCCATCCACCGTCACACTTCGTTCTTCCATAACCTCCAGCAGAGCTGACTGGGTTTTCGTCGTCGCCCGGTTAATTTCGTCTGCCAGTAAAATGTTAGTCATAACTGGACCCGGACGGAAATAAAAACGCTCGTCCCGTGGATGAAATATAGATACCCCTGTAATATCGCTCGGTAGAATATCAGGATTACATTGAACGCGGCGATAATCACCACGCATGGATTTAGCAAGAGCCTTGATCATTTGCGTTTTCCCCGTACCCGGAACGTCCTCGATCAGAATGTGTCCACCGGCCAGCATAGCCGTAAGCAGTAATTTTATTTCAAAGGATTTCCCTAATATGCATGATTCCAGATTAGAACGTATTGCAGATACAATCTGCACAGATTCTTGACGCACGGGCATAACTCTGTAAACCTCCTAGATAGCAACATGTTTCCTATTATTGTACATGAAGGTGGACATAGAGTACACTTAACTCCCTGCCCATATTATTCAAGCTCCATCTTCTCTTGCACGTACATGTTTTTCGGAACAGTCAAAAACCCTTCGGCTATCAAATCCGAAGGGTTGATTGTATACAGTTTATTTTACTTTTGTCCTATTGTAGCACCCTGCTTTTATATGCTTCCTTTTGGACGAACAAACAAACATGCCAGAAAAGAGAAAATAATCGCCGAGGAAATCCCTGCACTGGTCAGACTAAAGATCCCTGTAATGACACCAAGCCATCCGTCCTTTTCCAATTCGGTTAATGCACCGTGTACGAGTGAGTTACCAAAGCTGGTAATTGGAATCGTCGCACCCGCTCCGGCAAATTTGATAAGCGGATCATATATTCCGACAGCGTCCGCAATTGCACCTGCTACCACCAACGTACTCATTGTGTGTGCCGGAGTCATTTTGATAACATCCATCATCAACTGACCCACGACACAAATGGCACCGCCTACTAAAAAAGCCCATAGAAATATCATACTTTTCCTCCCGCTTCAAAAGCTACAGCATGTGCAACACAAGGAATGCTTTCACCCTGCTGTGTAGTCAAAGGAGATAATAACGCCCCGGTCGCCACGACCAGCACCTTTTGTAGTTCTCCCTTTTCGATCCGCTTTAACAGATGCCCATAGGTTACAACAGCCGAGCATCCACAACCACTTCCACCTGCAATGACCTTCTTTTGCTTATTGATGTCGTAAATCAGTAAACCGCAATCATTAAATTCCGTTTGATTCATATCGAATCCATCTTTTTTGAGCAGCTCTTTGGCAATCGGCAGCCCTACAGAGGCTAAATCCCCTGTTACAATAAGATCATAGTAGCCTGGGTCCCTGCCTGTATCTCGAAAATGAGACAAAAGCGTGTCCGCCGCCGCTGGAGCCATGGCTCCGCCCATATTAAAGGGATCTTTAATGCCCATATCCATTACACGCCCAATGGTAGCACAATCCACCACCGTCCCTGACTTCGCATGTCCCACAATGGCCGCACCGGAACCGGTAACAGTATACTGGGCTGTGGGGGGCTTCTGTGCTCCATATTCATTAGGATAGCGGAATTGCTTTTCCACGGTACAGTTATGGCTGGTTGTACCCGCCATTACGTAGTCGCCCGCCTCTGAATCCACAATAAGTGCTGCTAAAGCCAAGCTTTCCATCGACGTTGAACAGGCTCCAAAAACGCCTAAATAGGGAATAGCCAGCTTGCTAGCCGAAAATGAGCTGCTGACAATCTGATTCATCAGATCACCACTGATGAAAAATTGCACTTCCTCTTTGTTTAAATTGGAATTAATTAACGCAAGCTCTGTAGAATGCTCAATTAATCTTCGTTCCGCCTTTTCCCATGTTTTCTCGTTTATTTCGATATTGTCATAAATATAATCGAAATCTGTGGACAACGGCCCCTCTCCTTCATCCGGGCCTACAACAGTTGCACTACCAATGATGCGCGGTCTCGACTCAAACTTCCAGGTTTGTCCTCCCTGTCTTCTCATAAGTGGTTGCCCCCCACACCGAGGATCGCGTATATAACGCCTACGATAAATGCGGCCACAACACCGAATACGACAACTGAGCCTGCCAGCTTGAACATATTTGCGCCCACTCCAAGTACCAATCCCTCGGAACGATACTCCAATGCAGCTGAACACATCGAGTTCGCAAAACCTGTAATCGGTACAGCGGTTCCCGCTCCTGCCCATTGGGCAATCTTATCGTAGACCCCGATGCAAGTTAATATAACAGACAACAAGATCATCATGGATGCAGTCGGTGCCGCAGCCTCTTTGGCGGGAATATGCATACCTGCCATAAAGGCTTCCTGGATCGCCTGCCCAATCACACAGATGACGCCTCCAACCAGGAAAGCACGCACACAATTGGCAAATACTTTTCTGGAAGGTTCATGCTTTTGGGAAACACTTTGATAGTCTTTCTCATTTATGGACAACGGCGACGAATTGGTACGAAAACCGCGCTGTCCTGACTTAGCTGGCATCATTCACCACCCCTTATTCGTAAGTTCCGCGCTTGGCGGTTCAGATTGCTTGGCTCCTTAACATTATGAGCTTTTAGGGGAAATGTTATGTCAGGAAAATGATATCGTGGACATTCCGTACAAATCCATTCATACTGAATACATGACGACCACTGGTTAATTAATAAGGAGTGAGGTATACATCATGGAAGCAAAAACATTGGAATTGTTTAAAACCTTAACAGAGTTCCCTTCTATTCCTGGACATGAGCGAGAGCTGCGGGCATGGGTTAAAGAACGAATATCCGGTTATACGGATGAAATCGTGCAGGACCGTTTGGGCAGTCTTTTTGGTGTGCTACGCGGGCAAGAAAGTGGACCACGTGTAATGGTCGCAGGACATCTGGATGAAGTTGGTTTTATTGTGAATGGCATTACGGAAAATGGAATGATTCGTTTTCAGCCGGTTGGAGGCTGGTGGAGCCAAGCCATCATGTCACAACGTCTTCAAGTATTGACCCCAAATGGCCCAATCATTGGTGTAGTTGGATCTGTCTCACCACATTTGCTTGATGAAGCGCAACGCAGCAAGCCGATGGACATCAAGCATATGTACCTGGATATCGGCGTAGACAGCAGACAGGAGGCGCAAGATCTGGGGATTGTACCCGGAACGGCTATTGCCCCGATCTGTGACTTCACTCCACTTGCGAATCCCAAAAAAATCATGGCTAAAGCATGGGACAATCGATATGGTGTAGGCCTGGCGCTTGAGCTGTTGGAGGCATTACATAAGGAAAAGGACCAGCTTCCCAATACATTGTATGCAGGAGCTACTGTGCAGGAGGAAGTGGGACTGCGCGGTGCGCGCACAGCTGCCAATCTGATTCAGCCGGATATTTTCTTCGCACTGGATTGCAGTGCTGCCAACGATATGGGTGGAGATCCGAATGCATACGGACAGCTTGGTAAAGGAGCACTGTTGCGGGTATTTGATCCAGGTATGATTACTCACCGCGGGATTGTGGAGTATGTGCAAGATATGGCCGATACCCACAAAATCAAGTACCAATATTTTATCTCCACTGGGGGAACGGATGCTGGTCAAGTGCACTTGAGCGGAATTGGTGTGCCATCCACCGTCATCGGCATATGTGGACGGTACATCCATACTTCCTCGTCCATTATTCATACTGATGATTATGATGCGGCCAAGGAACTGATCATTAAGCTGGTTCAAAATCTGGATCGCACAACGCTGAATACCATTATTGAACGAGCTTAAGAAGTAACAGAGAATAGGAAGCTATAAAAAAACAGTCAAGACACATACAACGTGTACTTGACTGTTTCTTTAATAGAAGAAAAAATAGAAGATTCAAATTAAATGTTTGTACCGAAGTAAAGCAATAACTACAAGTACAGCTGTTAAAGTAATACAGATATTTTCTACCTTTGTTCCCTTCCGGGTTCCGGTACTCATTAATCTAAATCGTAGCTTCCATTTGAATGGTGGCAAAGGCTTAATCCCGTTATTCGTCAAGGAATCTGCCAATAAATGCAGTAAGTACGCTATCCCTCCAGCCAGCCATATGCTATCGCCATGCAAACGTGTCGTACCATAAAGCAGCGCGGTCCATGCTACTGTGCCATACACCGTGTGCGTCAATCCTCGGTGCGGAACAAGCGTACATATGATCAGCAGACACCCGGCGATATAATTCCACGGTGCATATGATTCCCCATACCAGGCTAGGCCGATACCAATTAGAAAAATGATAACTTTACGCATAGACCGTGAAGGCATAAAAGAAGCGCTGATCATCAGCAAAGCCAAAACAAGATTCCAGGGCGGCGGAGCCAAACGGGTGAAAAACACCCAACCCGCAGCCCCAATCATTAGAAGCTGTACGAGTCTAAGCATTTTGTTCGGTAACGCACGGCTAACAAGCATGGAGTTAGGCTCGTCAATATCCGGTAGCAATGAACCAACCACAGAGGCTGCCACGGCAGCCGGAGTCACTTCGTATCCACTTAAGGCTAATACCGACAGGGAGACCCCGGTTCCAATAATTAAATGGGCTCTTCCCATCATGATGCATAACATCCTTTCGTTGCAGCATACACAGAGTCGACATCACTCTATTTGAATCAGCATGATTCGATTGTATACGACAATCAAAACGAGAACAATAGTTCGCTTATTCTATTTAAAAGACTTCATCCAAAAGTCCTAGTTTCGCCCCCATTACTTAACTCTCCCCTTATTTTTTATCTGTACAGCCATTTCTTAAAAAACACCCCATATGGCCTATAGGTAGGTCGATAAATATTTCCAACATTTTCTTTTTGCCTCAAAGTCCTATTGTACAATTTGGAATATTAGGTAATATAGTGTTTATATTTACTATATAAATCTATTAAATGAACAAGGAGGAAATGATTATGCGAGAAAAATATCTGTTTCGAAAGTTCAAAACTATCGGTCTGACATCGTTGCTAAGTGTCGTATTGTTCGCCCTGCCCGCTTCAGCTGCTTGGAATGATACATACACCGGGTACGCCACATATACAGGATCAGGTTACTCTGGAGGAGCATTACTGCTTGACCCTATCCCTTCTGATGCCAAAATTACAGCGCTTAACCCCACACAACTGAATTATAACGGAATCAAAGCCGCATTAGCTGGAGCCTATCTAGAAGTTCAAGGCCCCAAAGGAAAAACGACCGTCTATGTAACAGATTTATATCCTGAGGGTCCGAGTGGCGCACTTGATCTATCTCCGAATGCCTTCAACCTGATCGGCAATCAAAAGGATGGAAAAATCAATATTTCATGGAAAGTTGTCAAAGCTCCGGTTAGCGGCAATGTGTCTTACCGCATTAAAGAAGGCAGTAGCCAATGGTGGGCAGCCATTCAAGTACGCAATCATAAATATCCGGTCTTAAAAATGGAAGTCCAACAAAACGGACAATGGCTCAATCTCGAAAAACAGGATTACAACCACTTTCTGGGTACTAACTTAGGAAAACAGCCTCTGAAAATACGGATTACGGACATTCGCGGTGTCGTACTGAACGACACCATCCCAGCTCTAGCCGAAAATGGCACAGGCCAAGCCTATATCGTTAAAGGTAATGTTCAATTTCCAGACTGATTGAATTGCCGCCTCATCTTTGCTTCTTTTCATTTGAACCAATAAAACCGACCGGGAACCGACGCAATCCAGTTTGCGTATACGTGTTCTCGGTCTTTTTACGGAAAAATCATTATTTTTCACAAAGAATCGGTTTGTTCACTGTCCTGTTCATAAGATCATACGTATAATGAATACATAAATAGGGTGTACTTTACAGCTACGTGCACACAGACAGGAGGCCTGTTCATATGAGCAATTTCAAAAAGCATCATAAGCTACACAGCAAATTGCTGGTCAGCATTACGTTATGTATAACACTAACATTGTTGGTATCCACCACTGTATATTATTTCTACTATATCCGCGTGGAAAAGGAGCAGGCGTTCGAAGCCAATCACAATAGCTTGACGTTGAGAAGCAAAGAGGTCATCAACATGACATCTATTGCTCAATCGTTGGCATTCCAAATGTACCGCAGCAGTACCCTATCCAAGCTGTTGTATTATCCCAAACCCAATGTATATGATGTAACCGCTGCCATGACCGAATTAAATAATTATCTTAACTCCATGCCGTATATTGAATCCATTTATGTGTATAACCCTAAAAGTGACACTTTCTACATTGCGTCATCACAAGGCCAAAACGGGTTATTCAGCAAACATGAACTGGCTGATACAGATATCATTCGCGTGCTCGATCATTATCAGGACTACAAACCCTTTACGCCTATCCCACGTACGTATCCGTTGCTGTCTGCCTCAGACTCCGGGGCTGGCCTAGAGCAAGCAAGCCCAGACATCGCAGCCTATACGTATTTATGTTATGACGCAATCAACTCGAACGAAGCGATAAATTCGGCAGTGATTGTGAATGTATCGGCGGCCTGGATGAACAAGGAAATGGCGGCGAGCCCCATCTCAGGCGGGACCGCTTATATTTTAGACGATCAAGGCAGACTGTTATCTGGGACGACGTTGACAGACGAAGCTTTGAACGAAAAAGAACAGCTATGGCTGCATACCAGAGTCAAAAAACAGGAAACAGGCTATTTTGTAGAAGAATTTCATGGTAAAAGATCACTGATTTCCTATACTTCCCCGGATGGACTAGGTTGGCAGTATATTAGTGTCACACCGTATGAAAGCGTTATCAAAATGGCGAGTGTTATTCGTAATGCCATGGTACTGATCGCAGCCATCATCGGAATGGCAGGATTTGTGGCTTCCTGGCTGCTGTCCAAAATGTTGTATACGCCTATTGGCCAAATTGTTGTGCATATGAATTCACTGGAATCGGAAAAACGCAACAGTATGTATACGATCCGGCAAAACATTTTACGGAATGTGATTAGGGGAATCCGAAATCTTCCTGCTGGTGAAGAACCGGAACGACTGCGCGAGCTCGGGATTACGTTCCAGTTCGACAAAGACTATCGCCTTGTACTCCTGCGCATAGATGAATATGCCCGATGGCAAAGCGAGCGTGGACCTGATCTGCTACCCTACAAGTTTGCAATCATGAATATCGCTTCCGAAATATGCGGGCAGACATACCGGGTGGAAACCGTTGATATGGATGAGGATAGCGTCCTGCTGATGCTCAATATTCTAGACCCCGCCGAACATACAGACACGGTACTACTGGAGACCCTATTACGCCAAATACGTGAAGCTTGTTTTGAATATTTGAAGCTGAGTGTATCACTAACCTACAGCGCGATTACCAGTCAACCAGAACGGCTACATCTGCTGTACCGCCAGGTAGAGAACGCATCTATGCACCGTTTTTTTCAGGGTCATGGCTGTATTATTAATGCACGAAACACTACAGATGAAGATGTCCAAAATACTTATGTGTATCCATCGGATAAAGAAAAAAAATTGCTGGATACGCTGCTATCTGGTCATACGGAGGATGCGCACCGGATGTTCAAAGATCTGTTGATGCATATGGAGAAATATCCGTTTTCCTCTGTTCGGGTGGCAATATCCCGGCTCATCATGAGTGTGAATAATGCCGTTCGGCATATAAGTGAACTCAATGGATTTGCTATCGAATCTAAACCTGAATTACCATCCGCAGATCGATTAGAGACCGCCGAGGATCTTATTGATCATTACCAATTAGTCTTTGATCAGATTCGCTCCAGTCTAGCGGAAAAACGAAATACGAAGCAAGAACGCTTGGTGCAACAGATCAATGAGCGAATGGAACAGGCCTATACAGATCCTAATTTCTGTCTCAATCAGATTGCGGAAGAGTTGGATTTGTCTCCAATTTATGTAAGTAGGCTTTATAAGCAACAAACCATGTCTACCATCGTGGACGTCATCCAGCAGCTCCGTATTCGCAAGGCCTGTGAGCTGCTGGAACAGACCGACTGGTCAGTGGCTGACGTGGCAGAACAAACCGGGTTTGCGAGTAGCTCTTATTTCCACCGTATGTTCAAACGTAGCTTGGGCGTGACGCCCACAGATTTTCGCCGTTCTAAAGCGAATGCGCAATAGGTAACATCAAAAAAGCAAGCCTCCAATTTTCTGGAGACTTGCTTTTCTGCTTTGTATCACTGCTCTTATGTTTTACTTGATCCCCTTCTCCTTCACATAGGCTTTCCATTGTTTTGTATATTCGGTTTGAATTTTCTCTAAGCCAGCTTGGTTCGCCTTTTGCATGAAGGTCTCAAGACCTTGATCAACGTTGTCGATCAGTCCAGCTTGGAGCGGGTACAGGTATTGCTTCTCAACCTGTTCCAACGCTGCTTTTTCTGCTTGGTAGGTCGTATAATCCTCTGCAAAGCCGGTAAACAGGTCAGGCTTCTGGATTTTATCCAGCTCAGCAAAAATCTTCTTCACACGGTCAAAACCTGAATCAAATAACATGTATTCCGGGTTACGCCAAGCCCAGCTGTTCATACCTTCCCGTGAAAATCCATTCGTACTACCGCTACCTATCATTTGATAGTAACCATCTTTGACTTCGTAGTTTTTGCCTTCGATACCATATTGCGTAAGCAGGTTATAGCGTTTGTCTGTCACCAGCTTCTCATAAAAGGCCAATGCGCGGGCTGGGTTCGGGCTGCTTTTTGGAATTGCAAAGCCATTATGAATCGGATGCACCGGAGTTGCATAACCCGTTGTCAGCGGGAATGGATAGTACTCAAGCTTCCAGTCCGGGTGGGATGCTTTGAGCTTAATGACCATGTCATTAAAGCGGGTTGGATTGTCGCCGAAAATACTCGCTGCTTTACCAGAAGTGACTTGATCCTGAAGCGTATCTTTTACGTTTAATACGTTTTTAGGAATGAATCCTTTATCAGCCCAGCGTTTGTAAGTATTCAGCTCTTCTTTTTGTTCATCTGAGCCCCAAAACTTATATACCTCTGTTGGTTTTTCATATTTGATACCAATGCCATAAGGCAAAGCACCCACACTCTTTGTTACTAATTCGGTATATCGATCATGCAGATTTCCCTTGATATCGCTGTTCAGAGATAAGGTTTTCATATTTGGTTCATGCTGACGTATCCCATCCATATAAGCCTCGTAACTTTTGATATCGGTCGGTTTAGGCAAATTGTACTTTTCGCGTAAATCCTCACGCCATACAAAACCGTTTGTGACATATTCTTTATACGTGCCAGGTACAGTATAAATTTTGCCTCCGATTTTAACCCCATCCCACATATCCTGAGGTACAAATTTTTGCAAGGCAGGTGCGGCCTTAGGCAGCAGATCGTCTAACGGCAGGAATGCGCCCTTCTTGGCATAGGCCTGATACTGCGTCCAATCTGCTGTGAAGATGAGGTCGATAGGCTGACCCGAAGACAATAACAGCTTATATTTTTGATCCCAGTCGGTCCACGTCGTATAGTTAAATTTGACGGTGGCATTCAGATCTTTTTCTGCCAACTTATTGATCTCTGCCTCAATGGTAGGCAGATCCTTAGGAGCATCACCCAGCATATAAAATTGCAGCTGTACTTTTTGGGATTTATCATCCTCTCCATTTGCTTTTTGTGCGCTGTTTCCGCTACCGCCTCCACATCCAGCTAAGAGCGCCATGATGACCATTACTGCAATCAGGATGGACATGCGTTGTTTTCTTTTCTTTGTGAATGTCATGTGAATCCTCCCTTTGAAATGGTAGTCCGTTTTAATAAAACGCTTACAAAAAGTGCTGCTTGGATGGCACGCCGTCAGCACGTCATGCCATCACAGCTCTATAGTACCGCTTTATCCTTTTACCGCACCAATGGTCAATCCCTTGACAAAGTAACGCTGAATGAACGGGTACAGTAGCAAAATGGGACCCGTAACCACGATCGCCATTGCCATTTTGGTCGACTCTGTCGGCATATCGTTGGAAAGGGACACGCCGGTACCTGCACCCATTTGAGCAATAAATTGCATGGAGTTAATTACATTATACAGATAATATTGCAACTGGTATTTGTGCGGGTCATTAATAAAGAGTGAGGATGAGAACCAGTCATTCCAGTAAGCCAAGGCCAGAAACAGCCCCACAGTGGCAATACCCGGTGTAGATAAAGGCAGTACAATTCGATAATAAATTTTAAAATCACCCGCACCATCAATTTTAGCAGACTCGAACAGCTCTTCCGGCATGGAGGAACGAATGAAATTTTTCATCAAAATAATCAGAAATGGAGTCATCAATCCCGGAAAAATAAGCACCGTATACGTATCTAGCAGCCCTAAATACTTCGTCAGCATAATGTACCAAGGTACCAATCCGCCTCCAAACAACGTCGTAAAGTAAATATAGAATGAAAACGCATTGCGGTATTTAAAATCTTTACGCGCCAGCACATATCCGGCCATCGTCATCAGGAACAGGCCCAGCGTCGTGCCTACAACCGTGGTAAAAATCGTCACCCCGTACGCCCTTAACACCTCTTCAGGAAAGGTGAACACCGTCCGGTATCCTTCCAGCGAGAATTGCTGTGGAATAAAGTGATAACCATCCCTGATAATCGATTCATTACTGGTTAGTGAAGCCGAGATAATAAGTAGGAACGGGAGTAAACAAGCAATGGATGCCACAATGATAACCACATAAGAAATGACTTTAAAAATCCGAGTGTATACATCCTCTTTGATCGCCATCCGTTTCGGTCCTCCTTTCTAGAATAAGGCATATTCGTCGTTCAGCTTGCGGATGATATAGTTCACGGTCATGATCAGTACAAATCCGAACAAGGATTGGTACACGCCTGCCGCCGAAGCCATACCCACATCAAAAGTCACTTTCAAGGAACGATACACATAAGTGTCCAAAATATCTGTCGTGTTGTACAGCACTCCGTTATTACCAATTAACTGATAGAATAGATCAAATTGTCCTTTCATAATACTACCCAGCGCAAATAACAGCAGCACAACGAATGTTGACTTGAGCATAGGAACGGTAATGTACCAGATTCGTTGAAAAATGTTAGCTCCGTCTATTTTAGCTGCCTCATAATATTCGTCACTGATCCCTGTAATCGCTGCTAGGTAGATTACCATACTGTAGCCGAGATTTTTCCACAAATAGAACAGGATAATCAAGAAAATCCACACCCATGGTTTGTTATACACATCCACGCGTTCACCGCCGAATTGCAGCAGCAGCGTGTTCAGAAAACCATTATCATAATTAAATATGTTATACACGATGACACTTAGAATAACGAAGGAAACAAAATATGGCAGAAACATCACAGATTGAGTGATCTTTTTAAAGTAGCGACCTCGCAACTCATTCAGTAAAATGGCAAGGACAATCGCTAACACGTTGCCGAGTAAGATAAAAGCCGCGTTGTATCCAACCGTATTCAATGTCAATTTTGTCAGCGTGCCGGATTGCCATAGAAAGCGAAAATTCTGGAGTCCGACGAACTGGGCCTCAAAAAGGCTGGTATTGAAGTCGAACTGGGTAAATGCATAATAGATGCCGACCATAGGAATGTACGAATTTATGAAGAAAAAGATTAAAGTGGGCAACAACATCAGAAATAATACTCGATTGCGGATCAGTTCATAGAAGAAACCGTGTTTCCTACCTGTTCCCAGCCTACCGTTCAAGCGGGAATCCGTCGTAAGCATTGCAGAATTTTTGGGCATAGGCTGATTCAATGTGAGTCACTCCCCCTCTATATACATTACCGACTGCAAGGTTTGTAACTTCGCCGCCGTATAACTATATATTATGTAAGCGCATTCAAAACGAAAAGTGAATCCTCTCATGCTTCATGAACAAAGGAGTGTCTAGAGGAGTGAACAATTCGGATATTTGTGAAGTTTTGTGTAATATGAGGCGCCTGATCGACGCCTTAAGCTAATATAAAGCACATTTGGACAATCTGCTCTATTCCTTTTGTCCACCCTGAAAAGTGGTTTCATCTTGTTTCACATGAAATCCAATTTTCTTGGCCTGCTCCAGCAACTCAGCAGCATTATCCTGCGGCTTATATCCGATTCGTTTTTCCAAGTAGCCAATATCATAATAATTATCCGTATTGGCTGATGTCCCATACAAATTAAGATAATTCATCTCTGAGGGGGCCTCGATACAGCAGACGGTCAGATGGATCATATCGCGCTCAGAGATCCAAATATGAGCAGCGCGCTCCGAATGCGGTCGATCATCCCCAGGAAAATTACCGATGCGGATATTCATTGAAGATATTTTGCCCTGATCGGCATATAGCCGTCCTAGCAGTTCAATGTAGCACTTACTCAATCCATAAAAACTATCTGGTCGGTAGGGATCTTCTACATCTATGGTTTCGCCTACTCTATAAAACCCCGTGGCATGATTGGAACTGGCAAAAATAATGCGTTTTACCCCATTTTTAACCGCAGCTTCATACAGCTTATAAGCTCCGCTTACATTGCCAGACAGCACTTTGCCGAGAAAGTCCCCTTCATCCTTAATCCATGCAAAATGTAGTACCGTATCCACTCCGTGTGTAAGCTCAGCCAATCTTGCAGCATCATGTATATCCAGTTCGACAATCCCTGCTTCTTCATCCCTCCTTACATCTGCGGCGGTTATTTTATATCTTCCTTCCGCTTTTAGCCCTTCATAGAGTACTTTCCCAATTGTGCCCGCCGCTCCTGTAATCAACAATTTCCGTGCCATCGTCCGCATCTCCCTTCTTCTTTGACAGTGTGCCGTCATCCATAGCTTAACCAACTACCTAGAGAGGGAACCTTGTTACTATCATTCACTGCATTCTGTTACCTATAAAAAAGGACCCTGCTACCTGAGCAGAGTCCTTACTTGTTGCTTTTTTTAAGATATTAATTTCAAGCTTGCCGTACTACCCTCACTCTGCGATTAACCAGATAAATGCTAAAGCCGATTAATACCAGACCGATTAGCAGAAAAGCCGTAATCGATTCGTGAAGCAGCATAGAACTGACAAATACTGAAATCACAGGCACCAAAAACGTATAGGAAGCGACCTTACTGGCATCCCCCGAATTGACCAACGTGAAATACAGCAGCCAGGATAGTGAAATTCCCAGCACAGTTCCGAATACCAGCCCTGACACATACGGAACATTCCACACGATGTCCGACCAGCTTTCCGTAACCGATCCAGCTCCTGTTAACACGATGCCTCCAAGTGTACATTGAAATGCGACCAGCCACAACGAATCCACACGCTGGTTGACCTTTTTCACATATACGGTTCCCAATGCCCAGCTCACTGCTGTAATAATGGCGATAATTACACCTGCGATAGCCACATGTCCTGAAAACCCTCCGACACTGACAGCTGCCACACCTAGAAAGCCAATGATCAATCCAATCACCTTGAGTTTGGACATTGATTCTCCCAGCCACATCCATGCAAAAATGCCGACTAGCACCGGCTGAAGATATACCAGCACAGAGAACAAGCCAGATGGAACATACATAAGCCCTACTGTTTGCAAACCATAAAACAGGACTACGTTAAAAATACCTGAAATAGCATACACTCGCCAATTTTCTTTCCAGCGAATACGATTCCATCTCGGTGCTAAAATCGCTCCCAATAGCAGACCACCCAACAGTGTGCGTAGCCCTGCAAACAAAAGGGGCGGCGTGTATTCCAGTGCAACTTTATAGATGGGCCAAGAAATGCCCCACAATACAACCAGTAGCGCGATCATCATTATCCGCTTGGCTGTCGTTAACTCTCCCATGATGCTCTCGCTCCTCTATGAAAAAAATCACTAGATTTTATATATTACGCCTACAAGACAACTTTATCAACAGAGGAATCCAGTCAATTGCCTATGTTACAATGTATCCAATAGATAGAACTTATAAGGTTAGGAGGTTATCAGCACTTGATTTATTTCATCAAATTTCTATACAGCTTCGTGCTTCCTCCCGGTTTGTTTATCCTCGTGATGGCAGGGCTTGTAATCTGGCTATGGAAACGGGCGCGTAAACCTGCGATTGTACTGCTCCTTGTCACATTGCTGCTGTATATTTCATCGACCAATTTGGCTGGAGATGTGTTAATTCGTAGCCTAGAAAAGCAGTACCCACAGCCCCTTACTGTTCAAGGGAATGTTATTGTCGTACTTGGGGGCGGAGCTACAGAGGGAACTCCCGACATCAATGGACAAGGTAATCTGCTAGGGTCTGCGGCCAACCGACTGCTCACTGCAGCTAGACTTCATGAAGCAACAGGTTTACCTATCCTTTTTTCCGGTGGACAAGTGTTTGGAGACAGTGGTAATGAAGCGAATATTGCGCAGAGGCAGCTATTAGGACTCGGTATTCCGGCAAAGGATATCTTCATCGAAAATCGTTCCTTGAATACACAGCAAAATGCCGTATATACCTCCAAAATCCTAAAACAGCACCAGCTCACAAAACCTATTCTGGTGACCTCCGCATTCCATATGCCACGTGCTGCACTGGAATTTCAGCGCGCAGGTATGCAAACGACAGCTTATCCAACCGACTATCTGGCAAGTGAAAAATTGTCACTGTATGCTGCCAAGCTCTCACCGTCTGCTGGGGCCATATCTACAACCGGGACAGCCCTCAAAGAATATTTAGGAATTTTGGCATTAAAGCTTAAATAATGTTGATACACAGGTGTAAAACGGACACAGCACAAACAAGCGTCTTGCGCCCACAGTTTATAAGCTAGTAAGCGATCAAGACGCTTGATCTACCATTACATATTCTAATGCAAGAAAATTTCCGATATTTGTTCTTCTGAAATAACTTTAAAGCCTTCCCTTTTTAACAAAGCCGAGGTTACCCCGTTGCCTGCGATTTTACGGTTTTCGAATGCCCCATTATAGATCGCTGCCGACCCACAGGATGGACTATTTTCTTTTAAAACAATAAGTGACGCGTTAACCTCTCTGGCTATATGCAGAGCTTCGTACGCACCTCTAATGTACATATCACTGACATCATTGCCTGAAAACTCGATCACCTTAGCTGTGCCACTCAGCACATCCTCCCCTGTCCCTCCAACAATCTCAGCAGGCTCTCTCGGCGTCATAAAGCCCCCAAGTAGCTCAGGGCAGATCGTCATTGCCTTTTTTTCCTCTACCAACTTCTGAATATGTACATCCAGGCTATCCGTCCCGTTATATCGCACCTTCATGCCTGCCAAACATGAACTTACCAGAATCATTAGTTCACCTCATATCCATTGCTTTCATATTAAGTAATTAAAGTATAAACAAATTTTCTCAAAGAGTCATCGTGCGAAAATTTAGACTTGCTGTTCTCTCTCTAACGGTTGTTGCTTCTGCGGGCATCCAATAAACCAAGTGAAATCTTTCCTTAGATAAGGATGTCGTGCAATTGATGACACACTCATGATCCTGCATATTGATAATGCTCCTGACGTTTTGAATTATGTATTAATGCTGCTCAAGAAAGATATCCGGCAATTTGTTACGAAGCAGTTTTCGGAGTACAGGCACGGATGGGCACCTGCCTACATACAATAAACAGACCGCAAGCCTGGTAAGTAACAAAGGTCGTAAGTTTGCAACTACCTCAGGAGGTGTCATCCGTGCCCGGACTATTTAGTGCTATCGCTCTGTTCATCAAGGAATTGACGCTACTCGTTTCCTACGTGAAAAACAACGCCTTTCCGCAGCCATTGACTGAGAAAGAGGAAGCTCGACACCTAAAGCTGTTTGCCGAAGGCAACGCACATTCCCGTAACACACTTATTGAACATAACCTAAGGCTGGTGGCCCATATTGTGAAAAAATTTGACAACACCGGCGAAGATTTGGAGGATCTTATATCCATCGGCACCATTGGACTGATCAAAGCTATTGAAAGCTTTCAGACCGGAAAAGGAACAAAACTGGCAACATTTGCAGCCCGTTGTATAGAAAATGAGATCCTGATGCATTTAAGATCCCTGAAAAAAACACGTAAAGACGTATCTCTCCACGATCCTATTGGGACTGACAAGGAAGGTAACGAGATTACTTTAATTGATATCCTCGGTTCCGAGGCGGACGATATTGTAGATAAGGTACAGCTCAAAATCGAGAAGAGCAAAATCTATCGCAATCTGGATATTTTAGATGAACGTGAAAAAGAAGTGGTAATTGGCCGATTCGGCCTGGAAGCCGGAGGAGAAGAACGAACACAGCGGGAAATTGCACGAGAACTGGGAATTTCTCGCTCGTATGTATCACGAATTGAAAAGCGTGCGTTGATGAAGTTATACCATGAATTTTACAAGCAGAAGGGATAATGAATAAACAGATACCTACCTAGAACTTTTGACTATTTGGAGGCCCTATACAGGGCCTTTTTTCATGATTTGAATTTCAATTTGTTTTCCTTTTTTCTTAAATAAGTACTAACTTTTTTCTAAATATGACAATGGAAGTGGGGAATAGACTAACGTATCTCCATCCTCATCTCGTTTTAAAATAATAGCGAACTCAGCACCATTACTCTCATCGCCTCTTGGCAACGGGAAGATCATAGCGGGACAACGCAACTCATAATTATGAGGAAATTCTTTTTGAAAATCCTTTAAAGCATAATTCAGAATTGCATCTATTTTATCGGTAAGCACATGAAATCCACCTATTACAAAATCATTGGACTCTTGGGAAGCGGTATACTTCTCAAATAACTGGGTCTTGTATTCCTCAACAGTGCTAAAACAAACTTCCCAATCCAAAGGGAATACGCCATTTGCCAAATAATAAGTGTATATTTTCATATTCTATACATTCTCCTTCTCGCACCTAAAATAGTTATTTATATTGTTTCTCTCAATCTTTTTCGATATAAATTAGCCTAGCCTTTAGAATGAGCTTGTTAAAGACCCGAAAATAGCACCCTTTTCTTATTTCCTCCTATATCGTTTGAATTTTTAATTACGTAGGTTCTTATCCCGTCCATTGCTAGTATAGTTCATGAAATAACTAGTTGCTATTATAATGCTTGGCCACTCATTTATGATTATGCCTTTTTTAATTAAGGAATACATTCATTGAGAGTTTCATATAGATCATATACAACAACATATTTAGCAAATTAGAAATAATAACTAAGGGAGGCAGTTCAACATGACAAAATTCAGTCAAAATCCAGATAGTTATTCGTTTTCCATGGAACCTGTCGTTATAGCTGAAGATAAAGTTTCAACGAATGGAGATACCAAAAATACTTTTCCGAAAAATGTTTTGATCGATAATAATCTCTATTGGAAGAGCAGCTTAAGTGGTAAAGGTGGGGAAATCATCTTCAAATTAGATACGGGAAAAACGATCAAATGATATCATCTTAGCCCAGCCACCTTCTCGCGCTTTTATACTTTCGTTTTCGTTTCATGGCTCGAGTGACGGAGAAAACTAGTATAGGTTAGGACAAGTCGAGGCTGTACCAAGCACTGCAAAAATAACCTATCAGTTTAGTAATGAAATTCCTTTTTCATATTATAAAATAGCTGTACTTTCCTCTGGATTGAATAATACAACCACCTATTATGGTATCCGATACATTCAACTAAGAACCGCGCTAAACAATGGCGTTCCTGCCTACAGAGCGTCCAATATAAATCCAGCTATTGCGGAATAAGGCCAGTACAAAATACAAAAAAGGGGGCTGGACAACGCCCCTATGAGTAATGGCTATACTTGAGACAAAAGTTATTCTTACATTCCTAAAATTTCTAGTTATAAGTGATACTTTCTTGCTTTATAACTGAGACTTTTTACGTTTTTTTGGATTATAACTGAGACTTATCCTCCAACAATAACATAATCACACCCTAATATGATCACTCGTCATTCTATAACTGTGAAGAGAAATGAGAACCAGTAGATTCCTTTTAGCTACTGGTGTTCTACCTGAACCGCAACAGCGACACAACATCCGTTTGAGTAAACTGTAGGCGATCTGCCCGGCTAAAAAAGTCTCAGACATATACCAATAGCCAAATTCGTCTCATGTATTACCGTAACTCATGCCTGTGTCAATATGCCGGAAGTGTATTCAATAAGATATCCTTTTTCACGAGCATATTTGATTGTGTTTCTAATCCGACGCTGAAACTCCATTGGTGATTTAACCTTTCCGATATGAATTTCTATCGTATTATCCCACCGAAAATAGCTGTAAATGTTCGTCCCTTTACCAGGAACTCGTAGCCACCAGACTATTCGTATTAAAGCTAAGCAATCCAAGAAGAATGCCATAAAATGTCGATTGACAACCATGAAACCGGTGCATGACCTAAATACAAGAATAATCCAACGAGAAAACTAAATATAAAACTTATGCAAACAGTTTCAAGCGAACGCCCTTGATAAAGCCTGAAGCAAAATTTGAATCTCTTAAACATTTCATCCCACCAATCCTTAAATCTCTGCAGTTGTCTCCATGCCGTGGATTTTCCACCATTTGATCACAGTAACCGCTGACTCCCCAAGATCCTGTAAGTCAGTAACGTGTACAGCATGACAACATTCAAGCTTTTACCCGGACTAGATGCCCCTCATGGATCGAAATCCATTCGTACCGAGAGGAGTGAATTCTAATCGGGCTATCTTTCTCAAATGATCACTCGTATCTCCCTGGTATCCAGCCGCCCCCCAAATTTAACCTCCATGTAGCTACCCGCTTGGATCGGCTTACCGGCAACAAAATGCCGCAGGCCATTGCTGCTGCCTTTGTGTCCAAGTGTAATCAGATCTTCAATCATTCCATCTTTTTTCGGCTGCGGAGTCATCGGGTCCTTCTCCCCAACCCACTTCCTGACTTTCAGTTACAGCCCAGGGATCGGTTCTATCCAATCCGCATCCTAATAATATGTTCCGGTGTGATTCCGAAGTTATCCGCTGTAAATAGTATTCTAAGCTGACTAAAAGAGGGCACTGTCACAATTTCCTCTCCTACTTCGGGGTACCGTCGTAAGATTAAATCGGACCACACTTCAGATACAAATTCATCGTTGCTTTTCAATTCAAATCGTGGCAGATGACTAATAAACTCGGATCGCTTTTTGCCAACTGCCTCTGCATCTTCTTGCTTCCGGGATGCGTAAGGGTAGAGCAGATACATACCAAAATGATATAGATGAATATCTATCTTATTGTCCATGAGCTCGTCCACCAGGTACTTGAGCATTATGAGACGGTCAGGTTTCTTTTCGGCATTCAAAAAGATATCATATCTGTGTCTCAGGTTTCGAAAGAATCTTTCCAGGTATTGGTATACATATAAAAAATCCCCCTTTTCAAGTCCTCAAGTATTGGCATACATATCGACCTGCGCCCGGCTGCAGGCTGGCCACTTCCCCAATCGATCAAAAACCTTAATTTCAAATCCCGATTCATTTCTCCATACTTCAAACCGGATGTTCTCCTCTACCGCCGGCCCTCCAATTGTAACTTGATCTCCTATCAGCATACCTTCAAGATTAGCTTTTCGACTTAGGCTTAGTTTCATAAAACTCATCCTTTCCTTATTAATTAAGTCCAACTGATCGACTCCACAGCCCGTAGCAGTTATTCAATCAATCTTTACTTGTTGCAGGTGTAAGGCTTTTGCCGAAGCCCAACCGCCGATGACAAATTGACATCGGACAATTTGTCCGATATAATCAAAACAAAACGGACAAACTGTCCGAATTTATAATATGGAGGGTGAAACTGGGATGTATATCAAAAAGTTGTATTTTTTACCTGTAGGTGAATGTTTCCTAGATCAATCGGCAGTTAATCGAACCCTTGCCCCCGGGAAATTAGTCGGAATGCCTGTGTGGTCTTTTCTATTGGAAACGACCAGCGGGCCGATACTCATCGATACGGGAATGCCCGACGCTTTTATCAACAATCCCGATTACTACAAGGGGACTAGACGTGAAGGGCGCGTCGTCCCCAACATGTCTGACGGCGACTCGATCGTAAATGTGTTAAAGCGTGTCGGTTATCGACCTGACGATATTCAAATGGTCATTAGCTCCCATTTACACTTGGATCATTCTGGGGGAAACGGGCATTTCCGCAATACGCCGATCCTTATTCAAAGGGCAGAGTATGATGCGGCCATAAACAATGAGGATTACTCTCCATTAGAGTGCAGGCTGCCCGATTTACAATATCAAATCATTGAGGGTGACCATGAATTGATTCCGGGGGTTCAAATTTTATTCACTCCGGGTCATTCCCCTGGCCATCAATCAGTCCTTGTCACAACGGAAAAGTCGGGTCCAGTGCTACTGACAATTGATGTTGCTTATACTCGGGAGAACTTCGAGAATAGCGTACCGTTCTTGACATTCGATCAAGAGATGGCTGCCAAATCGATTACTCGCATGCAGGAGTTAATTCAGGATGTTCGGCCGTCCTATGTTTTCTTGGGACACGATAGAGATCAGGCGCAAAAATGCCGCACCTTTCCTGACTTCCTGTAATGGAGGGACAGGCTATGGATACTCAATCAATGGCTTTATCCGGCAATGAGCGGAAATTAATGGGGACACTTTGCTTGCTCATTATTTTCGGAAACATCAATATGACCATGTTTAATTTGTCTATTCCTTCGATTTCCGCTGACTTTGCCCTGACCTCCTCGCAGGTGAGCTGGGTTATGGTCGGTTACAGCATTTTGATGGCTATCGGCGCCGGTACTTACGGCAAGTTAACGGAGTCCTTTTCCTTTCGCCAGCTGTATGTCATTGGTTTAATCCTTTTAGCTTTCGGCTCTATGATCGGCTTTTTTGCAGCTTCATACTTGCAAGTCATCATTGGAAGACTGCTGCAGGCAGCAGGGGCCTCATCCATCTCTCCCCTGTCTTATGCGGCAGTAACCCTGTATTTTAAGCCTACAGTCAAGGGACGGGTGCTGGGAACCTTATCCGCCACGATTGCCTTTGCTTCCGGCTTCGGGCCTGTGTTCGGCGGTTTCGTGGAGCAATACTTTGGTTGGCGTGCTTTGTTCATCGTGTCCAGTCTGAGCCTATTTGTTATCCCTTTGATATTCAAGTATGTTCCTGACAAGAAACACGACCGCGGTTCATTCGATTTTCTCGGAGCTGTTTTGTTCTCCGCGGGACTGGCGTTGGTGTTGCTAGGGGTTACGAACTATTGGTTTATGCTCATTGCAGGAGCAGCAGTTCTTCTATGGTTCGGTACTCATATTCAGAAAAAAGAACATCCATTTATCGATGCATCTTTCATGAAAAATGCTCCTTACCGACGAATTCTAGGGATTGGATTCCTTACCTTCGTATGCAACACGGGGTTAACCTTTACTCTTCCTGTCATGATGAAGAATTCCTTTCATTTACCAACTAGTAAAATCGGTCTGCTGATGCTTCCCGGTGCCGTCTGTGCAGCCTTGCTCGGATCCCGGATCGGAGGTTGGACAGATCGTTTCGGAAGCTCCCGCGTGCTTGTCATATCGCAAAGTCTCGTCGTCAGCGGATTTATACTACTGGGGGTATCCGTACATTTGCCGCCATGGATCGACGCTTTATTGATCATTACCCTTATGATTGGATTCAACGGTGTCCTCACCTCTAGCAGCAATTTAGTTTCGACGACACTCCGTTCGGCTGAGCTGGGTGTGGGGATGGGTATTTTCACACTGGCCTATCTCCTAGGCGGAGCATTCGGCCCTGCGCTGGTCGGCCGACTGATTGATCTAAAGATGCCTTTTTTTGTTGTTTATTTTACCATTTCCCTGTTGGCAATCCTGACATACTTATTCGCAAGAAAAGCAAATCCTAGCGGAAGCTATGGTAATTAGTTTGGTAGACTTACGACATGTCCGAAAGATATGGAGGATGAATAGATGAGTAAATTAAATTCCCAACTGTCCTTTGCTGCTATTCATGAGCTGGCCGAGGGGATCCGAACAAGGAAAATATCCCCGGTAGAGATTACAGAACATGCGCTTCACCGCATCGAACGTTTGAATCCGAAACTGAACGTTTTCGTTACCCAAACGTCCGAACTGGCGATTGAACAAGCGAAGCAATCGGAACGCGATATTATGCATGGTCGGTACAAAGGGCCCCTTCACGGGATTTCCATCGTTCATAAGGATCTATATTACACTAAAGGGATCCGAACAACTGCCGGTTCAAAAATATTGAACAACTTCGTCCCCGATTACGATTCGACGGTTGCAGCTAAGCTACATGAGGCTGGAACAGTTCTGCTAGGCAAAGTACAGACTCACGAGTTCGCTGCGGGATTGACAACAACTAGCCCGCACTTCGGTCCTTGCCTCAATCCGTGGAACACTGAACTTGTAACGGGAGGTTCAAGCGGCGGTTCGGCTTCTGCTTTAGCGGCTGGACTTACTTATCTGGGTACAGGCTCGGATACCGGAGGTTCGATCCGCATACCCGCTGCTTTGTGCGGTGTCGTAGGGATGAAGCCGACGTACGGTCGGGTCAGTCGGTATGGTATCATTCCAATGGCCTGGTCATTGGACCACCCGGGTCCGTTAACCCGCTGTGTCATGGATGCGTCCCTGTGCTTGGATGTGATGTCTGGCTTCGATCCAAAGGATGAATCGACTGTCGATCTGCCTGCGCCAGGTATCAAGATGTATCCGAATGGTCTCAGGGGTGTGCGTATCGGATTGCCGACAAGCTACTATTACGAGGATTTGATGCCGGAAGTGGAAGCTGCGATGAAGGCCGCTATCAATAAATTCCGAGAACTGGGAGCAGAAATCATCGAAGTTAGCCTGCCCCTGATCAAACATGTTAGAAGTGCGACGATGGCCATTATGATGACGGAAATGTACTCGTACCACGAGAAGTGGCTTGAGACAGAATTGGAACAGTATGGACCGGACGTCCGAATGTTTCTTGAAAGCAGTAGAGATATTCCGGCTTCCATTTACCTTCAGTCTCAGCGGGCCCGGCAACTAATTGTCAATGATTTTTTGAATGCATTGTCCGGAATCGACATCTTGTTGACGCCAGCAACACCGATCACTGCGCCACGTGCAGATGATGATGCTAGTGTATTCAGATTGAACTCATTTACGCTTCCGACCAATTTGACTGGCTTGCCTAGCCTGAGCATGCCTTGCGGCTTCTCACCTTCCGGTCTGCCGATTAATATGCAATTGATTGGCCGCCCCTTCGAAGAAGCAACAGTACTAGGTATCGGCAATACTTATGAAATGAATACAGACTGGCACAAGAGACATCCGGATTTGTAAGCCTGACTATATTTGATGGAGGGTAATCTATGGATCAAAAGCAACTTAACTCTGAAGTTAGCAGGAAAGCATCAACCGAAACCGGAACAGATACGACGAGCGACAAGAAAAAAGCATACGAGCAGTTTATTCCTACGATCGCAAGTTTAAAGGAACTGGACCTATCGGGCATTGAGCCGCATTTGCCTCCAATTTACAAAAAGCACTATACCAAGAAATAAAAAAAAGCTCATCGGTCACCCAAATGAATGTATTTTTAATTTTTCACGAAATGTATTATAATTATGAAGACGGACAACATGTCCTATACACGAAAAACGGACATATTGTCCGTTTTTCGTGTTAAATAACAGTTAAATTAATGATGAAGGGAGATGTTTATGGTGAATTCAGAATCGCAATCTGTCTCTCTGAAAATTCCCAGAGAGGAGTTAAACCGAAGACGAATTTTGGCGGCGGCTAGAGAACTTTTCATCAAAAACGGTGTTTACAATGTCAATATGCATCAGATTGCGAAGACTGCTGGAGTAGGACAAGCAAGCCTATACCGCCGCTACTCGGATAAGGGCGACATATGTCAGGAGATCGCGTATGAAGAATACCAACCTTTGTTTGATGAAGTTCAAGCATTTCTTGATCAATCCCCAGAAACCGCTGCCTTGGACCGGCTTTACCATGTAATCGTAAGATATGTCTCTTTTTTAGAAGCGAAAGTTCCTTGGCTCTGTGAGGTCAGCCGGGCCTCAACCGGGCATCGTCCGTTACAATCTCCGTTATGTCAATGGATGCGCAATATAAGCAGAAATCTGCTAAATGAGGCCGTTGAACAGGGAGACGTATCCGGGGTGGACATTTCATATACTATTGAAGCCCTGCTGGCCGTGCTTCACAATATCGATTACCATCTCCAAGATGAAGGCTTTACAAGCCAACGAGTTCTTGATGGATTACACCGCATATTTATTGAAGGTTTAAGAGCTAATAGACATTAATTGAGGGGCTGGCCACAAAGCCACATAACATGGATGAGGGATAGTCCTGCGTAACTCCTCTTTTTATCTCATTATGGTATATTGAATGTACAAAGAAACCATATCCTTTCAAATGGTCGGGTGGTACCTCCATTTTACCCAGGAACGGTTTCTTATTGTTTTACAATTGGAGAATAGGACGTCCCTAGTCATTTTTATGACTTATGGGACAACCCTTTTTTTCTGCCAATGGCTGCTATGCGAGTTGAAGAGATTTGTACAGCACTTGGGGATTTCATTAAAATTTAGTCTATCTTTCTCCTTACGGATATACAGTAATACTTCGGGCATAGATTTATATAAAGTATGGTAAGATACCCCCGTGTATTCTAATACTGTACAAACTGTTATCCGGCCGGCTTTTTGGAGCAAATCGGAAATCACGAAGTCTACATCAGCCTTATATTTATTGATTCTTTCCTGTCTTAGTTTCTCTTTAGTTTCTTCTATTTTTGAAGTTATTTTATTGTTTAATTCGTTATAATTCGTGATTATATTGCTATAAGACATCCCTAAAAATGTGACTACATCCCTTAATGTAATTTGTTCATGATCGTGTGTTTTGATGTACTCATTTGCAAGTGACCAAAGATATTTTTCCTTTAACTTTGTGGTTTTGCTTTCTAATTGCTTTAGAGATTCTATTACCCAGTCTGTTTACTTCCAAGTCAGAAAATGGAATTTTTAGATATCGAGCAATTGCCTTATGAGATATTTTAAGATTTTCATACACAAATGTTTGAAGAGCTTTCTCCAATTGATCTACAAGTTCAGCACTGTTATAATTCTGACGTTCTATTGTTTTCCTTTGATAATGTTCTTTATCAAATAGGGCATTAAATATAAAATACCATTGCACAGCAGGATCAAATAAATAATAGGAGAACGTTAATATTCCAACCTAAAATCGCTCTTGAGTTCTGTAGTAATCCGAGTTTACCCTCCCAATTTAAAAGCCCTCTAAAAATCTGTACCAAATCACTACTACATGTTCTGGTTGGACCGAATTTTTTAGATAACTCCCTTGACAAAAGCTTATTTTTATTTAAATATCCCATGATCTTGTACACAGTATTATTGGACCTTCCTAGTCCACGTGCTATTTCACTCACCGATTGTGTATTCTTTAGAATCTCCCGTGTTCTCTCAATCATACCAACCCAGTCATTAATTGATTTCCACATGTTATCTGAGGTATCAATCCCGTATTCCATCCAACATACTGTACAGACGGAATGCCTATTATATTTCTGACCTTGTACCATATGTTAGCATATATAGGGTAGATATAGTAAATAGAAACACAAAAAAACCAATAGAAACAAGGGTTTTTATTTCTACTGGTTTAAAAATGTCTCAAACATATACCCAAAAATGTCTCAGTTATCAACCAAATCAGTCTCAATTATTACCGTTACTCACAGCCCCCCTCCCTAATTTTGGTTATTTCATTTGAAGCATATTATAAATCATCTCAGCAGCTTCCGCACGCGTAACTTCCTGTTTGGCACGGAAGCTGCCATCTGGATATCCTTGTACTAAATTAATCTCAGTAAGACCAAGCACATCCTTTCTGGCCCACTCAACAATTTGAGAAGAATCTGAGTATACATTGCTTTCTTGCTGTGGTGTAGCCTTAATAATGTTATTCACCATTTTAGCAGCCTGCTCCCGGTTTATGACCCGATCTGGACCAAATACTTTGCTACTAAAACCTCGAGCGACTTGATCCTTAATTGCTGTTTTGAGTAGATCAACGTACCACGCCGATGGAGTAATATCCTCGAATTCTAGAGCCATATCCGTTTCGAGCGGTAATTTTAGAGAACGAACAAGCATCGAAGTGAATTCCATACGTGTTACAGGTCTGTTTGGTTCAAAAAGCGTGCTGGACGTCCCTTTCACTACACCCAAATCGGCAAGCGCATTTATTTTCTCTCTATTAAATACCCGCTCGATGTCACTAAAATGATTTGGCTTCGTCTCGATTGTTAAGCCTTGAAAGAACTCTGTTTTTATTTCTGTCGGCTCCTCTACAACAGTCTGAATCGGTTTTGCACTCCCCGCGCCTCCTGCTCCACCACCAGTATCCACAGTGTTCCCTGTAGTTTTGCCGTTTGCTTGTTTTGCCTCCGTGCGTTTTCCTTGACTATTTTCTGCCCAAAGTTGAACGGTATACAATTGCTTCTCTCTCAGTTGTCTCCAGATAAAACCTCGATCCTTGCCACGATATAGCTCAGTTCCTTCTTCACTGGCGAGGACGAAAATATCATTTTCATGTTCTGACTCCCAATGGATGATAAATTCACTATTGGTTGTTTCTGTCTTCGAAAACGCAAACGCTGGAGACGGTAGCGTCTCTACCTGACCTTCTGTTCGCTTACCTTCACCGCTTGTGTTCACTGGCTTAACAGTAATACGATACAATGTAGAACTGTCTAAACCGTCTACTTTAAACTCATGAGCAATCGTATGACCAATAAGCATCTCATTTTTATAGACATTATAAGCATCTGCACCTGGAGCTTCTTGCCACGTAATAAGCAGATCGGTATCCGTTACGCTTTTAACAACCAAGCTACGATCTGCTATTTGACCTGGCAACGCGCGATACGTAAGAGGAGTTATGTCGCCTTCCCCCGTTGTATTCATCGCCTGTATACTAAACGAGTAAATTATACCGGGCTGGATGTCTGAAAGTATAATATAAGCCTTTCTAGTGTTAAAAATTTCTCCTGTATCTTTGCGGATTACAGCATATTGTGAAGCGCTTATGATTTCATCCCAGGTCAGCGAAATCTTTCCATTCCCAAGTTCCGTGACTTTTACATTTTGTACCTGAGGCGGAAGCGTCAGCAGTTGACCCAACGCTGGTGGGCTGTAACCACTGCTGTTCCCACTGCTCACTTGAAAATCGTAGTTTTTCCCACCTGTTAAACCAGATACAACTACCCGTGGTTCCGTACTATAATAATTTTGACCGTTGATTGTTACCTTATATTGAGTTGCCCCATCAACCGGCGCCCATATCAATGTGGCATCATGCTCGCGAACATCTACAGCTGCAAGTTGTATAGGTGAATTAGGTAGTGTTACTACGTTGATAGATGTATCCCGACCCGTACCACTTCGATTGTAAGCCCGAATTTTAATATTGGCAGATCTGCCTGCTGGCAAGCCCTCAAAAGTATATGAACGGATATCACGCGGAATCTGCACCTTTGGTTCATCGTTAACATTCAAGATGTACCCTTCAGCCCCCTGCACATCTTGCCACGCTACACCGACAGAATATACATCCTTGGTTACACTTGAAAGTGTAGTTACCCGATCTGGCAATGTCATAACGCCGAGATGAGCGTAGTCTCCAAATCCTGTTGCATTTTCGGCAGATATACGATAGCTATACTCCGTTCCTGCCTGAAGCTCAGTATCGGTAAATTCTGTATATACATCGTTATAAACCGAGACCTCGTCTCGCTCAAGGGCGTAGTAGGTGGCAGTGATTACAGAATTCCACTTCAAGTCGATTCCATCTTCTCTTATGGTTACATTTCGGAATCCGCTTGGGCTGTCTGGTAGACTTAAAAAAGATACATGCTTTGCTGCCCCCTCTCCCGTGTCGTTTATAGCGGATACAGAAACTTCGTAATACTTACCAGGCTCCATCCCCTTAATTGAGTTATACACATCCTGTGTAACCGTATCCTTAAATATGATTTCTCCCGTATTTGCGTCCGCTGCTGTAATACTATATTTATTAGCTGAAAAAACTGGCGTAAATTCGGCCATAATTTCTGCTGAATGACGAGAGACCGGTCGCAACTGGACGTGATCTGGGGCATCAGGTAACGTTAATACATGCACTCGATTGGAATACGCATTGCCACCTACATGATTACTACATCGCACTTCATACTCATATTCATGTCCTCCTAGTAGCCCTGTATCTGTAAAAGAATTGGTTGGATGGCTAACATCCCAAACCTCATTTGTTGTTAGATTCCGGACTGTATAGACATAACCATCGTTAAGACCAGAGGGTAGAGTCCATTGCAAATCAACCTCTGTGTTGCGTACAGATGTTGCCGACAGCACAACCGACTGCGGTTGCTTTTGAATGCGAAGTGCACTGCTGACCCTTTCGTAGATGTTTCCTGCCTGGTCTTTTACCTTCGCATGGACATACCATTCACCTTCATTTGAAAGATCCAGCTGGACTATGGGATCGACTGCAGTCTCCCAGTTTTCGGGTGAATCGGGACTGTTCGTGACTTTATACTGCATTGTCGATGGTTCAATCCCCGAATGCTGGTCAGCATATTGTATCTTCACGTCAATATGGGTATCCTTCCATTCACGCGAGTTGGGTGTCAGTTGGATGCTCGGCTGTTCCAAATCGATATAAGTTTTTGCAGTCACCGGAACGCTTCGATTTCCAGCTGCATCTACAGCCTGAGCAGTTACTTCTACAATCCCTGAACTATTTAATATTCCCGATGAACCCGGCACATAAGCGCCAGACCCCAATTGATATTCATAATGTAAGGCTGTAGTATCCGTTACACCTGAGAGCGTAAATTGTACTGGCTTATTGATATATCGGGTAGGATTCGTTACCTCAGAAAACGCAACTTTCGGAGGAGTTGGTTTGGTACGATCAATCAGGACCGATTGAGTCACAATTGGACTAGACACATCAAGATTATTGATCGTCCGCGCTGATAGCTCATAACTCCCTTCTGCATTCAATGTAAAAGTGCCATTGTATGTCAGCCACTCCCCTGTTGGACTCAAACGATACTGTGTCATCTTAATTCCATTTGTAGAGTCACTTCCTGACTCAATGGCAATATTCACATCACGGTTTGTTGGACCTGTTTCGCTAACCCGTATAAGAGGAGCCGTCGGCCCCTTTTTATCAATCGTGACTTCTTTGCTTACCTCCCGGCTCACATTACCGACGCTATCGATGGAACGAGCATATATCGTGCTTTTGCCGTCTTGATTCACATGAAACACTCCACCGTAATCCTGCCAATCCTGATTCACAACGCCGGTCAAACGAAATTGAGTATGAGCTAGTCCAGAATAATCGTCTGCACCCGGTTGTAATAAAACGGCATATTCATTACTGTTTCCTGTTACGTCTATATTGGGGGGAGTGGGTGGCATCCTGTCTATCCGGGCATTCGCGGAAGAAAGACCACTATACTGGTTATTCACATCCACTGTACGAGCATAAATTGTATTTACACCATGGTCATAAACAGTGAAAGGCCCGATAAATTGCTGAAATGCTCCTCCATTCAGGCTATATTCATAGTGTTTTAATCCTTCAGGAGCTACATCTCCATCGATCCACACGGTTACAGGCTTTTTGGTCCACCCTGTAACAGCTTGTCCCCCTGCGTCTGCGTGAATCTGGGGTGGTTTAGGCATCAAGTCTGATTTGGGAATAATACGGATTCCAAACCTGGATATTTCATTACTTGTCTGTTGACTAGTTCCCATCGCTCTGAAATATCGAACATCCCTTAATGTAATAGAGTCGGTGATATCTATCCATTTTCCCTGGTAATCGCTATTGGCATAGAATTTCGTTACATTAGTCCATGTATATAAATTCGTTCCGTTAGGTCTCCAACTGTCGCCTGCTGCGGCATTAGATGTATATATATCGGTATGATAAGACCCCTCAATGTAAACAAAAACCCTGTAATCAGAAGTCTTAATAGATCTTCCAATATCAATAAAACGATTTGTCGGCTGTGTAGTCCCATCACATTTATACCTTGCCGAGCCCATGCCAGTGTATACTTCCGTTGCTCCTATCCCACTTCCTGACCAAGAGCCCCAACTGTCGCCCCCACCTGGCAAATTGTTTTGGCAAAAAGGGCCTCCTATGATTTCTTGGGTAGCAGCTGATACCCTTTGCGGGAATATAGGAATGGTCATCAATAAGAGGAGTAAAGCCAGTGCTCCATACACCCATTTACTGTGCTTCCTAACCCTTCGTTTATTTTTTCGATACATATCACTTCTCCTTACTTTATTTTATTTTCAAAGATTTCTACGTACTCGCTTTGACTAAAATAGAAAAAGCACCCCAAACCAAGGCAATAATGCCTGAGTTTGAGGTGCTTCCTCAAGTTCACGAGTATGTTTTGAAGCTATTATACTTCGTTCCAAGCAGGATGTAAACAGAACAGCAAAATGAACTGTAATAAATTCTCGAATTTCTCATCTCAGCGATCGTTTTGAAGTTTTAATCAACCTGAACACCCAAGTTTCGAAAAAATCCCCGCATATTCTGCATGTAAGAGTCCTGAGCAGGAGAAGATTCCTTAAGAAGATTTTGCATACTGTTCATAAACGCAGAAGCTGAGGATGTATCCGCTTTGTCAAACTGATTCGTTAATTGTGGTTTATTTAACAGCTCTTCAGTCTGTTCTGTACGCTCTTTGTATTTATTAATCCAATCGGGGTTTTGAGGAACCTTTTGTGCAAAACTCAACAGCTGGCTTAATCCATTTCCTCCACCTTTGATGTCATTCATGAACGCAGTATATTTTTGAGGATCTACCTGTTTCATCACTTCCGATAGTTTAACGTAATCCTCAGGGGCACCTATCGGACGATCTGCTGGAGTCGTGTAGCTAATATCCCCGGTCTCTGAATCCATAGTTCGTGTCAAGGCAATACCAGCTATCTGGTTCATGGTTTTCATAAATTCCTTGGCTTTATCGCCTTCCATGTAACGATCTGCAATATACTTGGATTGGGAAACTCCCATTTCCAGCAGCACCGCGCGCTGCTTCTCATCCGTTACCGTTCCGTCGACGATAAAATTGGATTGAATCATGTTGTATACTGCATTGGACACTTCTTCCGGCTGATCTTCCAAAACTCGGTTTAATGCATCATTGATCTGTGTTGTGCCAAAATACTTGGCAGCATGCGACACGATGGCCCCTTCAGCCAGCTTTCTGCCAGCTTCACTAATCTCCACAGTGTCCTGAACGACGAACCTGGAGAGTTTTTCTTCATGTAGCTGGGGGGATAGAACTTGCTTGCTTGCCGGGTCTATCCGTAAGCTACCAGAGCTAAGAACCGCTTGTTGTGCTCTAAGAGGTTCAAAATTCATCCTATTTCCTCCTGTCATGTTTGTAACAGGCAATCTAAGGCGTATGTACAATCTATGTAACCCTGTCGCTATATATATCGGACAAAGCATATATGGAATGAATATATGCTTTGTCCTAAAAATGAACAATTTTTGAAGCAAGCTCCTGACTCTGAATGTGAATTGTTAAACAAACAAGCTGACGCTGTCACTGCTTAATAGAACAGTACATCAACCGCCATAAATGCTATAAGCAAAGTGATATACAATATCTGTAGCTGTAAGTGAAGTACCTGACACCTGGGCAGCTACACCTGAAAGATCATAGTAATGTGTAAAGCTTATGGGACCAGACAAGTATTCTGCAATACTTCCCGTAGAATGCGGCAGGGAAAGGGTCACACTAAAGGCTCCATTTTGATCCGTATAACCAGTACCTGTACGAGTTCGATTCCCGCTGCTTTCAGTCCAGTTCTGGTTCAACCATGTCACATTAACTGGTGCATTTGCTACTGGATAATTATCCGTTGTAGTAACAACACCCTTTACAGTCAGGCTGGTGTTTCCATTAACCCGATAATGGCGACCGTAAGAGTAGGATGGATAGTCATTCGGACCGTTTTTAGAGTCATAACCGTTAATTACAATTTTTCCAGCCCGAAGTACTGGTTTAAGTGTGAGTGCATATAAATGGTCGGGTGAATACTGGTTTGTGGTGTACACTCGCACATAGTAGGTTCCCGTATTCAAAGTGACATTATGATTGGTTTGCGGCAGAAGCGCCATTTGGTTGCCACTAAGAGCCCCATAAACTTCCGCTTTGTAACCGTAGCTTTCCGAAGTGCTGTCCAGTTTGACATTCAAACCATCATAATTGCGATTCGCAGGAATTGTGATTTGATACCAATCATTGTCAATTCCTGAATGAATGGAGCGTGAATTAAGGGTAGATCCCCCTGTACTAAATGTAAAGTTATAGGCATGAAAAGCACTCTCATCCGGTTCATAGGCATCATATTGGGAGTTTACATCCACGGTTAAATAGAAAGGATCATTTATGCTCGATCCCTTTTTGGAATGGACTGCAACTGCGTAAGCTTTCTCAGATCCGGTAGCATTGCGGCTTCCTACGTTTTCAGGAAGTGATGCCGATCCCTGTTCATACTTGTTAAAATAGGTTCCATAGGTGGAGGCGTCAATAGCATTGGGGTTGATATCCCCTGTTGTCATATCAAATTCGTACAAGTATAAGTCATAGTCAAGCTGCTCTGAAAATGGACCATCCAACTGTGCCTGCAACAATTCACCTGGCTTCACATAAATCGGATATAAAAACTGCGTGCCTCCCTCTTCCGTAATTGTACCTGAATACGTAGCAGAAGAAGCTGTGGCTGCCGTTGGACTAGCTTTCAGGGAAGGAAGGGTCTCCCTTTTCAAAGAGAATGTCTCTGGTGCTTTGAAATTGATATTTTCCTGCATGTTATAAACGGAGGATGTAATACCTTCAGGCTTGTCCACCCGGGTTAAACGCTCAATAACATCTTCGTTGTTCGTTGTTAGCTGAAAACTGGAATCAGCTTCAATAGCTTGTTTCTCCTTGTTCAACTCTGTACCTTGACTCGCGTTTGCAGTCATCCCAAAAGCAAACAGGAGCATCAAGCTTAGCATAACTGAAATAGCCTTTCTGAACCTCTTCATACTGAAATCCCCTCTCAAATGGTTTAAGGAATTCCCGCTATACCCTGGAGAACCAGGGCAATTCTAGGCTGTTGTCTCTATCATAAAACATTCTTGGTTCTAATGGAATATATTGTGTAAATATTTTTTAGTCTTCATTCCCTAAAATAGAAACCCCTAGAGTCAATAGATTATATGATAATTCTGGGACAATAAACTTATTTTAGACACTATTTTACCATAAAAACCCTACCAATCTCTTGTTTATACGATATAATAAATAGATATGGGTAGTACTTTTAGCCTATATGAGCGTCGAATTACCCATAAACATACATAAAAAAGGGGAATACAGATGAAAAAACTCACCGTATTTATGCTAGTATTGTGTTGCTTTTCAATTTTGTCAGCTTGCTCTACCGATCCAGTAAAAAAAGATTTAATTACCTATGTGAATGACGGAATGCTTCCGTTAGCACAAGATGAAAAAGCAGTAACTGAAAAATATGAATCCGTGACCGGGGATAACTTCACAGATGATGAAACACTATATAATACGTTACGAGATGATATTATCCCAGAATACACCAAATACCTGGATAAGGTTGAGGCAGTAAAGACGGAAACTCCTGAGGTACGAGCTGTCCACGAAACCTACATCAAGGCAGTTAGCACTCAAAAGGAAGCACTCATTACGATGGTCGATGCGTTGGAAAAAGGGGATCTGAACTTAATTAATGAGGGTAATACCAAGCTAAGCGAGGGTAAAAAGCTATTCAGAGATTTTGGTGAACAGGTTAACACACTTGCTAAAGAGCACGACGTGAAGATCAATAAGAAATAAATTTTAAAGCTCCCGTCTGGGGAGCTTTTTCTATATCCTAGGAATACTCGAAGCAAATTACCGCTTTCTTTAATTCTCGATCATAAAATAAGTAAACCGTATCAGCTCCAAACGCTTGAAAATAATACCCGGTGAAAGAACCGATATATGTAAATGTCTCACCATTGGTACGTTTAGGCACATGAAGCAAGTTAGTTTGCTCGAACTTAAGCATCTCTTCCAAGGATTCGTCATATTCCTTGATGTAGCTTTGAGCCTCATCAGACTGAAATGCAATATCATCCAGAATACCGTTGACTTCGGGAAAGCTTAGCCCCCAACCACTGGATTGCTTTTCCTCAAAATCGTGGGTGAGCTCTTCCACAGACTTTTTGGCCTCTCCAAAGGAGGAATAAGGATAGATTTTATTATTTTCTAAGAAAAATGCTTTGCGAGCTTCGTAATCTTGTTCATTAGCTGTGTACACCTGCTCCAGTCCGTCCAACGCCATGACTTCTCTCTTCATACGTAGGTACGCTTTATCCCCGGTAGATTTCAGCGCTTCATAGGTAGCTTCCAGCTGCGCTTTCTGATGAAGACTAAAATAATTCCAGTCTGCTTCGAATTTGTATTTGCCGTCAATTACATCGAATCCCAGCATATCTTCCTTGGTATATAAGGTATGAAATTGCTGAGTATTTTCACCCACACAGCCTTCGTGGATTTCTTTTACGGAAACAAAATGAAGCCACTCGTCCTGCTCTGGAAATAAAAATTGGAGATTAATCGAGCAAATTGGCAGAAAGTGTTTGCGGTGATGTTCAAGATCGCTGGCAAATACGTCCTCGTATGCTGGAAAACGTTTGATAAATCTCTCTGGTATGTTCATAGATGCTCCTCCTAAATTATACGGTTCTATGGTTGCTTTTCGATCCGAAACGTCCCCTCACTCGAAATCACGCTGTAAATTTCATCAAATCCTTCTTCGTAACTTGGGACCTCTAGTTTACTCATTACACTTTTAATACCGATTTCAGGAATATACTCTTTGCCTGTGCGCTGCTCATTACGCTTAATAGATTCAGCATAATCAGGTTCAAAGTAGTAGCCAATGATTTTAAATCCCTTGTTTTTACAAGCATCTATATATTTCTTTCGTTCTTCGACTGTGGGATTTGTATTGTCCACTACAAAACGCTGCATCGTTTCGATGGAGGTCTGAAGGTACATATTTTCCCTATTTCGTGTTTTAAGCATATCAAGATTTATTCGCATATGTGTTTTGAAGAATCGTTCTTTATAAAAAGTCGATTTGCCCGAAGCCTGAATTCCTATAAAAATGACACACTCCAAACCTCACACATCCTTGTTCAGATATACATATTGGTTAATATAATCTCTATTTTGTGAAAAGATTGGCGTGTCATGATCAACATCCCACTTGCTTCTGACGGCTTCTCCTTTGTTATACTGTTGTTTGGTAATACAGATTCCCCGCTTTTGCCAGACCGGAAGGTCGTTCCAGTTCAGTCCTTTTTCCACAAAAAGCTTGTCTTGGAGCTGACTTCCGTTCAATCCTTGTAGTTCTGAATGCTTAAAATAAGCTTGAGCTACCATAGAAATGCTGTTTTTAGTAGCATCTTGTTGTCTCCATAGAAAGTAGTTGGCAACCTCATCGTGAGGCAAAACCCATGCTCTTGCATCAAAAGTGGCTAGAGGCTTATCCGGATAAACTTTCTGGATTTCCTCATTAAATTTGGCAGTAGCCAAAGAGGCAGATATAGACACCATCTTTTGAAGATTATTTTCAAACCATGATTGTGTCGTTAATTTGTCATAATTCGTAAGAAGCAGAGAGATTTCATCACTCTGATGGTACACCAGTTTACAGCCCATAATATTATAAGCCAAATATTTGCACGTCTCCCATAATGCAAAGATTAACTTTTCATCAAAAGGTTTCGTCATCCCACGTGTAAAAGTATGAAAATGAGCACCATCGATTCTGATAATTACGGGTAAACGGCGGGGCAGACTTAATCTATAAGCATTTTCATATTCCTTCATTCTATTTCCAAAATCATCTTTTTTCATAAACTATGTAGCTCCTTCACTTTTCATTGCATCCAAACATCGAAATCAATCAAAGGTGCAGCCGAACTCTCCAACAATATGGATATTGTGGGTTCCAATTTCTTTTTATTTCACAGCAATATTATCCTCGAACACAAAAACGGAGATGGCTATATCCTCCTCCACTTTAATATCTGAAAAAAGATGCAGTAAGCGGGAATCCATATACTCCTCCAGTTCTTTATTGAACTGTACAGGATAGATTTTTTGTACCATTTTGGTTCGAGCTGCATGCACCATCTCTCTTCCTGCAACCTCTTGTGCAAGAAATTTTTCAGATGGGGTTAAATTGCCGTATAGCATTGTGATGGCCATATTATCTACAAAGGTTGTATGTATGCGTTCCGGGCCTTTTCCAAATAGCTCTTTACGTACTTTTCGAATAATTTCGTTAAAACCCGTTTCCTTTCTCATATCGCACCGCTCTCCTAAATCTACTAAAATCCTTGTTACTATTTCCATCATAACCGATTCCTATCATATAAAACAGAGATGAAGCGAAAGTGATTCTTGGAACATGCTTACCATTGAACGTCATAGAAAAGAAAACGCAGCCCGCCCGATCGGACAGACTGCGTATATTACTGAATCCAAACGGACTAGTCCTTCACCAGTCGATTCGATAGCATCAACATGATAAAAGAGAATAGGATAATGACGGCTACCCAGCTCCAGGAGAGTGTCATATTTCCGACCTCGGACGCGGTGTAAATCGCCGTAGGCAGGGTTTGAGTCTGTTCAGGAATATTACCCGCAAGCATCAGTGTAGCACCAAATTCCCCTAACCCTCGGGCAAATCCGAGAATGTACCCTGAAATAAGCGGTCGGTAGGCAAGGGGCATCGTAATATGGCGAAACACTTGCCATTCGTTGGCACCTTGCGCACGTGCAGCCTGCTCTACTTCGGGTTCTACAGCTTCAAAACCTGCTTTGATCGTCCGATAAGCCAGTGGAAAAGCAACAACTACGGCCGCCACCACTGCGGCTCCCCACGTAAATACAATGGTCTGCTGGAACAGGCTTTCAAAGGCAGTGCCAATCCAGCTTTTCCTTCCCAGCAAGATGAGCAATATAAAGCCGACAACAGTGGGAGGCAAAACAAGTGGAAGAAGTAGAACGGTCTCAATCACACTGATTCCTCTCCGCAGCTTGCAGTTCGCCATCATCCGAGCTACCACAGTTGCTAATAAAAAGACAATAATGCTGGCAACGACAGCGACTTTGACAGATACGATAACCGGAGGAAGAAAAGCCGACCAATCCAACGGGACCCCCTCCTTTATCTGTGAATTCTATTTCTTTTCTGTTGGAGCTGAAAATCCATCTTTACTGAATACGCTCATGGCTTCATCTGTACGCAGAAAATCGACAAACTCGCCTGCTTCCTTGCTGTGTTTGGTTGCTTTTACAATACCTTCTGGATACAGGATAGGTGCATGCAATTCCTCAGGTACTTCTAGTGCTACGACTGTTTTATCGGATGATTTGGCATCTGTCAAATAAACGAGTCCAGCATCGGCATTACCTGTTTCAACATAGTTTAATACCTGTCTTACGTCTTTGGCGAATACCATCTTCGGTTCCAGCTTGTCCCACAATCCGGCCTTTGTCAGCGATTCTTTGGAATATTGTCCGGCTGGAACGGTAGTAGGCTCCCCAACAGCAAGCTTTAGGAAAGAAGGATTTGTCAGATCATTGAGTGTAATACTTTTGTTATCCGTGCTGTTCGCCTTATCTTGCGGAACAACCACAACCAGTTTATTTTGAAGCAGTACGCTATCTTTTTCCACTAATGAAACATCGGTTAAAACCTTCATTTGCTTCATGCCTGCCGATATAAATACGTCAGCGGGTGCACCCTGCTCAATTTGTTTTTGTAAAGTACCGGATGAAGCATAGTTAAAGGTAAGCTTGATATCTGGGTGCTGCTTTTCATATTGATCCTTGAGCGTATTCAGACTATCTTGAAGACTCGCAGCGGCAGATACAATCAACTCTGTTTTGGGTGCGGACGGTGTCGACTGTACAGCAGCCGGAGACGAACACCCAGCCAGAACCCATGCCAACAATCCAACAAACGTGAATATGTACCCGAATCTCTTTTTCAATTTGTTTTTCCCCTGTCCTCTAAATTCCGAAATGAGTTGACAATGCAATCTCATAACGGTCCAAATCTATTGGGTCAACCCAAATATTTGTGATAAATAGATCTTGCCTCGGCGATATCCTTGGTGCCATGGATCAGAACACGTCCATCCTGAAAAAGAACCAACCGATGCGCTCCAATGACAACGGATACTAGATATGGATTATGCTCCACTTTGCCCCCTTGGCGGGATAGCAGGCGTGCCGCTTCGTTCAGATCACGTACAGCACCCGTGACTGGTCGAATCTGAACCGTATCACGTCCGCACAGTACAGCCGTTTTAGCCTGATGCTCCGATTGTAGAAATGGATACACTGGATGCTCACCACACGTCGGACAATCTATTTTTTTCATGGCGCTGATCTGGATCGCCTGATGTTGATTATTCCATAGATCGAAGGAAATCAGCTTGCCTTGTAAGGCTGAATTGTCCCCAGTCAGCAGCTTCAATGCTTCGGCACTTTGGTAAGCTGCCACCATTTGTACAGCTGGACTAATGATACCGACCGTATCACAGGTGGCACCGCCGAGCGGTACAGTTCCGAGCAGACAATGCAGACAGGGTGTCTGTCCTGGAACGATCGTAAAGGTTGTCCCGTAGCTACCAACACACGCTCCATAAATCCAGGGGATTTGGTGCTTTACAGCGTAATCGTTCAAAAGCAGACGTGTATCGAAATTATCAGTGGCATCTACGATGAGGTCCACCCCTGCGGCAATATCGCCGATTTCCTCCAGTGATACATCTTGGACTAGCGCACGGATGTCCACGTCCGAATTGATTTGCTGCAATCGCCTCTGGGCGGCCACTGCCTTGGGTATCTGTTCATGGGCATCCGCTTCGTCGTAGAGCTGCTGGCGTTGCAGGTTGCTCCAGTCTACATAATCTCGGTCTACCAACGTCAACCGTCCGATGCCCGCTCGCACCAGCATGTCCGCGTTCGCAGTTCCCAGTGCTCCAGCACCTACCATTAATACATGCTTGCTGCGGATATTTTTTTGTCCTGTCGGCCCGATTTTTCCGAATAATTCCTGCCTTGAATATCGGGCGTGAGACGCCTGCGTGTGTGCTTTTGCATCAGCATCCGTTATTGGGTCCTTTTTCATTTCAGACATGTTAATTTACGCCCCCATACTTCTTATCCATTAATTGCTGCAAGTTGATCAGACAAGATAAAAGTCCAGATGTCCCGCCTAACTCGAAGTTATGGGGTGTTATGAGGATTCCAGCCACCTAGCTGGTGCCCCTTCCACTCCGAGCCGTCCTCCCACACTTCCTTTTTCCAAATCGGTACGATTTGCTTCAAGCGTTCAATGGCATGGCGACTGGCCTCGTAGCAAGCATCACGGTGCGCAGCAGAAACAGCAATCACGACGCTGGTCTCTCCAATCCTTACCGTACCAAGCCGATGTGTAATAGCAGTGCGCGTTGACGGCCAACGATCTGCAATTTCGTCACCTATCTGCTTCATCGTGTTCATGGCCATCGGCACATATGCTTCATATTCAAGCAGCACCGTTCGCTGACCTTGTGTAAATTCCCGAGTCGTACCATTAAAGGTCAATGAAGCCCCATGTGAAGGGTCGTGTACCTTGGAGGTTACCTCATCAGCATCAATCGGATCGTAGGTAATAGCGTATAAGCCACATTTTGAAACGACTGTCTCCATTCCGGGTGCTGACTGATGAAGAGCAATTGCGTCTGATGGAAGCACAAGTTCATCTGGAGAAGCCAACTTCTTATGATGGGTAAAAAAAGAACCTGACAGTTGTGAAGCTATCTCCGGGTACAGCTCATTCAGCCTTGTTCGAATGTCTGCAATGGTCACCGTTTCCTGTGAAAGTTCCATAGTGATCACGTCACCAAATTGTTCCGCCATACCTGCGAATAATTGAATATGATATTGCATTATGCACCCGCCCCCCTTTAATACACCCTATCTATCGAATTCACCTAATCTGTTATTGAAACTCATCCTCCTGAAACCGGAGGAATAATCGCAATCTCATCATGTATACTAACCAGATCCTCAGGAGCGGCGTAGGCCTGATTTCTGGCAACAAAAGCCCCCTGCAACTGGGCCGCTGCTTCAGGAAAATATTTGGACAGCAAGTCTTTTAATTCGCTGACGGTCATCGTTTCCTGATCAGCAGACACCGTGATCATAGGCTTTCCCATCAGTTCTGCAAGTCCGGCAAATACTTGAATATGATAGTTCATTAAGTAGGTTCCCCCCTTTCAGTACAAGAATGACCATCGCATATACACCAAGAAAAACCAACATGAACTAATACCTCGAAAGGTTTTATTCCATGCTGGTTAACGATGATGGTCTACATTGATTATTTTTTATATTATATTTTAGATTCTACCAGTTCATCAATCCGCTCCGTGTGCGTGTACACGTTCAAAGAACGACTTCGTATAAAACCTACGGTAGTAATCCCGAGATCCTCTGCCAATTCAAGTGCAAGCTCTGTGGGAGCTGACTTGGACAAAACAACCTCACAACCAATTTTCGCAACCTTCAACAAAATTTCAGACGAGATGCGCCCACTGAATACGATGATTTTATCTTGTAATATAATATCATGCTTTAGGCAGTACCCATAGATTTTATCGAGCGCATTGTGTCGGCCGATATCCATTCTGGACAGGATTATTCCGTCTTTATCACACAGCGCAGCATTGTGAACGCCACCAGTCTCCTGAAACGTATGTGCCGAGGTTTGCATCAAATTCATCAGCCGAAAACAGTCATCGAAAGATACCGTAACATGAGCATCATTCATTCTTTTTGCCACTTTGGCATCATTTATAAAGTAAAATCCCTGTCTACTTTTTCCGCAGCAGGAGGTAATGTATCGTTTGGAATGAAAGTTTTGATAAAACTCATTCATCCGACGGGTTTTAATATGAACAAATCCTTCTTTTTCCTGAACCCAAATATCTTCGATATCATCATACCGTTGAATGACGCCTTCAGAGGCCAAAAAGCCTACTGCCATATCCTCTACATACTCTGGTGTACAAACCATGGTGGCAAATTCCTGCTGATTGATTTTAATGGTCACCGGATACTCCGTCACCACTGTGTCTTCAAAACGCTTGATTTGACCGTCCCGGTAACGTAGGATCTCGCGTTTTACCTCAGCCGGCTTTTCCATGTGCTCAACTCCCTTGTTTCTGACAGGCTGGCTCTTTGGTTCACCCGCCGATATGTGACATTTCAATTTTGGACGATGCTTGCTTTGTATGAGTCAACCGTTCCTCTGAATAGCGGTCGGTACGTCCTCTCCATACACGCTCAATGTAAGATCTAATCTCATCATCGGATTGCTCGGACCGCAGCATCGTGCGAAGCTTGTACCCTTTAGACGCAAACAGGCATGTGTACAAGGAGCCCTCAGCAGAAATTCTCGCCCGTGTACATGTGGAGCAGAAAGCGTCCGTAACGGATGAAATAATGCCGATTTCCCCGTCTCTGTCCAGATACCTATAGCGCGTCGCTACCTCACCTTTGTATTGGGGTGGAACAGGTTCTAACGGCATGTGCTCGTGGATCGTTTCGATGATCTGTTGCTTGGAAACAACCTGATCCAATTTCCAGCCATTGGTGTTGCCTACATCCATAAATTCAACAAAGCGCAAAATATGCTTTTTCTTTTGAAAATAGTCGGCCATGGGCACGATATCCTGATCGTTAAAGCCCTTTTGCACGACCATATTTATTTTCACCTGCATTCCCGCTTGAGCTGCAGCCTCAATACCTTCCAGCACCGCCTTTACACTGCTTCTCCCCCCGTTCATTCGGCGGAATCGATCATCATCAAGCGAATCCAGACTAACTGTCACTCTCTTCAGCCCCGCCTCCCGTAGTGACGCTGCATATTTAGGCAAAAAGACACCGTTTGTCGTCATGGCAATATCTTCGACCCCATCGAGTTGAGTTAGCGAATGAATGAGCGAGGACAAATCTTTCCTCAGCAACGGCTCACCCCCAGTAATGCGCAGCTTTGTAACACCCAGCGAGACAAAGATACGAGAAAGGCGGGTAATTTCCGCAAAGGTCAATATTTTTTCTTTTGGCAAAAACGGATAGTCATGGCCAAATATTTCTTCAGGCATACAATATCGGCACCGAAAATTACATCGGTCTATGACGGATATTCTCAAGTCCCGTAACGGACGATTCCATTGATCGTCGCTGCGGTTCGCCATCCCGTTCACCTCAATCCGTCTTCATTAATAAACCTCTTTAAACTCTAAACTGAACCAAAAAACCGGCATCACAACAACTTCTTCGCTTATGAATACCGAAGAATCTGCTAAATGCCGGTTAATTTATCTACATCAGGATTTTACGAATCCTCACATCATGTGATATAGAAAAATCAAACTAACAAGCGCTGCGCCAAATAAAATATACGCGATTCTCACGTACACTCCATTCACGAATGCTCTCAAATAGATACATTCCTATTGTTAGCAATCCTGGAACGTTTGTCAATGATTTTTCGCTTTCTCAATTGATAATCATTATCGATTAAAAATTTTAATAAATCACCGTTGAACTATCTTAAATTTTACGCTATAGTTACACCAGATGACATGCAGAAAATGACATATTCAATTTATTGATATACAGACGGTGCGTACTGTCTGGTATTAATACATACTTCTATGGCGGATTGGCCTCCAGGACCTAGAGCTTGGTCACTACTCCACCATAAACACAAGTGCTTAAACACGAGCACTTGTGTTTATGGTGGAGTTTTTTTGTTCCCAATTTTAAAATTCAAAATCTGAAAGGAGCCTGAACCGTGACGGATAGTACGATCAAAATTACATTAAACGGACAGGAACTGAAAACGAATAGCAGTGCAACCATTCTTGAAGTAATCAACGAAAACAATATTGCCCATCCCCAACTGTGTTACGTTCCCGAAGTGGATCCGATCCGCACCTGTGACACATGTATCGTGGAAGTAGACGGAAAGCTTGTACGCTCCTGTTCAACACTTGCTACGAATGGAATGAATATTCATCTACATTCAGATCGCGCAAAAGCAGCTCAAACCGAGGCTATGGATCGTTTGCTGGAAAATCACCTCCTCTACTGTACAGTGTGCGATAACAACAACGGTAATTGTAAACTGCATAACACCGCAGAGCTTATGGAAATTGAACATCAAAAATATCCATATCGACCGAAGGTTGATCCCACAGAAGTGGATATGTCCCACCCTTTTTACCGTTATGATCCCAATCAATGTATTGCATGCGGCCAATGCGTAGAGGTATGTCAGAACCTTCAGGTCAATGAAACACTGTCCCTCGACTGGGAGGCTGAACGCCCTCGCGTGATCTGGGATGAAGGAGTTGCAATTAACGATTCCTCCTGCGTCAGCTGCGGTCAGTGTGTAACGGTCTGCCCATGTAACGCCTTGATGGAAAAGTCCATGCTGGGAGAGGCCGGCTTCATGAGCGGCATAAATAAGGATTTATTAAATCCAATGGTTGATCTAATTAAGGAAGTGGAGCCAGGCTACAGCGGTATTTTTGCAATTTCGGAAGCTGAAGCAGCGATGCGTGAAACCCGTACGAAAAAAACAAAAACCGTCTGCACGTTTTGTGGTGTAGGTTGCAGCTTTGAAGTTTGGACCAAAGGCCGCAAAATTTTGAAGGTACAACCTACCTCTGAGGGGCCTGTTAACGGCATTTCGACATGCGTCAAAGGGAAATTCGGTTGGGATTTTGTGAATAGCGATCAGCGTTTGACCTCGCCTTTAATTCGTCAAGGAGACGAATTCGTGGAAGCAACCTGGGAAGAAGCCTTGAGCCTGATGGCCAGCAAAATGGGAGCGATCAAAGAAACCTACGGCGGCGAGGCACTCGGCTTTATTTCTTCGTCCAAATTTACCATTGAAGAAAATTATCTGATGCAAAAGCTGGCTCGTCAGGTGTTCCAAACGAATAACGTTGATAACTGCTCACGGTATTGCCAATCTCCTGCATCATGGGGTCTACAATACACCGGAGGCATCGGCGGAGACAGCGGTACGATTAAAGACATTGCCTCAGCAGGTTTGGTCATACTGGTCGGCTGTGCGCCGGGAGAAGGACATCCTGTGCTGGCTACCCGCATCAAACGTGCGCATAAGCTGCATGGTCAAAAGCTGATCTCGGTGGACCTGCGCAAACATGAAATGGCAGAACGCGCAGATCTGTTCATGCGTCCGAAGCAAGGTACGGATTATGTATGGTTATCCGCTGTAGCCAAATACATCATTGAGCAAAACTGGCATGATGCTAAATTCATTGAGGAACATGTAAATTTCTATCCTGAATATTTGAAATTGCTGGAGAACTTCACCTTGGAATTCGCCGAACAGGAAACTGGCATTTCCAAAGAGACGCTGATTCAGGTAGCAACCATGATTCACGAAGCGGATGGCACGGCCATTTGCTGGGGTATGGGCGTGACACAAAACATCGCAGGCTCCTACACTTCGATTGCAATTGCCAACCTGCTGCTGGTGACTGGCAACTTTATGCGTCCGGGTGCAGGCGCATATCCGCTTCGTGGTCATAACAATGTGCAGGGCGCTGCCGATATGGGTACGATGCCAGATATTTTCCCTGGCTATCAGCCCGTAACGAACGATGCCATTCGTTCCAAGTTCGAAGCGGCCTACGGCGTACAAATTCCAAGCCAACGCGGACTGGACAACATTCAAATGCTGGAAGCCATTGAGACGGGTAAGCTCAAAGGTATGTATATCGCTGGAGAAGAAATGGCATGGGTGGATGCGGACTCCAACCATACCCAAGAAATGCTGGCGAATTTGGATTTCCTTGTCGTTCAGGATGTATTTCTGAGCAAGACAGCTGAATTCGCTGATGTCATTTTGCCAGCCGTACCTTCACTCGAAAAAGACGGAACCTTCACAAACACCGAACGTCGCGTACAGCGTTTATACGAGGCGCTCCGCCCTGTAGGAGACAGCAAACCGGATTGGTGGATTTTCAGCCAATTTGCCAAGCACATGGGATTTGATTGGGATTACAGTCATCCGAGTGAAATTTTTGAGGAAATGGCGGCGCTCACTCCATTTTTCTCCCAATGTAATTATGACGTATTGGAAGGCTGGAACAGCTTCCATTGGGGATCGCCGGATGGTAGTAACACACCGCTTCTGCATACCAACGGCTTTAACTTTCCAGATAAAAAAGCACGCTTGGGACTTTTCGAATATGTACCACCAAAAGAGTACCCCGCTGAATTCGATCTGACCTTAAATAATGGTCGACTGCTCGAACAATTTCATGAAGGAAATATGACGACAAAGTCAACAGGCCTTCAGCTCAAACTTCCAAAAGTATTTGTGGAAGTTTCCCCTGAGTTGGCTGAGGAGCGTGGAGTTACAGACGGATCGCTGGTTCGGCTGGAATCTCCCTATGGTGCGGTCAAGCTACGTGTTCTGGTGACGGACCGGGTACAGGGAACTGAAATTTATGTGCCAATGCACTCTACCAGCCATGAGGGTGCTGTCAATCTATTAACTGGTGGAGCATTTGATGTCATCACCCGTACACCAGCCTATAAACAAACCAAAGTACGGATGCAAATTTTGGAGATCGATGGTCAGAATCCACTGCCTCGTATCAATCCACGTTATAAAAAGCGGCATCCGCAAAATGGGGTTGAAGTGAACCGTAAGTGGAATCGTCCCGGTTACGTCGATTTGGTAGATCAAAAATAAGGAGGTCAAACCATGGCTAAGCCTATTTCAATTGTGAGAAAACGTATTTTGACAGCAGAAGAACGGCAAAAACAATCCCTGGATCAACTGACTGCCGATCTGGCGGACAATGGGGCAGCATTGCAGAAGACACTTGAAATTGTACGGGAGCTGCACGACAGCGGTCTTCTCGAAGCAGCCCAGTCTATGCTAAAAGCCAAAGAAACCATCGCCAAAATCGCTGTAGGACAAGCGACGCGCAAGCCTGTGACGAACATGATCAATAATCTGATGGGTGCAGCAGGGATGCTGTCCGAGGTAGACCCCGGGCTGATGAAAAAACTGGCAAACAGCGTCACTACAGGTTTGAATGAAGCCGAAGAGCATCTAAAGCAGAATAAAAAGACGCGGCTGCGTGATCTTATGAAGGCCATGAATGACCCGGATGTAAACCGGGCAATGGGGTTCGGTATTCATTTTCTCAAAGGCATGGGAAAAGGTTTGTCTGATCAATAGCTTAATAGATGAATAGTTGGAAGACTACTAACCACATTCAATAAAAAGAGCTGGCTCCGTAAACGGGGACAGCTCTTTTTATTTACTTTTTATCCACTTGCAACAACGTCACCGTTTTATGAGAAACCGCATCTTTTATTTGCTCGTCTGCGATGACCTTAAGCTTTAGCAAGCTGGCAATTTTTGAAGAATCTGGTTTTGAAAACAAGCGCCATAGTTGAGGATCGGGCAATGCATCATACAATTTCGCATGATCGTATTCCTTGCGGTGCTGCTGTACAATCCTGACTCTGTAGTTGCCAATTTCCCAATCGGATACTTCCTGCTCTGCACAATGAGCGGTAATGTCATTACGCAAATCAGCCAGTTCGCCTTCAATTTCTTTTTGCTTTTGCTTTAACTGGTAATAGCGACGCACCTTGTTTTCCAATTCCATCACGCTCCTCTGCTTACATATGTATGTTGGCAGAAGCGTTTTAGGACAAGTTTTATCATGTCAGGATATAAGGTGTAACTGTAACTGACACAACATTTCCCGGGTAATGGTAACGTCGATGAATTGAGCCCTCATTATTCAAACTTTATTTAGGTACATTCGCCCCTGGAGTTACAGGTCCCGCTCCTTTGGACTCCCCCTTGCGCTTCATATAATTGGCCCAGTATGCCGTCAGAATTGGCACCAAAATAGAGGTCACTATGACCGAAGCGGCTACTAATGCTGTTGCAGATTGTGCAACAGGCAAAAATTCAGGTTTGATATTGGCAACAATGACTGGATTGGCTACCGCTGCACCTGCTGTGCTGGAGGCTGCAATTCCTGCCGTACCATTGCCACCACCAATATATTTGTCCGCCAGAATCAGCGGAATACCTGTAATGATAATGACAAAAATACCCAACAAAATACCTAGTACGCCTGTCTGAACAATAACACTCAGGTCAATGGAACACCCCAGTGCAAAACCGAAAAATGGAATCAGAGCCTGTGTCGCGTTTCCAAAATATTTACGGAAATCATGATCCAGATTGCCCAACATAAAGCCGACCAAAAATGGTAATACGGCACCGACAAATGTTTGCGGTTCAAAAACGGCCAGTCCGGTACTACCTAGAATAAGCATGGTCACCAGCGGGCCCGATTCCAGTGACATCAGCACAAATGCTCCTGCCTCTTCCTTGGAGCCATACTGCTGCATAATGGAGGCATAGAGCCCGCCGTTCGTCATATCCATAGCAGAGATCAGCGCCAGCACCGACAAACCTGCAAATAGCCCACTTTCTACGCCGCCAACAGGCAGCAATCTGGACGCTATGATCGCCACGACCCAGGCGACCGCGATTTTAGTCAATACGAGCGTTCCTGATTTACGCAAAACAGTGCCTGTCGCTCGCACATCTATGGAAGCACCCATACAAAAAAACCACACTGCCAAAATGGGCACCGTACCGGTCATCAATCCCTTGGTAAAAGATCCAAAATAGTCACCTGCCCATGGAGTAAACGTATGAAAAAGTGCGCCAATAAACAGCGGCACCAGCATAATGCCCCCAGGAATTTTATCGATATTTTGTTTGATTTTCATAACTTCATTCAACCCTTTCGTTTTTGCCAATGCAAAAACAAGGCCGTTTTACTTGCGGCTTAAGCCAAGTTCAGGAATTAATTTGGCGAAAGTATCATGACTATCCTTCAGTTGACGTGCGAATGCCTCTGCATCCTGGACACGCAACCCTAACCCATGCTTCCGCATTTCCTCCCTGAATTGCTCGTCTTTCGTCCCCTTGATCAGTGCATCCGCTAACGTTCGAGCCACCTCATTCGGTGTATCCTTGGGTACAGCCAGCCCTCTCCAAGTGCCAATAAAATGGACACGTAGCCCAGTCGCCTGCTGAAGTGTCGGCACCTCTGGAAACGCTTCCGAAACAGTGTCTGCTTGGATCGCCAGTATGCGAAGCTTCCCATCGTCCACGTATTTCTTTACTTCTGCGGGGCTGACGGGTACAGCATCCACGAATCCACTCATTAAAGCAGAAACTGCTGGGCCTGCTCCCTCATAAGGAATATGGGTAAAGCGGACTCCGCTTTTCTGCTCCAGCATCGCGGCAGCGAGGTGCCAGATGCTTCCTGTGCCTGCATTACCCATTTTCAGCTTGCCTGGATGGACCCTAGCATCCTCCAGAAATGCCTCCGCTGTCTTCCAAGGCGCATCCGCCCGAACCGTAATGGCAGAAGGGTCCATATTGGTTTGAAGCAGCGGCTTAAAACGCTCGTAGGTGATGGGTAGCAGTCCCAAATGTGGTAATGTAGTCAGTTCAGCGACCAGATACGTTACGGTATAACCGTCCGCCTGCGCCTCAGCTCCCTCCATCAGCCCGACAGAACCGCCACCGCCTGTTCGATTAACGACGATGATCGGCTGCCCGAGATGCTTTTCGGCGGCTTTAGCCAACGCTCTTGCGGTAATATCTGTACCGCCCCCCGCCGCATATGGAACGACAAGCGTTACTGGCTTCGCAGGAAATATACGACTGTGATCCTGCAGGGTACGGTGATCCACATATTCACTGATACTCAAGGCAGAAAGCATAGCCACTCCTGCCGCAACCAGCACATATTTTTGCCATGGCTTTTTCTTCATTACGCTTCCTCTTCTCCAAAAATGAACTGGGCCCATCTTGCACCCGTTGTCACCTCCAACCTTTGCAGACATATTGTTCACGCTTACATGAAGTCAATGTACCGCACCGTGGAGGTCCACATCTATCGCCTAATCCTCGTATTTATCTTCGATTTCACCAAAGCGCCGATCTTTTGACCGATCTGCATATTCATTAGAAGATTTGTTGATTTGTCTGAATTTCCCTGGGGTCACTTGTTTATACTTGCGGAATACACGAATAAAGCTGTTCTCATTTCGGTACCCGACCTGTTCTGCAATTTCACCAATTTTCAAATGCGTTTCACATAGCAATACGCATGCCTTTTTGACACGTAATCCAGTCAAATAATCGTAAACGGTAGTCCCCGTTTCCTCCTTGAACATACTGCTCACCGAGGACACGCTCATGTGAACATGATCCGCAATTTCCTGAAGCCCGATGTTCAAATGCAGATAGTTTTCCATATAGTCGATCGTCTCTTGTACGCGTACAAAATCTTTGGACTGTTGGCGTCCATGCCATTTTTCTGCAATATCATTCAAGATAATGGCCAGCAAAAGCTCAATGTCTTGAAGGTCTAGCGTCAGAATCTGATTCCAATGATAATCAGCGAGCTGATCTGGCGGTGTCACACTCTGAGTGGCACACCATTTTAGCAAATCTTCCAGCAGTTCATGAACAAATAGGTAGACCTGGTTTGGAGATGTCCTATAGTGTCGAAGTTCTTCTACCCACTGGCTGACTAGCTTTGCACTTGCACCAGGCTCCTGTGACTCCACAGCACGAATCAGATCCACACGCCGATGGTCCAGTAATCTTGCATCCTGAGCCTGATCCTGTGATTGCACATCCCCTATGCAATCCCATTTCACATTTATGTTGCTGCTCATATTCATATGTGAACGTCCATACCCCTCGTATAAACGTAAATTAAGCGCCTCTTTTCCTTGTATAAAAGACGCCCGTACCTCTTGAATATCTGTGACCTTATGGCCGATCCCTACCGAAATAGTCATGGGAAGATACTCCCCAACAACCTGAATTAGCCTGTCAACGCTCTTACGAAGCCATGTTCTCTCTTTGGCTGCTCCCTCTGCTCCAACTTCATATACACTCTCCCTGAGCTGCAGCAGGACAACCAGACCATTCTCCTCCTCCGGCGCACTGACTGCTTTCCACTGAGGCTCAAGCATCTCCAGCAAAATATTGTTCAGCGCATATTTGAGCAGCATTTTGTCCTCTTCTGGAAAGCTTGCTGTCCATATAGAATACCGATCAATCGACACGACCATAACAACCAAAGAAGTACGGTCCCAATCAGAAAAATACTGCTCCCATTTCGTACGCATTTCCTGTACACCCATTCTACGCTGGATGACATCTTCTATATATTTGGAACGCAGCTCCGGCAAGCTTCGCTCTACCACCAATGATTTGCGTTGAAATTCTCCAACCAGCTTGCTAATCACAGGTTCCAGATCATACAATCCTCCCTGGCGTGTTCCTTTATTGCCTGAATTCAGGAGACTATTAATTTTTTTCATGGGGCGAAAAGCGGCATAATTGTAATAGTACACCGCTGAGCACCCAGCCAGAATAGAGATCAAGGCCAGCCACAGCATCATATTACGCGCCAGCTTCACATTTTTCAGTAGCTTGTCCATCGGTACGAGGGATACTAGACGCCAGCCCGTGACATCGGAGAAGGTCTGGTTCGCCATGTATTCCATATCTCCAATTTCTACATAAGCGTAAGGATTCACATCCAGCTCTTTCAAAACCCTGCCCATCTCATTTAAGGGTAAGGACGATCTCAGCTTGGGATAGATCAGCTCACCCTCCAGATCATAGACGTATTGCGAGTTGGATAAATGAATATACAATTTGGAGAAAAAACGGTCGTAATCCAAATTGATTAACACTGCACCGATGACCTGTCCATTCTCTACTATAGGCCTAGCCAGCGAGAGTAGTTCTATCGTGCCATGCTGTTGATCCGTGCCATACCATCTTCGCTTAATCAGTAGCGGCTTTTTGTGAATGTTCTGAATCCAGGGAACCCAGGTTGTATCCGGTGCCTGGTTCCAATCGGGCAAATAACCATAATTGCTGGAGATGAGAGCATGATTCTCCAAAGAAATGACTTCAACCGAATAAATTTCTTCGCTCGAAGAAAGGGTTTTCAAATATTTCTGAAGCCGATCTATAACGGAAGCTTTGTTGGATACCGACTTTCCGTCCGTATGAATACGTATAAAAGACTCTACATCCGGATGGTAAGCCGCATCCAGCGCCTTGTTATCCGACTCACGGAAAGCCCGATTGGTCACATCCAGATTGATTTGCAACAAATCTATATTAGGTGTGTTCAGCTCGGTATCCAAACCTTCACGGTATCTTGAATACGATAGCAAGCCGATCACGCTGATCACGAGCGACACGCACAGCGTGAGCAGCAGGATCAGTCTTGTCTGCTTATTTTTCAGTATCAAACGAAGCTTAAGTCGCAACATTCCTGTAACTTCATCCTTCCGGACTACGTTGTCCATCTTCCTCTTACTCTATATTAGATGACATATTACCTCTACATCTATTTGACGCATGAAGTGGAATTTCCTGCCTTTACAAATCAAACTTAACAGAAGTCTCATCATTAAAAATAAAAAGAAGAAGTCTCCCTGTACAAGGTAGAACTTCTTCTTACGTGCTGCCTGCCTTCATTGGTCAGCAGCATAGGTATTCGTATTACAGTGTCAGCTCGTCTTTTCCACCTGAAAACGATTCAGTTCCCGCTGCATCTCCTCGCGAATCTGGCGAAGCTCCTTTACCTTCTCAGCCGATTCCTCGAAGGAACGCTTCTGCTCCACCGTGGAAGCCGTAATCTCTTCACTGCCTGCGGCGGACTGCTGAGTGATTGCGCTAATATTCTCAATAGCTTGCTGCACCTGTACACTCAGTTCTCGCGATACATTCATGTCTATGGATAACTTGCTGACTTGGCCGGCAATTTGCTGCACTTTGCCACTAATCTCTCTAAACGATTCTCCGGTGGAGGAGGTTGCCTTCTCCTGCTCGCGGAACAGCTCCTGACTTTGCTCCACAGAAGCCTTCACCTTATCCATAGCCTGCGTGATCCCCTCAACAGCGGTATAAATTTTCTTTACAGCAGATTCAGATTGACTCGCCAGCTTTTTCACTTCATTGGCAACAACAGCAAAGCCTTTTCCCGCTTCACCCGCACGTGCAGCCTCAATCGACGCATTCAAGGATAAGAGCGACGTCTGGCTGGCAATTTCAGATACATAACCGGTCATAGTTGTGATCTCGGCTGCATTAGACTCCAGCTCTCTGACTGTTTGCTCCACTTCGGACATTGCTGAACGATTCTCCGCAACGATTCGCATTTGATCACTCATGACACGCGCACCCTGCTCAATGACACGCAAAGCATCCTCACTATACGCGGTGGATTGCGTGGTCTCCAGCAGATTTGATTCAAACTTCTGCTGCATATCATCCACCACGCCAACCGTCGATGACAGGTCCTCAGCAATTTTCTGACTACCTATCGCAAGTTCCTCTGTTGATGTGCTGACTTGTGTCACAATTTCCTTCATGGCCTCATTGTGCTGATCAATATCCCGAGCCATCAGATCGACACGATTCCCCGCCTGATCAATGGAGAGTACAATGCTGCGCAAGTTCCCAATCATAACACGGAAAGATTCATTGAGCTCGTCCAGTTCATCTCGGCCCTTTGTTTGAGGAAGTTGAACGGTTAAATTCCCCTCGGCAATTTGCTTCGCTGCATCCGTTAACTTGCGGGTTCTAAGGGCAAGCTGCCTGGAGGTATATGTATTATATAGCCCAACCGCCACTAGAAGTAGAACTGCGCCTGTCAAGGCTAATTGCCAAGTAAAACGAATACTCTTGGTCAACTCTTCTGTGTATTGGTCGTAACGCGCCTTGGTCAGTAGATCCAGCATAAATACATCGTTCTGAATCCCCTGGGCACGCATGGCCTCTCGTTTGGATTCTGGGCTGTTCTGAGCACTCATCGCTTTTTCCGTTGCTGCTTTCAATTGGTTAAATTTTGTTTTAATCGTATCCAGTCGCTTTTGCTGTGCTTCGGTCTGCATCATGCCCTGTGAAAGCAAAGTAATCGTTTTTTCAGACTGAGTTAGCTGATTTTGCACATCGGCTTTGTTGCTCTCCGTCATGGAAGTAGAATAATTTTGCAGCGCCTGCCCCGACTGAATCAAATAGGCATTAAGCTGCTGTACATTCAACATAGCTGGAACAAGATTACTGCTTTGAGCGTTAATACGTAACAATTCAAAAATGATATAAGCTACTAAAGCCAGGCAAGCGATCAGGGAAATCATCGCGTTAAGCACCAGTTTACCTTGCAGTTTCATCAGTATTCATCCTCCGTTTGCGAAAATTTATTGGGTGGGTACAGTAAGTGTGCCGGATTTGATTTTTTCCATTAAATCATCCATCACCTTTTGCTGATCCGGATTCAGTGTCACGACACGAATAGGCGCCAAACCTATACCTTCTTCCGCAAGTCCAAACACCATATCCTTCTCCGTAAATTTTCTTTGATGATCTGCAAAGCCTTTGACTACTGTATAAATTGCAGTGTCTACATTTTTAATCATTGAGGTCACTACCGCTTTTTCCGCAATAAAAAACTGGTCGCTATCGACCCCGATGGCGAATTTATGCTGCTTCTGCGCTTCCTGTAATGCACCTACACCGGTTAGCCCTGCTGCTGCAAAAATGACATCAATCTGATTCTGGTTGATCATGTCATCTGCAATTTTCGTACCCAGCTCCGGCTTGCCAAAATCTCCTGCATACGTTGCCGTAACTTTCGCATTAGGTTTGACTGATTGCACCCCTGCACGATACCCAATTTCAAACTTTTTCAGCAGAGGAGATTCCGCACCTCCAAGAAAACCCACCTGTTCCGTACGACTCGTCAAACCGGCAACAACTCCGGCCATAAAACTGCCCTCTTCTGCTTTGAACGTAATGGAGGCCACATTCGGCAATTCCGATGTTTCATCCACGATTAAAAATTTACGGTCTGGATTCTTTTTGGCAACGGCCTCCAAACTGTCCTTCACCATATAACCCAACCCAATGATTAAATCTGCTTTTTCTTGAACAAGCTGATTAAAAGCAGCATCATACGTCTTGGTCTCAGTTATTTCCCGGTATTCAAAAACAATCTTCCCCTCATCCCGTGCCTTGACTAAACCTCGAAAAGCCGCGTCGCTGTAAGATTGGTCACCCAGACCAATATCTGACAGTACGATTCCCACCTTAATGGGTTCGGCCTTGGTTTGTACGTCTGATTGCCCACATGCACTTAGCAATAATGCAAAGATCGTGACAATGGGAATCCACCTAAAAGTTAATAATAGAGCTCGTTTCTTCATGACATATCACCTCAACATAAAATGCAAATCCCCAACATCTTTATATCGGTTATAAAAGCATATTTTTTCATAAGAATTTCTGTAAATTCATTGTTAATAGAAGTGTGATAAGTGTGATGTCTTTGTTTATTATGTAAAAAATGTATATTTTTCATTGTTTTTATTATACGAACTGTCTAAATTCATTTATCTCCGTTTATCTCGAAAGATTAAAGTGTAATTTCCATTGAAAAACCTAGGTATTTTGAAACTGAAAGGAGCTACATTTAGAATGACTTCAACAAATTCAATTCCGCAGCCTAAAACATATGGTCCCTTAGGAAATCTGCCCTTGATCGATACACATGCCCCTGTCCAGTCTCTGGTTAAGCTTGCTAATGAGCACGGTCCCATCTTTCGCATGGATCTGCCTGAAGGAACGAACATTTATATTTCCGGTCATAAGCTGGTCGCAGATGCTTGTGATGAATCCCGTTTCGACAAACAGGTGTGGGCTCCCTTACAAAAAGTACGAGCTTTTGCCGGAGACGGACTATTCACAAGCTGGACTGAGGAACCGAACTGGCGCAAGGCCCACCAAATATTGCTACCAAGCTTCAGTCAGCGGGCTATGAAGGGTTACCACAATATGATGCTTGATCTTGCTGTTCAGCTGGTACAGAAATGGTCTCGGCTCAATCCAGATGAAAGTGTAGAGGTACCGGAAGATATGACCCGGCTGACTTTGGATACCATCGGATTATGCGGCTTTAATTATCGTTTTAACAGCTTTTACCGCGACCAGCCCCATCCGTTCGTGACCAGTATGACACGCGCACTGGATGAAGCAATGGGTCAGTTGCAACGCCTCAATTTGCAAAACAAGCTGATGTTATCGAAGAAAAAACAGTTTAAACACGACATCGAAACGATGTTCTCTCTAGTGGACAGCATTATTCAAGAACGCAAAACCGTGGGCAACCAAGGTGAAGAGGATTTACTGGCACGTATGCTGGAAGGCAAGGACCCGGAAACAGGTGAAACGCTGGATGATGAAAATATCCGTTATCAGATCATCACCTTTCTCATCGCCGGTCATGAAACGACCAGTGGGCTTTTATCCTTTGCCATTTACTATTTGCTTAAAAATCCACGAACGCTAACTAAAGCCTATGAAGAAGTAGATCGCGTGCTCACCGATTCGCTGCCTTCCTATACTCAGGTGCGTGAGCTCAAGTACATAAGGATGATACTGAATGAAGCTCTGCGACTATGGCCGACAGCGCCCGCCTTCTCTCTCTTTGCCAAAGAAGATACACTGCTCGACGGAACCTATCCGCTTAAAAAAGGCGACAGCGTCAATGTACTCATCCCGAAACTGCACCGTGATACCGAGGCTTGGGGCGAAGATGTTGAGGAATTTCGACCGGAACGCTTCGAGGACCCTTCCGCCATTCCGCAAGATGCCTACAAACCCTTTGGCAACGGTCAACGGGCCTGTATTGGACAACAGTTCGCCTTACAGGAGGCCACCCTTGTGCTGGGGATGGTACTGAAACATTTTGAGCTGATTGATCATACTCATTATGAGTTGAAAGTCAAAGAAACGCTCACACTCAAGCCGGGAGGCTTCACCATTCAAGTACGTCCGCGCAGCACACAGACTACCATCATGTTGCCAGGTGCCGCTCAAGAACTTCATGAAAAGGAGGAACAAAAAGTTGCAGCCCCCCATGCCGAAAAGCATGATACTTCTTTGTTGTCTTTATACGGCTCGAATCTGGGTACAGCTGAGGGACTTGCAGGTGAACTAGCCGATTTAGGTCGGAATTGGGGTTTCAAGAGCAGCATAGCAACTCTGAATGATCATGTGGACCATTTGCCTAAAGAAGGCGTGGTACTTATTACGACCGCAACTTATAACGGGCATCCGCCGGATAATGCTGATGCCTTCGTAGAATGGTTGAAGGAGGTAGATGAGGGACAATTGGCAGGCATAAGGTACGCTGTCTTTGGTTGCGGTGACCGGAATTGGGCCAGCACGTATCAGCGCATTCCAAGGATGATCGATGAACTGATGACTGCCAAAGGGGCAAAACGACTGTATGATCGCGGCGAGGGCGACGCTAGTGGTGACTTCGAGAAGGATTGGGAAGTCTGGAACCACGGCTTATGGCCGGAATTGCTGAATGCTTTCGGGATAGAGCACAGTGATACAGAACCACAGGACACCAGCAGTCTGAGCATAGAGTTTGTAAGCGACGTACTTAGCGCTCCTCTGGCGGCCAACTATGAGGCAGCTACTGCCGTTGTTACTGTGAATCGTGAACTGCACGCTGCTGAAAGTGAACGCAGTACTCGGCATCTGGAGATCCAATTACCAACCGGATTGTCCTATCGCGAGGGTGATCATCTGGGTGTTTTGCCGCGTAATCCTGCTTTGCTGGTGAATAGGGTAATGCAACGCTTTAAGTTGCAGGATCAAAACTACATCGTATTGAGAGGCAGTGACCGGGATGCGGCGCATCTCCCCTTAGATCGGCCTGTCAGCGTAGGAGATTTGCTCACTCTCAGTGTGGAACTGCAAGAACCGGCAACCAGAGCCCAGCTACGGCAACTGGCATCCTTTACAGTGTGTCCTCCGCACAAGAAAGAAATCGAAGCTTTGCTAGAGGATACCACCTTTGATCAAGAGATACGAAAGAAGCGTGTCACGATGCTAGATATTCTGGAGAAGTATCCAGCCTGTGAGCTGCCATTTGAAAATTTCATCTCACTGTTACCACCACTCAAGCCTAGATACTACTCCATCTCCAGTTCTCCGCTTGAATCGGAGAATTCAGCGAGTATAACTGTGAGCGTTGTGCGTGGACCAGCCCGTAGCGGACAGGGCGAATACCTCGGTATTGCCTCCAATTATTTGGCACAGCTCCAACCAGATGATCCGGTTGTCATTTTTGTGCGAAAGCCTCAGTCTGGCTTCCGTTTGCCGGAAGACCCGACCGTTCCTGTCATCATGGTCGGTCCGGGTACTGGCGTTGCCCCATTCCGCGGATTTCTCCAAACACGCCATGTGCTTAAGGAGAGAGGAGAACAGCTCGGCGAGGCTCATTTATACTATGGCTGCCGTGATCCAAAGCTCGATTATCTATACAAGCAAGAGCTGCAAACCTGGGAGCAGGAAGGAATCGTTACGGTTCATACAGCCTTTTCACGTCTGCCTGGTCAACCTAAAAGGTATGTACAGCACGTTATGAATGAAGGGGCAGACACTCTGATTCACTTGCTTGATGAAGGAGCGCATCTGTATGTATGCGGTGATGGTAGCCGGATGGCCCCCGACGTTGAAAACACGCTCTGTGCGGCTTACGCGGATATACACCATACAAGTAAAGAAGAAGCGCAGCAATGGTTGGATCATCTCCAACAGGAAAAACGCTATGCCAAGGATGTCTGGACAGGTATCTGATGATAACGGTATTTAAAGATCCATCATGTTAAAAATAAAAGGGACTGACTACCAGGCATCGATCTCGTTGGCTAGTAGTTCAGTCCCTTTTATGATTTGCTCTTGCTCCACCATTTGGAGGCAACCACCTCTGCCCTACTTTCTATACGTTCCATGACCTCCTCACGACGTTTGGCTTTAAACAGGTCAATCATATCCACCAAATCATTGCGGTCCAATAATTTAACCCCGTTGACAGCAGCAAGTGTTTTACAGGATTCCGTGTAACGTCCGGAGGTGATGACAACAGACTTATCGGCCGCATAATAACGCATAGAAGTGTAAATTTCCTGTACAGCCCCCAAGCCGACTGGATGTTGTACAGCATAACGCTTGGCCTGAATTACGACTCTGGCGCCTTCACGGTCTGTAAATACCAAATCCGCTCCAAAATCGCGGCTGCTGGTTGTTTTATAAATGTCCTTATAGCCAAGTGCGGATAATAGCCGCTGCAAATAAAGCTCAAATTCCGAGCCGTCCTCCATACGATCTATATCCTGAATTCCAATTTTACGCGGGTCCAGATCACGTAAAATCCGATTCCGACGATCACGTACCATCCCCCTGATGGTGAGCACAAGCAGTAATAGTAATACAATAAGTCCTATTCCTAATTCCTTATATGCCGATAATTGCTCCAGCAGCATTCCTCTTCCCCTTTTCTACAGCAGGTATGCGAGCGGTATATTCCTTAGTAGGCTTACCGTTACCACCTATCACACTGACACAGTTTTACACAAAAGCAACCCCGCCGAATTCGACGGGGCTGCCTTCATTTTATCTCAAAGTTGCCTACATTCTAAACTCCGCAATATTATTCACGATTCAGCAAAGATTCTCCGGCAATACCAGGCTGAGTCATCTGGTACGGGTCCAATATAATGTCCAATTCTTCCTCAGTCAGTACATTATACAGCAGACACAATTCACGTACCGATTTGCCAGTCGTAATTGCTTCGCGGGCAATGCGTGATACTACCTCATATCCGAGGTGCGGATTGAGCGCTGTAATAATACCTACGCTGTTCTCTACATATTCACGGCACCGCTCCACATTTGCTTCAATTCCTTCCACACAATGAACACGGAAAACGTGGAAGCCCTGCTTCATAATTTCCAGCGATTGCAGCAAATTATAGACAAGTACAGGCTCCATCACGTTCAGCTCCAGTTGGCCCGCCTCCGAAGCCAAGCAGATTGTATGATCATTACCAATGACCTGAAAAGCAATTTGGTTAATGACCTCACACATGACTGGATTTACCTTGCCCGGCATAATGGATGATCCTGGCTGACGAGCAGGCAGACTCAGTTCTCCCAAACCAGCACGAGGTCCAGAAGCCATCAAGCGGATGTCATTAGCCACCTTGGACATATTCATCATACAAATCTTCAAGGCAGCAGACACTTCGGTATAGGCATCCGTATTTTGCGTGGCATCTACGAGATGTTCATCTGCTTCCACAGGAAAGCCACTGACCTCAGCCAGTACCTCAGCGACACGCTGAATATAGCGGCGGTCTGCGTTCAAGCCAGTACCCACCGCTGTTGCACCCATATTAATCGTTAGCAGGTGCTCCTTGGTCGCACGGACACGTCCGATATCACGGCCCAGTACACGCGCATAAGCCTGAAACTCCTGCCCTAATCGGATCGGTACTGCATCCTGCAAGTGGGTTCTACCCATTTTGATCACACTATCAAACTCATTGGCCTTGCGGGAAAATGCTTCCTGAAGCTCACTCATGGTGACTAACAGCTTATCAATCATACTTAATACAGCCAAATGTACGGCCGTAGGAAAAGCATCGTTTGTCGATTGCGCCATATTAACGTGATTATTAGGACTGATCTCCTGATAGTCTCCTCGCTGCTTGCCGATCAGCTCCAGCGCACGGTTCGCAATCACTTCATTTGTATTCATATTAATGGACGTGCCTGCGCCGCCCTGAATCGGATCGACGATAAAATGATCATGCAACTGTCCTTGAATAATCTCGTCAGCAGCCTGAATAATGGCCTCTGCTTTGGAGCGATGTAGACGGGTTAGTTCCATGTTTACCGTCGCTGCTCCCTTTTTTACAATCGCCATGGCTTTAATCAACTCAGGATGCAATCGTTGGCCTGTAATTGGAAAATTTTCTTTTGCTCTTAGAGTTTGTACACCGTAATAAGCATCTGACGGCACTTCCTTGGTTCCTAAAAAATCATGCTCCAGCCTCATATTCTTTGATTCCTCCGCTGTGTTTGCTACGTTCTTCAATTCAGTACAGTCAAATGACAAAAAAGACCTTTTCGGATCTCCTCTTCATTATACGTTCCAATTCTCGTGCTTTACCAGTCGAATAAACGCGGAAAAAGGTTATGTAATCCTATGACAAGTTATGATTACCCGTAAATACCACGGTTATTCGGCAAATGCTCAGCTATAACTGGAATACAGATTTAAAGGCTTATAATAATATCGAGTGGCGTGCAGCTGACCATCGGCTGATTGAGCGTAGTTCGGAATAACACCAGCTTCCACAAACCCGATCGACTCGTATAATCTATTAGAAGGATCTCCCACTCGCGTATCCAGTACCAGTAGAGTTCTATTCTGACGCACTGCCTCTTCTTCGGCTGCCTTCATTAACTGTCGTGCGATCCCAAGCCTGCGTCCAGACGGATGCACCATAAGCTTTGCAATTTCCGCACGATGTGTAGCGTTTGCTTTTTGGGCTAACTGAAGCTGAACCGTCCCAACAGGTACTCCGTCCTTCTCGGCAATCCACAGTACTACACCGTCCTCAAGCACACTGTTCCAATAAGCTGCTGCCTCCTGATACCCTAGGGGTGGTAAGAAACCTATAGATGCACCATCAGCAACCACGTCAATCAACAGCCTGCTTAGTGAATCTGACAATGTTTCGCTGAGCACTTGAACAGGGTATATTCTCACTTCGTTAGACATTGTAATTCCTCCTGATGAGTTCGATAACATGCAAGAAAGAAAGTAAACTATCTTTTTAGGACAGATTACTTACCATCATACTTCGTTTACTTAATCACCCTTACTTCTATTACTGCTCTGCCATATAAAAGAACTCCCACAGATGACCATCCAAATCCTGAAAGCTCCATCCATACATAAAACCATGATCTTGAGGCTCATTTGAGGGTTTGCCGCCTGCTTCCAAAGCTTTGCGGACGATCTCGTCTACCTTTTCTCGGCTCTCCACCGAAAGAGCAACAATCGCTTCTGTGCTTTTCGTGGCATCTGAAATTTCCTTTGTAGTGAACGCTTTAAAACGTTCTTCAACCAATAGCATGACAAAAATATGCTCACTAACAACCATGCAGGTTGCATGTTCATCCGTGAACTGAGCGTTGAATTCAAATCCGATGGTAATGAAAAAATCAATGGAGTGTTGCAGGTTTTTAACTGGTAAATTCACAAAGATTTGTTTAGCTGTTACTCCCACGACGCTTCACCTCTTCCTTCTACTTTATCATACGACTTCTCCACAAAAGATAACTTAACTATCTCACAAAGTCAATCAATCTGACATTTACATAGTTCTATGGTCGATAAGTCAATTGGCTTGCTTGCTACGCTCTTTCCGAGTGTTTTTCACCGAACTACCAATGCTTACCTTATCTCCTAGCTTTACACCATGACTAGGCTAGTACATCAAAATGGCTTCAGATGTTTTTCCATCCTGAATCACTTGATCATCCACTCTTAGATATAGAAGCTGTCCCCCTCCCCAATTTTTCTATGATTACGCTTACAAACATATCCTATATTTAAGATACCACAAATTAGCCAATTTAGTACCTTAATTATGTAAAATGAATTCTTCTTGCCGTAGCATAATCAGATCATATTATTGTAAACTTGTTCTAATACAGAAAAAGGTGGCACACACGCTATGGAGCATTTGCTTAACGATCAGGTCAAAAATATTCAAATCAGCGGCATCCGCAAAATCGCCAATAAAGTTGCCGCATTACCCGGAACTCTGTCATTAACGATTGGGCAGCCGGATTTCCCTACCCCTGCGCATATTATGGAAGCTGCCCATCGGGCAATTGATGAAGGTCGGACCACTTATACACCTAATCCGGGACTGCCGGAATTACGAGAAGCTGCAGCAGCGTTTGTAGCCCGTAAATACGGTCTGAATTACCGTGGACTGGATGAGGTTATCGTGACGAACGGAGCCAGTGAAGCCCTGGATATTACCCTCCGCACGATTTTGTCACCTGGAGACGAGGTTATTCTACCTGTACCCATCTATCCAGGATATGAGCCATTAATCCGTTTGTCAGGCGGCATTCCTGTGTTGGCTGACACCCGTAACAGCGGCTTCAAGCTAACGGCAGAGGTACTGGAACCGTATCTGACCGAGCGGACAAAGGCAGTTATTCTCGGTTATCCTTCGAATCCAACCGGACGAGTGATGAGCCGCAAAGAACTGGAAGCAGTCGCAGATTTGCTTAAGGAACGCGATTTGTTTATCATCACGGATGAAATATACAGTGAACTGATTTACGATACACCGCACGTATCTATTGCAACTCTTCCAAGTATGCGGGAGCGTACCATCGTCATTAACGGTCTCTCCAAATCACATTCCATGACAGGATGGCGCATTGGTTTTACACTTGCACCCGCTGAGATTACACAGCATATGGTCAAAGTGCATCAGTACAACGTGACCTGCGCTAGCTCAATTAGCCAATATGCAGCACTGGAAGCCCTGACCGTCGGGGTAGACGATGCACTTCCGATGCGTGAGGAGTACCGCAAACGTCGCGACTATGTACACAAAAGGCTGACAGATATGGGGATTCCGCTGGAGAAGCCTGAGGGAGCCTTCTATCTTTTCCCTTCCATCGCCCATTTTGGATTAAGCTCAATGGACTTCACCTTGAAGCTGCTGGAAGAGCAAGGAGTAGCCGTCGTGCCGGGAGATGCTTTTTCTTCCTATGGCGAAGGTTATATTCGCTTATCTTACGCTTACGGACAGGATGTACTGGAGCAAGGGTTGGATAAAATAGAGAGGTTTGTTAGGGGAATTGTTAGGAGTTAAGGTGGGAGAGGCGCTACGCAGTCCATTTGATCTTCCGATCGCTGTTGCTGGGGGATTCTTGAATGGATAAAACACTTATAGGTAAGAATCCCACAGCAAAGGCGAACGCTGCCGCTTCTCCAGATTCAATTGGCCCGCTTCGCTCACTGCCCGCCTTAAAGTCCCACAATTATCTAACGTGTGTGGAGTGGTAGGGTTAAAAACATTACTCACCCGCCTCACGCGGTGAGTAAACAAAACAGGCCCTTGAATCACCTACACGGGTGGTTCAAGGGCCTGTTTGCTTTCACTACTCCCTCACCGTCGGCGTGGGATTCAGGGGTACGTTGCTTTAAGCACGGCGCAGCGAAGGGGGCGGAATGGTGCTGGACAAGCGAAGCGGTCGCCTTTAAATTCCGATTTTCACCTTTATGCGTAATCATAAAAATCGGAATTTAACAGCGATGGTAAGCACCATCCGCCTCCGCAGCGGCCTTTAAAGCACCACCTCGTAATCCACACGCCACTCTCCTACTTTAAATGCATTTTGAATTGCAGGAACAATTCGTTATAATGAGCGAGCATTCGCTTGCCTAGGTTATCGTATACTTCAAGCTTATCTGTAATTTCAGATGGAGGATAGAACCGCTCATCGCCAGAAATATCTTCAGGCAGCAATTTCTTTGCATCCTTGTTTGGTGTGGAATAACCCACAAATTCAGCATTTTGAGCGGCTACATCGGGCTGCATCATAAAATTGATAAATTTATGAGCCGCATCCACATGGGTAGCCGTTTTTGGAATAACTATATTATCAAACCACAGGTTGGACCCTTCATCTGGCACGACGTAATCCAGCTTATCGTTCTGATCCATGATTTCGGACGCATCACCGGACCATACAACTCCAGCAGCAGCTTCCTCGTTGGCTAGCAGCATTTTAATCTCGTCGCCAACCACAGCCTTGACATTAGGTGCTAGCTTTTCCAGCTTCGTCAAAGCTTGCTGCAAATGCGCCTTGTTTGTATCATTCAGGGAATAGTGGAGACTGTTCAGCGACATGCCCATAATCTCCCTAGCTCCATCAACCAGCAACAGGTTATTACGCAACTTCGGGTCCCACAGGCCATCCCAGCTATGAAAATCAATGCCTTTGGTCAGCTCCGGGTTAAACACAATCCCGACTGTACCCCAAAAATACGGAACCGAATATTGATTATTTGGATCAAACGAAAGGTTTAGATAATGAGAATCTACATGCTTCAAATTCGGCAGCTTGCTATGGTCCAATGGGAGCAGTAGATGTTCTTGCTTCATTTTAGCCAAAGCGTATTCCGAGGGAACCGCTACATCAAACGAAGTTCCTCCCTGCTCGATTTTCGTCAGCATCGCCTCATTGGAATCAAATGTCTGATAAATGACGGTAATCCCCGTCTCCTTCTGAAACCGTTCCAGCAGCTCAGGATCAATGTAGTCTCCCCAGTTGTACACCGTCAGTGTGTTACCACCGGAGTAGCCTTGACTAGAGTTCAACCAGGCTGCCACGCCCATCAGACCAAACGAGATGATGAAAATGGACAGAAACACGCGCACAAGCGACTTCATCTAGGCACCCCCATTTCCGCCGCAGGCTCTTTTTTACCATTACGATTCGCCTTGCGCATAATAAAGTAATAGCCCACCACCAGCAGCACAGTAAACAGGAATATGAGCGTGGACAGTGCATTGATGGACAAGGAAACCCCTTGACGGGCCCGTGAGTATATTTCCACCGATAAGGTCGAATAGCCACTGCCTGTCACAAAAAAGGTCACCGCAAAATCATCCAGCGAGTACGTTAACGCCATAAAAAAGCCTGCATAAATCCCTGGCTTGATAAAGGGCAAAATCACCTTGGTTAGCACATCCAGCCGGCTGGCACCCAAATCACGCGCAGCGTCCACCAGGGATGGGCTCATTTCCTGAAGCCGCGGCAAAATCATAATGACCGCAATCGGCACACTAAACGCAATATGGGATAACAAAACAGAGTAAAAACCCAGCTTAATGCCAACCATCGTGAACAAAATGAGGAAGGAAGCGCCAATAATGACGTCCGGGTTCACGATCAGTACATTGTTGAGCGACAACAACGTATTTTTGACTCGACGGTTCTGCATCTGATGAATAGCCAGCGCACCCATGATACCAATAATCGTAGCCAACGCAGACGACAGCAAAGCGATTACTAAGGTGTTAATAACAATAATGATCAAGCGGGTGTCTGCAAACACCTCTTTGTAATATTGAAGTGTAAAGCCTTCAAACTCGTGCATGGTCCCGCCGCTGTTGAAGGAATAGTACATCAAATACAAGATAGGCGCATACAACACGAGAAAAACAATCACCAAATATATATTCCCGAATCGGTTTTTATTTACCATGCCGCACCCTCCGTTTCGTTCGCGAGGTGAGCAACATAATGATCGCCATCGCCAAAATCAGGAACACAGCCACTGTTGAGCCCATACCCCAGTCCTGAGTAACTAGAAAATGCTGCTCTATCGCCGTCCCCAGCGTAATTACACGGTTACCTGCAATCAGACGGGTAATCATAAACAGCGACAACGCTGGAATAAACACAGCCATACAACCAGACCGCACACCCGAAAGTGTTAACGGGAAAATAACCCTGCGAAACGCGGTCCATTTGGATGCGCCCAAATCACGGGCTGCGTCCAGCAGTGAAGGATTCAAACCTTCCAACGCATTATAGATGGGCAAAATCATAAAAGGCACAAAAATATAAACAGATACAAACACAAAACTGGAGCTGGTAAACAATATTTGCTGACCGCCCAACCCAACCATGCCTAATACCGCATTTACCGGACCATAAGTCCCGAAAATCCCGATAAAAGCATACGTTTTGAGCAACAGGTTAATCCAGGTCGGCAAAATAATGAGCAACAGCCACAGTTGCTTATGCTTGGTGCGAGTAAGCAAATATGCCGCCGGATACGCCACGAGCAGTGAAAATACAGTGATCAGAAATGCATACCAAAACGAGCTAAGCGTCATGCTTAAATAAACAGGTGTCAGAAACTGAGCGTAGTTGCTGAATGTGAGATGACCATCCACATCAAACAGTGAATAGTAAAATACAAGTACAACTGGAGCTGCCACGAACAGCACAATCCATAAATAGTAAGGCAGCAGATACGCTGCTCTTGTATTACCGGACATGCTGATCCACCTCTTCATAGGCTTCCAGACGCCGATCGAATTCTTCCTCTGTTTCCCCGAACCGCATGACATGAATGGCTTCCGGGTCGAATCGCAGACCGATTTCACTGCCCAGCTCCGCCTTTTTGGTAGAATGCACCAGCCATTCCTGTCCTGAGTCATCATAGCAGCTTATTTCATAGTGAACTCCACGGAACAATTGGGTATCCACCTGAACACGCAGCTTGCCTTCAGCAACACTGGTAATCTCCAAGTCCTCTGGCCGAATTACAATTTCAATAGGTTCGTTCGGACGCAATCCTCCGTCGACACATTCAAACTGTCGGCCGTTGAATTCCACTTGGTAATCCGCGATCATACGTCCAGGAACAATATTCGATTCGCCGATAAAATCAGCAACAAACCGATTAATCGGCTCATCATAGATATCATTTGGCGTCCCACTCTGCTCGATCTTGCCCTTGTTCATGACAAAAATTTCGTCTGACATGGCCAGTGCTTCCTCCTGATCATGCGTAACAAATATAAAAGTGATTCCAAGTCGCTGCTGCATTTCACGCAAAATATACTGCATTTCTGTCCGCAGCTTTAAATCCAGTGCCGACAATGGTTCATCCAGCAAGAGAACATCAGGCTCATTGACGATAGCCCGTGCAATAGCTACACGCTGACGCTGTCCCCCGGACATTTCAGAAATTTCCCGTTCGCCGTAGCCTTCCAGATTGACAAAGGACAACGCCTGTGTCACCTTCTCCTGAATGTCCTTTTTGTTCATCTTTTTAATCCGCAGACCAAAAGCGACATTTTCAAACACATTCAGATGTGGAAATAGCGCATAATCCTGAAAAACCGTATTGACCTGCCGCTCGTTGGCTGGAACACGATTAATGAGTTTTCCATTCAAATAAATAGAGCCCTCTGTCGGCTCTGCAAAACCTGCAATCATACGCAGAATCGTCGTTTTACCACAGCCGGAAGGACCCAGCAGTGTATAAAATTTGCCACGCTCAATCTCAAAGCTGACATCCGCCAGCACTGGGGGATCGTTGTCATATTGTTTGGTCACCCGTTCGAATCGGATGATGGTTTGCTCTCCCATAACACCCTCCTTCAAAAAATTCGACTTCATTCCACCACATTCTCTTCATTAAACATAATTATTCAGACCGTATCATTCACCCTTGTGACTTCCATGTAAAATAGTCTGTCAACACACGGATAGCTACCTCGATGGCTTCCTCTGCAGGCTCCAGCTTGGCATGGTGCAAGCCATAAGGCGTATCCACGCCAAGCCAGAACATCAAGCCAGGAATTCGTTCCAGAAAATACCCGAAGTCCTCTCCGGTCATCGCTTCTCCGCATTCAACAAGCTGCACATCCTGCCGATTACTAACCCATTTCATGAATTCCTCAGTCACCTTGGCTTCATTGTATACTTGCAAATAATTGGAGCCATAATGAATCTTCGCTTGGCATTCAAATCCAGCTTCCACACCGCGCACCAGCGCCTCAATCCGCGATTTAACCAGCGTCATCGTATCGGCAGACAACGTTCGGATCGTACCTTCCAAACGGGCGGTTTCCGCGATAATATTCTGCTTCGTGCCTCCGCTAACCTTACCAACCGTAATGACCGCTGCATCCAGTGGATTCACATTACGGGCTACCACCGTCTGTAATTGTCCCACCAGCTGACAAGCAGCCACTACCATATCATTCGCCTTGTGTGGATACGCCGCATGCCCCCCCGTACCCTTGAGGTCGATGAAAAGCTCCGATGTATTGGCAAATAGGATGCCCGAGCGAGTGGCTATGGTGCCTACAGGATATTCTGGTGCAACATGCAATGCGACAATTTCATCCGGCATCCAGTCGGCCAGCTCCGTGCTGTCCCGCATAGGCAAGGCTCCACCAGGTCCTTCCTCAGCTGGTTGAAACAACACGACCAGATCATCCTTAATCGGATGACTCGCAAAGTGTGTTACAATTCCCAATCCAATCGTCATATGTAAGTCGTGACCACAAGCATGCATGTAGCCGGGATGAGTCGAACGGAAATCGTAACCCGTCTCTTCCTCAATCGGTAAACCATCCATATCACAACGATATCCATAGCGGCGCTCAGGAGCCGTTCCATGAATAAGTACTAACACGCCCGTACGCCATGTACGAATGTCCAGCCGCTCCTGAGGGAGCGTTTCCAAGTAGTTCAGCAAGTATCGTTGTGTTTTATATTCCTCAAACCCTGGTTCGGGAATTTGATGCAGATCCCTTCGTATTTGAACAAAAGAACGATCATCAGCTGTGCTCATTATGCTGCCACGCCTCCTCTTTATAGCTCATCAGCTCTTATCGGGCAAAAGAATAAAAGGACAAAAGCCCGGCGCAGCCGCCGAGCCTTGTCCGTTGTGCTTCGTCCCTAAGTTATGCTGTCAGTGCATCATGCTCCTGACAAGGAATCGTTCACCTTTGGTACCTAAAAAACGTTGCCTTCTTACAGAACGCGCAGTTCTTTCAAAATCTCAGTTTTGGATTTGGTCTTGTCATCGACCTGTTTGATTACACGTGCAGGTGTACCAGCTACTACGGAGTATGGAGGCACATCTTCAGTTACAACCGCTCCGGCTGCAACAACTGCACCTTTACCGATGCGTACGCCTTCCAGTACAACCGAGTTCGCACCGATCAATACTTCGTCTTCTACAATGACAGGCTGTGCGGATGGTGGCTCAATGACACCTGCAAGGACGACGCCTGCACCGATGTGGCACATGTTGCCGACTTTAACACGACCGCCCAGCACAGCATTCATATCAATCATGGTGCCTTCACCAATCGTAACGCCAATGTTAATCACTGCGCCCATCATAATGACTGCGTTGTTACCAATGCCCACCATATCGCGGATATAGGCGCCTGGCTCAATGCGTGCATTGATGCCTTTCAGATCCAGCATTGGAACAGCAGAGTTACGGCGGTCATTTTCCACCACATAATCTTCTTCTTTCGCGTTTGCGCTATCCAGTACAGGCTTGATATCGGCCCAATCACCAAATACCACACCGCTGTCTCCAGAAATAAAAGCTTGAACATTCTCGCCAAAAGATGCGGAAGCCAAAGCCCCTTTTACATATACTTTAACAGGCGTCTTTTTCTTGCTGTTTTTAATCACGTTGATGACTTCTTGTGTATTCATTTCGATGGACATATTAAATCTAACAACTCCTTCATCGCTTCATACGACTTCGCAAGCCGGAATGATCTTATTCTCTCATCCTTTATAGCACAAAAGTGCAGGTCTCGCAATTACAGATTAGACCTTCGAATCGCTAATCCAGTACGTAAAACAACAAATTTCAGCAGTTTGACTGCCTTAAATTCATGATTATAAGCCAGCGACCACCTTAATTTTAAACAGGATTATTTATTAGCTTGCAGGCTCTCCAGCGATGTATAAATGAAGGATTCGAATCCTTCAGCAGGTTCACCATGTGGAATGTTCACTTTCACGCTGAAAGCGCCCGTAGTATTTTCCACAACAATATATTGTTGGGTGATCTTCGAACCGTTCGCTTGCAAGAACAGACGGCTGCTGGTCAGCGCTTGAGGCACGGCTGCTTTGTCCAGCTTTTGCACCTTGCCAATGGAAGCCAGGTCCTTCTCGCCATCTTTTTGAAGTTCATCTAAATTAAAGTTGGAGGGCAGCTTCGTAATTTCGGCGTAGTAGTTATCATCTACCGCTAAAGCGACACGGTTTTGATCGGGAAACAGGGACATCGGATCAAACACATACAGCGAATAGCCCTCTCCCTTTGCCAAAGTTGCTGTCTGCTTTTCCTTTTTCCCTTCAAGGTTAAGCTCAAAAGTTTGAGTTTTCGCGCGATTCCCGCCTACTTGTTGACCAGAGCTTCCGTTTTGACTGCTATCTGTTGAAGCCTCTGTCTTTTGTATTTTCGTTAAAGTCAGTTGCTTCGCTGTCGCGTCGTCCTCTACTGCTTTTTCGGTATATTCAAACGCTACTGGATCACCTTCCTTAAGTCCAGCAATTACTGTATCCAGTCCTTCCCCCAGTTGGAAGGATTGGGCTTCGCCATTGGTTTCAATCTCTACCGTATGCGGATCAGCAGCTCCGTTGTATACACCTGTGCCTTTTTTAACCTGCGGCTCAGCGACCGGCTCCGGAGTGGCTTGCGGCTGTTGCGTTTGCGGTTGATCTGCCCCTTGAGGTGCATTGTTATTGGTTTGCGGTTTCGTACCACAGGCTGATAGAGCCAGCACTGCCACGACAGTCAGTAGTATGATTGAAAATGTGTTATGTTTTTTCATAAAATCCACCTCCACGATGATAGACGAGCTTGTGCAGCAGAAGTTCTATACAGCATCTCACTTAAAATCCTTTCCTCTCGCTCCCGTTTATTATATTCTCAGGATTTTGCAAAATCCTAATACCATGGGGATGCCAGGTACGGTATAATGGGCTATATTAAACCTCATTTTCGAGATACCGTTAGAAGGAATATTAACGTATTTATTTTCTTCCATACGGATGGAGCTGCCACATGAATCAAGCACACAAACCGTCGTTTTCCTTTGAATTATTATACATCATAGGTATTATCGCTATTTCGTTCTCCTCGATCTTCGTCAGATGGTCTGAAGCCGAGGTGTCCGTCATCGCTATGTACCGTTTGTACCTGACCAATCTTCTGATGCTGCCATTGGTCTGGAAATACCGCACCGAGCTATTCAGCCTCACTCGCAAGCAGTGGATGATGATCCTCTGGTCCGGTATCGCGCTAGGGCTGCATTTCTTGCTGTGGATGGGCTCGCTGCGACTGACCACCGTTGCAAGCTCTACTGTTATTATGACATTGGAACCGATCCTTGTCATGCTCGGTTCTTTTTTGTTTTTCCGGACAGGCACAAATCGCGCTATGCTCTTTGGAATGGGCATGGCCTTTGTCGGCTCACTGGCCATTGGCGCAGGGGATTTTCATGTCTCAGGACAAGCTCTGCTCGGAGATGCGCTGTCCTTCTTGGGTATGGTAGCCGTGTCCATCCATATGCTGATGGGCAAGCATCTACGCGAGCATTTGAGCGCTTTTGTCTATAATTTTTGGGTTTTTATCATCGCAGCCACATCGCTTGCGCTGTATAATGTGGTCAATGCCATACCTTTTACTGGATATGCCCCACGCGAATGGGGACTGTTCCTGCTGCTTGCCATTGTGCCTACACTGTTCGGACACTATCTGTTTAACTGGCTACTCAAATACATTAACGCCACCGCGGTGTCGATGGCGGTACTCGGTGAGCCCGTTATTTCCTCCCTGCTGGCTTGGGTGCTGCTCGGGGAAAGGCTGTCTACCTTACAATTTGGTGCAGGCTTTTTTATCCTGTTCGGGGTATGGGTTTTTATCCGATACGGAACAGATTTTAAAAAGCAAGTTGTCCATGAAAGTGAAATACCCGACAATGAGCGCTCCCTGAAGGCTAGCTCTTAGCTTATTACCCCATTTTCATAAACCATACTCAATGGATTAAATTTACTTCTAAAAAAAGGAAGGCGGAATCCTCTATGAAATCCATCGTATCCAAACGCTGGTTGCTGGCCCGATTGTACGAACCTGACATAATCATTGCCGACTGCCGTTCCCTGCTTGGACAAGCCGGAGCTGGACGAAACGAATTTAATGAAGACCATATCCCAGGGGCGGTTCACTTCGATTTGGAGGAAGACCTTACCGCTCCTCTAGGCGAGCATGGTGGTCGCCATCCATTACCTGACGTGGATACACTTGCTGCACGTCTGAGCCGTGCCGGAATCAATGCAGCTTCACGCATCGTTGCTTATGATGACCAAGGGGGCATGATGGCCTCCCGCTTCTGGTGGCTCCTGCGCTATCTTGGGCATGAACAGGTGTACGTACTGGAAGAAGGCTACAACGCTTGGAAGGAAGCGAAGTTCCCCGTTACGGCAGACCAGCCGATTCGCATTCCCTCGACCTTTGTGCCAAATGTTCAGCCACAAATGCTCACAAGTATGAAAGAAGTACAACGTATATCCGAAACTTCTGTTCCTGTTGGCTCCTATATCGGTTTTTCACCTATATTGATCGACTCCAGAGAGCGTCCGCGCTACCTGGGGCTGGAAGAGCCCATAGATCAAGCAGCGGGGCATATCCCCGGTGCAGTGAATTTCTTCTGGAAAGAGGTCTTGGATGAAAAGGGGGCATTTAAAAACGAAGAGCAGTTAAAACAGCATTTCTCAGACCTTGATCAGAACGCTGAGATCATCGTATATTGCGGATCAGGCGTATCTGCCTGTCCAAATGTCCTGGCCTTGAATGAGGCAGGATTTAGTAATGTGAGACTCTATCCGGGGAGCTGGAGCGATTGGATCAGCTATGAGGAAAATCCGGTGGCGACTGGACAGGAATGATCCATTTTTAACAGATATACAGGTTCTAAAGACAAACACACTGCCTTAAGCGAATAGGCGCTTACGGCAGTGTGTTTACTTAATTTTGCAATAGGTCTCTGGGTTGATTTCCGAATATGGTTACCATTAACTTATCGTACTAATTAAAATATAGGGTTTAATTCCAACCACTTTTGAAGCAGTTTAATATCTTCATCGACATTTTTGATGACAGCAGAGTCTCCCCAAGTATTTGGAAGATAAGAAATGTATAGAGTACCAATATTAAAAATTCTTCTGAAGGGAATAAAGAGGGCAATAGAATCTACTTCACTTTGACTCATTGCTCTAACCTTGTTATATCCATTTAAGAATTGATATTTTCGTTCCTCTCTCTTTTGTAGTTTTGTTTCGTCACATCCCATGCCAAATGGGAAAGCATACAAAGATATGTCATATGCTCTCCATCCATTTCCACAGAAATCAAAATCAAAAAGGATAGGATTACTGTTAGCGTCAACTCGGATATTCCCACTATATATGTCGCCGTGACATATACCATATTGCGGTCTTTCAACAGTCAAACACTCTAGTTTATCGCTCACATTCTTTGCAACTTCCTCTAAAAAATGCAGGTCAAAATCATGAATGGTTGAGAACTGCCTTATAGCATCCATAGAATTATCTATAAATGAGTCAGCATCTAGATTCCATCGTTTTTTTCCAAGCTCACATTTGTCCCAAGCATTATGAATTGTAGCAATATAACTACCTAGTCTCTCGTTTAATTCAGCTGTTTCCTCAATTTGGTTAAACTCATGTTTTCCAACAGACGTATATAGTACTCCATACCTTATCCCATTTGCAGTGTTAAACTGTGAAATAAATTTTCCATCATGTCTTGTAACTGGTGTAGTAATTTCAATGTCTGATAATTTTAGGTGATTGAGCAAATCTACCTCTGTTTGTATTTCTTCCATGCTTCTTATTCCTTTACGGTATACCTTAAAGAAATACTCTTTTTCGTCTGCATTAACTCTGTATATGTCATGTATACCTCTATAAAATAACCGGCATTTAAGTAAGGCATAAGAAAAATATTCTCTTGAAATGTACTCACGGAGTGCATCTGCAGATAGTACAGATATCTCCAACGGAAAAATTTCCAAATGAATATCTCCCTTCAACATTATTCATTCGATGTACCCAGCTGCATATGATCCGGTATCAACTGACTCTATCGATCGTTTAATCCCTTTCCATTGAGAATGTCCTGCATACATTTTTCAATCCTTGATTCACGAGTTTTAGATTGCTTGGGCGCAGAAAAATGCATAACGTATGCTCTTTGTCGTCCCGGCGTCAATGCAGCAAAAGCAGTTTTCAAGGCAGGATCTTCATCTAATTTAGCCTGAAATTCCTCAGGAAATATGAGTTCTGTATTCTTTTTAAAATCCACTTTCAAACCGGTTTTTTCCACTTCAATGGCTTCATTAATATAGTCCTTTAAGATGGCTTCCATCTCAACAATTCCTTCAACATTAGTGAACCGTATCTGGCGCCCCGCCTGCGTATCCTCCCCAGGTTTGATTAGAATACCATTGGGGTCTTTTAACAAAGCACCTTTGAAAAACATAAGCGCACAGTGTTCTTTAAATCCTTGTATTATAGCTATGTTACTATTCTGAAACATGTAACATGGTTTACCCCACTTCAATTCTTCAGTGAGCTGGCAGTCAAGCATGATCGCTCTCAACTTCTCCATTTCTGCCTTCCATTTTTTCACTTTATCTAAATATGCATCAACTTTAGGATTTATTTCCTCTCTGCTTGTCATGTTAGCTCTCCCCTTATTTGTTTTTGCTCATCCTGTTTATGTATATATATTTACAGAAAACCGATTTTCGATACGAAATATAGAAGAAATCACGATACAAAGGGGCAACCCATAGCGATATTTTTTGTCATACGGATTCAGTTATTCGAAGAATAGCCGTCACATTGCTATATTTATTATACGTTCACCTCATCCCATCTATAAATTACATAACCCAATTGACATATAACTAGCAATAAATAAACTACGTTTATGCATAGATATATTTTAATTTTTTTCTTGTATTTATCTAAATCTACTTCTTCGTTCACTTCTCTTTCTTTTATTTTCTCACTCCAACTCATTATTCTTGAGAATTCTACCGCACCCAATACTCCCCATAGCAATGGAAAGACTAGAAATATGGCATTTACTAGAGACAATAATATACCCATCCCTACATCATCCATTGTTCTTATTGATTTAAAACAAATGTGCACCACTAGTGACAGACTAAATAATCCCAAGCCTATAACACTTACTATCGGTTTGTCTTGCATTCTCATTTTTTTATTCCCTTCGCTTCCAATTACATATAACAATCTGTATTCATGATGTCCCAGCGCTTTAGGACTAATAGTCCGTCTGTTACTTGCGGCAGTTAAGCGGTTGATGTATCTGTTGAATTGCTTCCCCGCAATAGCTATCCAATATTTTGAACAACTACATATCTTAATTCATATTCTTGTTGTTTTTCTGTATATGTCAGACATTCTCTTATGGAACCCATTTCTAATATATTCAAATTATTAAAATGTTCTATTAAATTTTCTTCAGTAAAGAAGTGAGCATATTTCCCTTTCTTGTATTCATATGTTCCTTCCTCAACGTTCCTACCCACACCATTATTAAAATCGCTATCAGAAAAACACGTAAAATACATCACTCCCTGTTCCTTCAAATGCATCACACAATTCTGTATCAGTTTTTTTCGGTCTTCTAACAAAAATAAATGTAATAAATCATAACAATATATGCCGTCATACCTTTTGCTTGTACGAAACTCTAACACCGATTCTTGAATAAAATTCGTTTTTAAATCCCATTCTTTTGCTAGATTTATAGCTGAACTAGATATCTCAATTCCATCAACCTCAAAATAAGAAGAGAACATCTTGGTATTTCTCCCATACCCAGCACCAGGAACCAAAATATGATGTGCATTATTCTTTTTGAACAAATCTATAGCTTGGGTTACAGTTTGACTTGGTTCACAACCCCAAATCATTCCTTCTTCAGCAAACCTTTTGTTCCAATAATCTCTCATATTATTTCACCTGCCTATATACTCACATAGCTCTTCTTTTAAGCTCATCAATCTGTCTTATATGATGTTGATCATGCCAGATAAAATCTCTTAGATAAGATATTACAGTAAACTTCCCGTCAGCATATTCTTTAGTAAACTTATCATCTTCCAAACTCTCTATACTCTGCAATATCATGTTACGGTACTGAATAGTCATTTCAATTAATTCTTCCTTCGTTTTTGTTTTCCCATATTCAACAGCACCCTGATTAAATTGATTAAAATCAATATGTGTTAATGTCACAGGCGTATTGTTTAATATCGGATGTATGGCTGCTTCAAAAAAATATTTATCCCACAGCAATATATGACTTACGATATCGTGAACTGACCATTTATCTTCGGCAATCTTTATTTGCCAATCCATTTCACGAATCTCAGAAACAAAACGTATCCATTCCTTGAACTCCTCTAGTAACTGCGACTTCTCATTCATGGTTTCAGACCCCTCTTTTCAGATTTGAGTTAGTTAGAATAATGTATTTGTATTCATGAACCCCAAAAGTGGGGTTTGCTAAAAATTTTTTTATGAATTTTCCCGTTTCTTTAAGCACAATTCCTAGCTTCAATCTAAGATCCTCAACCCTCACTCCCTCCTCGACACGTCTCAAAAATTGATTATTTTCAGGTATCTCATAATTTTTCAACCAGTCGAGTCTAACTTCTTTTTCAACATTCCTGCCTGGTAAAAATTCATAAATCCCCGGTCGCCATGTGAGTTCATGTATTTTATCTAAATCTTCTAAAAGATATTCCCGAAGGATAATGTCTTTACATTCTATAGACAGGCTATACGTGGAATCCTCTTCAGAGTGCATGTTGACTCTCCTTTGATTGTATTGGTACTACAATGGATTCGCACTGCTTTCCTATAATGTTTCTGTGTTCGCGAGATCTGCCGCTAATCGGATGTGTCTGGCTAAATCCATTCCCCAAAATTCCTCTGTCAGACTGAGGGCGTTAGCCTGATGTGTGAAACTTTTATTAGATGACTCCTTCCAGACTTCATTGTACTGACTTACACTAATTTCTTAGCTACAAAGGTTATACAATCCATTGATAGTTTCACGAGTTGTTTATTTCTTTCAATTTCATATTCCAGTTGCTTTACTAATCGTTTTTTAACTTCCCATCCAATGTAGTGATGTCTTAATAATTCCATCATACTTTCAGTCGAGATATTTACTTCAAACATTGGCTCTAATTGTTGTGCATCCTTCATTCTCATCTCTTTTATATTCGTTCCAACAACAATGCAATTGGTTCCATTTATTTTTGTTCCTGTAGTCATTTCTTCAATTTTTAATTCCATTTCCCTTTCCGATCTTACATGCTCCAAAGCAGATACAGCTATTATAATGTCATACTCATCTTGTTTAATATTGAAGTTTTCAATATCAGATAATTTTGTTTCAATAAATTGTTCGACACCATACTTTCTACTATAATTTTCCAATTTATCAATAGCAGACTTTAATAAATCCACGCAAACTACTTTTCCTTTTCTAATCTTCATGGATTCAGCTATAGGAATACTATTTCTACCAATTCCAGCTCCTAAATCAAGCACCGATAGATTATCGTAATCTTTATATTCAGCTAGAAGGTCCAATACCGTTTGTACCGGTCTATGTAACCAAGAACCGGACTCAAACAAATTGTAATTGTCATAACAGAAATCATGATACTTCTTCTCTTCTAATCTTATATTCTCTACCTTATCCAAGTTCTCACCACGAGCTTTCTGCATGTTTTATCTTTAACGTCTCTGTATTCACACGAACTCAAGGGTTGTCTGCTGAAAATCTCTCGCCGAAATCCATCTTGGAGACCTAGCTCCATAAGGAGCCGCAGACCAAATATTATGATATAAGATTTTTGAGTCTAACATTCTAATGCCCATAATTAACCATCTAAATAAAATGAATATTCTGTACTAACCAAACCAGAAAATCACTCTTACATCTTCAGCATTCCCTAATTTCGATAATTTTGGAATTGTTTCATTGATGAAACCCGAACATGTATCCATAATATTTCTATATTCCATAAATTGATCACAATAATAATTTTCATCCCATTTAAAATTAATTAAATCCTTCAATAATAGCCAACTGTGGTCATAAAAATCATCTTTATCCTCGAATGCAACTTCACTCAATTCAGGGGAGATATCCACCGGAAGACCTCTTGGCAAAGATAGAAACTTTAGATTATGATCATTCCTAGTATTCGATAGAATACTGAATAAATCATAGTTCCTATCGCCACTATAAAATTCATAAGGATCACTTGGTTTCAATTTAGCAGTCTTGTCTTCAGGATATAGATAGTAATCTGGGTTAACATTCCACTTATTGCACTTACCCAAATAGCAGTATCATTTAATTCTGCCTTACTCTTTTTAATTTTTCTCCAAGTACCATCAATCTGTTCATATTCGTCTCTGAAGTGCCTTTTCTCTACAAAAACCAAATATCTGTGCCCATATAACCTCCCAATTATGTTTTTTGAATACATCCTACTTTTAAAGTCTCTGTACTGTACCAATAGAAATCTTCATATTAGGTGCATATACTAACCAAGATTTATCACTGAACTCTTCAGAAAAAGTTGCTTCTGCTTCATATTGTTTTTGAGCTTCCATTTCGTTTAATACTCTGGCCAATAAATTTTTGAGTACCTCTGAAATATCATTAGGTTCTTGTCCCAAGCCTTCTTCTTTCAAAGAACTATAAAGCATGTTTTTACTTTCCGAGTCCATATTCTAATCAAGAAAGTTCACCTTATCGCTAACCCTACACCCTATATTTCTTAAGCCTAGCTGGCTTAGCATGATCGGTATTTGGATGCCTATATTTCCGTCTTTATCTGTACGCTTATGATCTCTCTCATATAACTCCTGTAGAATACCTAACCGAATGACATTGCTTTGTTCAATTCCATCTAAATAATAATTCGCCATATTACCAATCCAGTGTGGTTCAAAACAGATAACCATCCCATTATCCTGAACACAATTAACCATCTTCTGTAGAATGCTCTTTGGATTAGGCATATGTAATAAAAAAGCATGACTGACTGCTATGTCATACTTCTTTTCTAATTCCACTTTTTCAATATCACACTCTATAAATTCAGCATTATAAGAGAGTTTCGAAAATATTTCATTGGCTTGCTTTATTAATTCCATGCCTTTGTCAATGCCAGTATATGTTGATCCATTTGGTAGCAATGGAAGAAGCTTTAGTCCCAAATATCCAAATCGGCATCCATAATCTACGATCTCTACAGGTTTATTTATCTTCCACACCTTTTGTATAAGAAATTCCAAATAATCATCGTTATAGTACAACCAGCGGGTATTTCGTAGGTAATCAATTTTATTGTCCCAATAATATTCAGACATAAAAATCCCCCTAGTTATTTTATTACGTCGCTTCTCCGACAACTTGCTCTAATGACTAAATTCCTTTCTAATCATGTCCTTCTTCTCATCTATTATTTCCTTTAACTTAATAGCCTCTTTTTCTGTTATTTCTCCATTTTTTCTTTCAGCTTCTATTTCTTCTTTAATATCCTCTAATAAGGCTCTTGTCTGATATAACCTCAATCCAGTCCATTCAGAAATAAAAAAATCATCCTCTACCGTACCATCTAGATTGAAAATCATCCTATAATAACCTATATGACTTGTTCTATATTCGATTCTAATTTTCACTTCAACATACTCAAGATCTCTATTGCTTGGGTCTAATTATTCCAAACTCTTGATATGTAAGGAAAAATCCTCTATTAAAATCTTTAAATAATCTTTATCATAGTCCCAAAACAACTCATCAAATTGCTCAGGCTCCTCGAGCTTGTAGGTATTTAAATTAAGCCAAAAAGCTTCTAATGCCCGGTTTCTTATATTGTGTTTGTCTACCCAATCTCTTAGTTTTTTTACATCCATAAGATCCATCACCCCATAAAGTATTTTGTCGTATTTCTGATAATGTTTCTGTGGCCATAACGCCCGACGCCTTCGTAGACCAAGGAAGCGAAAGCGACCACAGTGTGAATTACTTAATTCAATTTCCCTTTAGGGCTCTACTCGAACTAATACCTCTTCCATAGTCATTTCTGGAGTTATAATTATCGTTTTGTTTAGTTTTCGACTTAGGTCTTTTAGAAGATTCATGAGTACATCTATTTTTTTCTCTGAGTCTATCTGTATTGGTGAAATATCAAATTCAATAACACTTCCTTCATACAAATACCCACAAATATCAATTTCATTATATTCAATAGTTACCCCAATACTTGCTTCTCTTTTAATTCTTAACAATTCAGCAATATCTCTAATTTTAGTTATTAACCCATCTATAGTCACTCGATAATTAATTTCATTGCTTTCCAAATACTCAAAAATTATAGCCCATATTTGGATGTCTGTATCCAATATATAAATGTCCCTTAGACTTCCATCTTTAAAGAATACTTCATTCGCTACTTCATCGTAATTCATGCAAACCTCCTAACACTCCGCGTTTCACCTAACGTTCTTGTATTTCACGAGTCCTCACTATCTATTTGCTTCTAATCTTCGTTCATTCTATCTGCTCGTATCCAACTCATTTCCTCAATGTTTAATAATTCTTTAAACTCTTCTACTAATTGATGCTCAGATTCTAATTGTGTATAATAATTATTATTCAAAATATCGTCTAATTGTTTTATTTGTTCATTATCCAGTTCAAAAAATCTAAATGTTTTTAGATTGCAATTTGTAAACTGTTTTGCTATTTTCTCATTGTATTCATTAGATCTCAGAACTTCTTCAATTAATTCAATTCTGATTTTGTCCCCTCTAGGGTCTACATATAAAAATTCAATGTGATCTTCCTCTGGATATCTTTCTTCTGCAAGCTTAATAATTGAAGTATCTAATAAAACATATGATATATGAAGACTTGCTATCTCTTGTAAATTGTAAACTACACGGTATCCCCAACAGTGATCTTCAAAATTATAAAAATATAACACTGGGATTTTTCCTGAAATTTGAAATAGGCTTTCCGGAATTTCTTCACTTTCTTCTGTATCTTTGGTTATAAAAACAAACCATTTGTCATTTAAATCCTCCGCGTATACAGGATCATGCTCAAGAATTGCCTCTTTATATTTCAATAGTGATAAACTTCCTGAAGTCAATTCACTCATTGTTTTGGCTCCTTTTTAGTCATATCTCACTAATACTCTTCAAATTTATATTTTGTTAATTTATTTAATTCGATCACTTGTTCTTGATTAAAATAGCCCACTAGGCAGCCTTGATCTAAAATTGAAATATACAATTTCATGGATTGTTCAGTCTGTGTTAACTCATTAAATTTCTTGAATATCTCCATATCCAACCAATCATCATCTACTTTCATTTCCCATCTTGTAAGTTCATTCTCATATTCAAAGGAGGCCCATGCAGTACTATTCTGAATATCTACGTAATCCGTTATCTTATTTAAATTAAGTTTTGTCATATTTTTTAACCGCATTATTACTCTTGCATAGTCTCCATGGTCCTCAATACATTCAGCATCCAAATACCAAATTTCATCAGATACATTTATAAATTCACCATTGACTTCAACTTCTCCACCTAAAGTAAGTAGTAGCAAGTTGTAGGGATCTTCTTCATATTCAATTCTTGAAGTTTCTTCTAAAAATAATTCTTTTTTTAAATCTAATCTCATGAAGATGCCCAATTCAGAAAGTTGGTTTAGTTGAACTTCAAATATTGTTTTCTTTTTCTTAAATAAACCAAACAACTTAAACACCTTCTTTTTATAATTTGCATCCCTTTCCTATAACAATACTCCCAAGATGTTGATTCTATATATTCTTTATTATACTTTTTTCGTATTATTCAATTCGATCTGTTGCATGCAACTCATTATTAAAACTATCAATAAAGAAATTATAACTTCCCATTTCAATATTAATAATGTTTCTGAATCAGGATACAATATACTTTGAGAGGATAGTCCCCAATTCTGTAGTTTAGGGCATGTGATAGTAATGTTGAAATTGATATTAATATCCAGTTCTCTATAAAGTAATAATTGTTATGATCTTTATTGAACCAACCATTAATAACTACTAAACAAAAAGGAATAATTATGGTTGTTCCCATTGCAGAAAAGAAAGTAACAATCCACAATTCTTCAAAAACATTTATCAACATCCAAATAGGTAACAAAGTTAGATGAAATATAACTATTGGCAATATGTTAATGGTAAAAAGGTTTCTTCGTATTATTGCAATTAGTTTTGTAATTTCTATCCCTCTTTCTATTGTTTTTTGAGGACTAGAGATTTTCTGATAACGTTTTTGTACCTACGAACCGGAGAGGCTTAAGTTGCAATAGGGCTGACTGCTCAAATACAAACAGGACGTTAGCCCACATTAATTTTTTATAATGGTTTGTAATTTATCTATAACTTCATTCCGATCTTCACCGTTTACTTCACATACTCGAGCCGCTAAAGTTGGTGCCATCCATTCCTCAAGGACTTTTGGGTTCATTCCAGATAGCATTAAATACTCTCTTAGATACTCTCTATTAAAAAATTCACGATATTCGCTCTTAATTAGCCAACTGGGAGCATTAGACGGTAGTGCGTGTGATTGTATCATCATCGAAGTTCTAGTAACATCTGCCGCTTGATTACCAACCAAAACATTCATCCAATCAATAATTATAGGCCCATTGGATGAAAGGATAATGTTGCCGGGGTGAAAATCATAATGACAAAGTGCATTACCTTCAGGCAATACATTAAGAACATCTATAGCAATTTGCTTCTCATATTCTTTAATCACTTCAGCAGTATTAATTTTGTTGGTTAATTCAGTTTTTAGATTTGAATTAAATTTGATCTCAATATTATGTAATTCAAAATGAAGTTGCGCCATTAGCTTAGCATAATGAGAAACACTTAATTTCGTTGGTTCTATTTGTTTTAGCATTGTTGGCCCATCAATTTTCTCATAAATAAGACACGACGTGCCCTCATACTCCAAAAGGCCAGAATAATTAGGTGCTCTAAGATTTAAGTTATTTATAATCTCAGCATTTTTTGCTTCCTTTTTTGCCTCGTGCATTGAGCGGCTTTGATCATGAAAAATCTTTATTACTTCGGTTTTCCCCCATTCATAGACACTTGCAGTATTACCAATACCAAGTAATTCACCTATCATAATTTGTCCCTTTCTTCGAGCAACAAGGCGTTGCGTTTGCTCTCTCCAAATTAACATTCAAACGCTTTGCTTGCTTCTGTTAATTCATCATTGGCCTCTAAATATTTTAATATTTTTTCAATATCATCGTGGTCGATTGTCTTCGCTATAATTAGATGTTTAATATTAAGTCCTGGTATTTCCATTTCTTTTTTGAAGTAGTTTAATAATTTTCGAGGGGTTGTCACCAAACTCCATCGTTTACTTCCATCCGAAAAAGTAAGGGTCACCTCTACCAAATCAAACTCTTTGGATCATCATCAAACTTCCATTTTTCTAAATAAGGGACTTCTATATTTCCTTCAATAAAATGAGCTTTTGATATCCAAACTACTTTTCCATGGTTTCCAATAATTCTATACTTATCCCCATCTTCTTTTTTTACGATGTATTTATTGCCCCTTGTAAGTGCATGAGCATATACGCCTATACTTTTACAAGTTATGATTGGTCCCTCCATCAATTCACTTCCATACCGTATTTAATTTACTGAGGTTTCGCACACCTTTTCTCTATTATTTTTAACAAATGGCGCATAAGAGGTAGTCTGCTAAATGCCTTCCCGGAATCTATTCCACAGACCAAGGCACCGTATGAGTCGCTGCTTTGCTTGAATATGATGTTAAGTGATGTCTTTGCTTCTTCGAATCAGTGTACATTATTGTTTTTCTATTATTCCAAAAGTATCATGAATGACTCTTTCATAGTTTGCCCATTCAAAATAAAAAGGACCTATATTTATTGGTTTGTTCTCATGCTCCAACTTGAAATCCTTCCATACTACAATTTCTTCCTCTCTGTCAATTTTCACTGAGATATAACCACACTCTTCATCTCCACACCAAGGACATACAAGTATTGGATATCTATAATACATATGCTCATGTGGTTTTTTTAGCAAAAAGTATTGAATCATTTCTTTTTGGTGATCTTCGCTTCCCCATCCTAAGGATGGAACCAGATCGTGTTTCTTGAGCATTTGGTAAAGTGATCTTCCATCAATAATTAAATCTGCAAATTTTGTGTTCTTATTCTCATCTTGTTCTGGGTCAAATTCATCATATCGGCTGGAAAGTTTAGTTTGTAGAGTATTTATCGTTGTCATTGGTTTCTCCTTTGTTGATTATCTCACATAGATTTCATATGACATTCTTATATTCACGAATCCTCACTGGCTTAAAGACCGAATGCCTGGCGTGATGCGGTTAATCAGTGCAGGGCTGTCTCGACAGTCACTTCATCGCCTAGTGCTCCCAAAACCAAGGATCGACTTACCTCGGCTTTAGCATAAAAAAGGCGAAGCATTGTAACTTTTCTTATCTGATTTAATCATTTATTATAATTTGCTCGCCCTTTCATCTCTTTAATTAATTCTCTATATATTTCTACATCATATTGAAAATTCAAGTCATGCGTAATCATAATGCTCTTTAGTTCATCAAATTTATGTATTAATTCTTCTAAAAAATCGATTATTTGGTTCCAAGAGAAAGCAAATTTATTAGAAGTCTTAACGAATTGTTCCTTAAAAGGCGATTGCTCAGTTAACCAAAACAATCTATCATCCTTATGATTGACTTCAACATAGTATCCACCACAACCGAATATACCGCAAGTACAAGTGAACATAGGATACTTTCCTGGACAAATTAATGATTTTAAAAACTCTTCTTCAACAAACACTTCATCTTCGTCCAACTTATTTCCGTTTATATATAAAGCTATCCTCCAATCAATAACATGGACCATTCGCCCAGAATGTCTTGTTATATTTTTGTATTCTTTTCTTATGTCAATTTCCATATCTACTGGCAGCACATCAAGTCTATTTTCATCTACTTTATTTAAGGATATTTTCATGGTTTCTCCCTGAACTTGTTGTATGACCACCATATTTCGCCTAATGTTTCTTATATTCATGAACTCCCTCAGGGGTTGCTGTCTGCTCTGGCTTCTTTAAAATCTCTCTGGCAAACCAAGAGCTCTGCATGACCCGAAGCATGAATATTATGTTATATGATTGTTACCATCTTCATGAAATACCTACAGTCCTTAATTCAGCTTCCATTATTGCAAAGTATACATCCATGACAATTTAAATAGATACCATGTTTTTCGCATTTGGGATATCCTCTTGGAATTGTAGGGTTATCATCCCCCTCTTCAATCTCTGACCATTCTGTATAATTATTCATGTCAACTTCTTCTTTATTGAATGCTTTAATCATTAAGCCAAATTGATTCAAACAATTAACAACCCAATCTTGCCGTGGTTTATAGCTTAATTTCTCCCACCCTAAACCATCTGCTGCATTTGAAATAGTATCTAGTATAAAATCTTTCTCACTTTCAAAAGAGTCTATAGTCCAAGGCATTTCATCAATATCAAAACCAACTGTTCCTATTCCAACTACAGACTGGTCCCTTTGTGCTAGCCAAATAATTAATTCTTTTTCTCGATTCGTTTTAGCTAGTAGTGATCCACTAATAGCTAAAATTTCGATAAAAACTGAAGTTAATCCATTTGACATACCTATGGGTTCAACTACATCATTTAATTGTTTTGGTAATGAAATGGTGTTCGTCATACTATCCTCCAACACTTGGTTTATATGGTGATTTAACACCTCTGTATTCATGAACCCCAAAGGGGTTACCTGCGAAATTCCTCTTCGAAATCCATCTCGCAGACCAAGGCTCCATTCGAGAGCCGCAACTTGAATATTATGTTAATATAATGTAACTGTCATCTTTAACTGCTGGCATAATGCCTATATGGTGTTATAATAGATATTCTTTATGTATATATGATCCTCATAACGAATTTCTTTTGGATATTCTTCACTGTTGATATCCAACTTCAGTAAATCATCATTACTCTCATTCATTTTACTTTTGGCCTCTGCCCTTAAGTGAATATTATTGAGGATATACCTTATTCGCTTATCATGTTTAATTTCACAACGAACTCCTAATTTCACCATGTTATGTTGATCAGTAAAATCATTGAACAAATCTATTAATATAAAACTATTCTTATCGTATTTCGTGAAAAACACAAAAACATCTCCCTTCCCTACTCTGGAGACACCCTCTCCATATGATAAATACTGGTTATATAATTCCATAACATTAAAACTTATATTTAGTTGTCTCATTAATTCCTCTAAACTAAACACCCCATCTGTATCATCTATCAAATCAAAAAATGGTAAATAGAAATAAAATTCAATATATTTCTTCATTCTTGCTTCCTTTCATTATTTCACAAAATTAATTTTTGCATATAATCCATATAACGTTCTTGTATTTATGAATTCCAATAGGATTGTCTTCTGAAACTACGCACTTCTGCGAGTTATTTACAAACATCTTTGAGCTCTTTCAACAATACAATCCAGTTGTCAGAAAGATAACCAGTTAGGTAGTCAAAAATATCTCTATCTATTGAATATACATACAGTCCGTCGGCCAACTCTTTAATTCTTTCAAGTATCCTTTCATTAAGGTCATGTCTCTCTTCAAATGTTGTAACTTGGTATGGTTCTATTTTTATTTGCCCATTAAAATTAATACCTTCAATGAGCTCTTTTATCTCCTCCAGAATAGACAAATCTTTTTCTGCTTTAATTAGCTTTAAAGCAGAAATGGTTTCATTCAAATACTTTCCAGTGGAATTTTCCAGAAACCCAAGAATCCCATTCATTGTTAATTCTGTATCAAAGTCTATTAACAAAATAATAGTCCGCACAGATTCGGGTACCTCATAAATCATGTCTCTTATTGAGCCAGCCTCTTCTCCGTAGATAACACTACCTATGTGTTCCACAAGATCTGCAGCCGAAAAGTTATTATGGGGCGGAATTAGTAGCTTTATAACATGATTTGGGGTGCTCATCATATTCACCTTGATTTCTTAATTTTGATTTTGCATGGTGTCGTCTAATATTTCTGTATCCATGAACCCCAAGGGGCCGTGTGCTGAAATCTCTCTTCGAAACCCAACTCGCAGACCTAGGCTCCATTGAAGACGCAGCTTGAATATTTATTATATTTTAAAGGTCACTTCCTTCATTGATTTCCTCAACGTCAATTCTTGTTCAACTCCTTTGTCAATATTATTTCCAGAGGTTCGTTCTCAAGCATTAAGCATCCAGCATCTTTATACCCAAGCTTCCTATAAAAATGTTGAGCTCCTTCATTCGACTGTGTTGAGGTCATAACCAATTCAAATCCTTTTTGTTTCATTAATTCTTCCCAATACTGGACAACTTTTTTACCAATACCTGTTCCTCTGTACTCCTCATCTATCCATATCATATTCATAAATGGTGTGTTGTCCAAAAAAAAACCGTATCTCATCCAACCTATTTCTTGATTGGATTCTCTGATTATTAGGATTTCATTTTCTTTTATTTTTGGTCTTATCAGTGTTTTATGTATGTGCTTGTCTCTTAACGAGATATACTCGCAATCTGATTCAATTGCAAAATCAATCTGCATTGTAAATCCTCCCTTTCACGCTTTTCATTGAATATCTTCTTGGTAACACTTAGCATTGATGTCTCATAATGTTGTACAGTACATAAGTTTATAAAGTCTTTTTAAAAATGTATAAGTCGCCTTCTTCTCTAACTTTAGTAAACCCACACTTTGAATAGAAGTGATGATTCTTCACACTCCAGCTAGGAGTATCCAGCCACCATTCAGTGCTATCTGGAAATTCACTTTCAATTTTCTCCATCATCTTCGTTCCGATTCCTTGATTTTTAAAATTTGGATCAATAAAGATCCTTCCTAGATTATGCACTTGATTACATTCTACAAATATCATAGCTCCCCCGATTATTTCTCCATTAAAGAGTACCTTGAAGTATTCGCAATTTTGCATCATCTCTTCTTGCCAACTTATGGAGTCATACCCTATGGGCCCAACGGTTTCGTTAATATTAAAATACTTTGATTCATCCTCAAAACTGGCCTTTTGTATTTCAGCAAGTTTTTGAGCATCATTTTTTCTAGCTTTTTCTAATGTCAACACCCAACATACCTCCATTGTCTTTTTATTTTTTCCAGGGTTGTCTGTTGAAACGCCTCCTCGAACTCCATCCCAGCAGGTCAAGGCTCCGTGAGGATTCTTATGCTTGAATATTATGTTATCAGAAGTTACCGAACTTCTTCACTATGCATTCAAAATCAATCTGCAATTTTTTTATTAGCGAAATTTCTTATATAGTCTTTTTTCATTTTGTAGTTTGATTATTAGTTCATATGCATCTCTTCGAATTATATTAATCCCATAATTGGCAAAGAGTATATCCATAAAATGACCTCAGATCTTTCGCGTTCTTTATACTATAGTTTTTAGTACTTTTGAGATCTAATTATTATGTTTTTAGTAATTCAAGAATTTCTGATAGCGTTTCTGTATTCATGAACCCAAAGGGTCTGTCTGCTGAAATCCCTCTTCGAAACCCAACTCGCAGACCTAGGCTCCATTAGAGATGCAACTTGAATTCTCTTCATTATGGGTGCCAGCCTCAAAAAAGCCTCAAATTTAGAGACTCAAATGGACGATGTTGGTTCGTTTCCCTCGACACCACAATTCAGCAATTTCCAAAATTGTTCAACTATGACCGATGCCGGATACGGCACCGAACGGGTAATCCACCATTCCAATACCCCCACTGCCGCTGAAATTAAAAATTGCACCGTAATGTCCCTGTTCATATCCTGATCGAGGTTGATCGAATCCAGATGCTTGCACAGACTTTGCCGGAACATTGTCTCTATTTGGTTTCGAAAAACCGTACTTCCCTTGTTCGTCAGCATTATAGAGTAGAATGAAGCATGCTGCTCCAAATATTCAAACGTACGCAGTAGTGCGGTTTTGGAAGGGAGATGAAAGAAGTTATCTTCAGACATACAATTGCGTAGTAACTCTTTAATTTGAGCTTCCATGCATTGATCGCGCAGATCGTACTTATCAGCGAAATGCAAATAAACCGTTCCGCGATTGACATTCGCTTCCTCCGCAATTTGATTGATCGTAATTCTCTCGAATTCCTTTTCTGACATCAGCCTCATAAAAGCATCAATAATGGCTTGCCTCGATTTTTGAATACGCCTGTCCATATCCTTCTCCCCTTTGTACCATCCGAAAAAATGAACATTTCGAAGTCCTCTGTTGAAAAATCAACAACCACGCTTGTTTTAACCATTGAACCCCACATACCGCTCTGATACATTCACTTTATAAAATTTATGTTGATGATTCAACATATGTTCAATTCTGGAGGAGCTGTAATCATGAAATCTATTGTTTTACAATCTTTTGAATGATTTAAATCATATTGAATTAGGAGGTTTAAAAATTGAAACTTACAGGAAACACGATTTTTATTACAGGCGGCGGTTCGGGAATTGGACGTGCGTTAGCAGAAGCTCTCCACAATCTTGGAAATAAAGTTATTATCTCCGGTCGACGTAAAGAGCGTCTGGAGGAGACGATTAAAGCTAATCCCGGCATGTCCGCAGTGGAATTGAATGTACAAGATCCTGCCAGCATAAAGGCGACCGCCAAGCAGTTAATCGAAAAATACCCGGATGTTAATGTCTTGATTAACAACGCCGGCATCATACAGTCCGATGACGCGGCGGGCGTGATCGATGAGGATGTTTTGATTTCGACTGTCACTACAAACTTGCTTGGCCCCATTCGGTTGACTTCTGCATTCATCGAGCATTTGAAGGCCAAAGAAGAAGCGGTTGTCATCAACACGACTTCAATACTTGGATTTGTACCGTTAGCGACAACTGCTGTATACTCCGCGACGAAGGCAGCACTTCACACCTATACGCTGTCCCAAAGGTACATGCTTAAAGACACATCGGTAAAAGTAATAGAAATTGTGCCTCCATGGGTTCAAAGCAACAACGATGAACCGCGTGCGATGCCACTTGATTCATTCATTGATGCAACAATAAAGATACTTGGTACGGATACAGACGAAGTTCTGGTGGAAGAAGCGAAAATGTTTCGAAATAACCCTGGCCCGAACGAAGGTGTTTTTGTGACCCAGCTTAACGATACGATGAATTCTGAACCTCCAAAGATCCATTGATCCATCTGTAATTCAATTCTCAAAAATTTAGGCGAACATGAAGTAAACACTCAGTTCCGTCTACTTCATGTTCATTTTTATTGTAACTTGCTCGTGAAGTAAGAAGAAACGTCAAGCAGTCACACCCATGTTTACCTTTTACCTTTTAAATAATTTTGTTGATTTCACATAACGTTGGGTATTCCTGAAGTTCAAGCAGCCCTTTGTTAGGTGATGTCGGGGACATCCTCGATTTACTTAAAAAATGTTTTCATGATCTTACTTCATTTAAAAATCTTGTTATTATCGGTAGGTCGGGAGGACTTATTTGATTGGGTATCTTGTTTAAATCAAAAAATCGTATATCTTGTACTTCAGCTTCATCACCTTTAATTATTCCACTGTATTCTTTACATATATAAGCTGCAACTACGTTATATACTTCATCTCCATGCGGATATCGATAGTAAAGTTCCGGGCCTGAAAATATATCAAGTAATTCTAACTCTTCAGCTTTTAAGCCTACCTCTTCAAAAAGTTCCCGGCTTGCAACCTCCTTCATATTCTCACCAGGCTCCATTGAACCTCCTGGTAATCCCCATAGACCATTGTCAGTTCTTTGCTGCAATAATAATCGTCCCTCATCATCTATGAGAATCACACATGCTCCTGCCATAATTATAGGTCGGGTACCTACTAACTCTCGTAATTCTCTTATGTAATTCAATATCTTCACGCCCCTTCGAGATCCTCCAACAGACCAAGGCTCCGTTAGGAGCCACTGCTTGAATTTAACGTTATATGACGGATTCACTTCTAAAATCTACTTTCGTCAATGGATAAGGCACGTAGCCGGGTGGCTCTTCCACTTAACCGGTTGAATATGTCCGGTGAATTCGCTCCTCCGAGATGCATCTTCCGGGGCTAAGGGTCGGGCTTGTCTCGGCCAGATGAGTTGAATGCTATGTTAGATAACGTTGACCTTTTTCGAGTTAAGTAATTATTATTCTCGTTTCCATTTATGTGTTTCGAGTAGTTTTCCAGTTTCATAAAAATACTTTATTACTTCAAGCATAGGAATTAATTCTATACAAATGTTATCGCAATAATTGCCTAACTAGCCACCAGCAACCGGATGAATTTCACCGTTTCCCTGTTTATCGTTCATAAGAGTATATATATTACCATCAATTGTAATAGACACTATAAAATATTCCGGTCCGCCTCCAACCAATGCTGAATCTGTATCTGATACCTCAAAAAAACTAATGTAAATTTATCTCCATCGAGTTTTTTTAAAAAACTTAAAGTGTCTGCCCACGTAGGATTCATAACTATTTCTTCATTGAATGTGGTCCCAATCTATTCATCAATACTAATAGATTTTATCACTTTTCCTTTTCATCCTTTTTAGATGGTTTTATTTATTCGGGGGCTTTCATCTAACGATTCTACATTCACGATCCCAGCGAATGCTCAGGTGTCCTGCAGCTATCTCCTTTTCCGAATTCCTTCAGCCGAACCGAGGAGCGAATGCGACGATGCTTGGATGTGATGTTATACAAAGGTACCATGAATTCATTGAATCTACTTAGAAATCCTGTATAATTCACCATCACCATTCTCTCCATTCTTCTGTAATATCTTGATCTTCCTCAATTTCTAATCCAGCTAGTCTTGCTGCCTTGTCTATAAATTTAGCCAATTCTTCACGCTCCATCGTTTCAATAAAATAATCGTTCGCATCATTCAATTCATTAAAAGAAATTACAATTTCTTCTACAGCCTTCATAATACTTTCAGGATGTTTAGTTTCTTGTAATAATATTAATTGGTTTAGATAGTTATCCAGGACTTTATCACACATTAATAATCTCTCTTCCGTAAAAAGGTCATCTCCGTATTCAACCATTCTTTTGTTCCACAATTGAGTTGGTTTTTCATTAAATAGGTCCTGTAATGTCATTGGCATATCCCTCATTTTCTTGTTTTTGTTTTAATAGATTTTTAAAATTGTTGCATAGTATTTCGCATATGAGTTTGCTTACTAACTTGCTTTTCACTTCACTTATCTAATTTTTTCTTTAATTCATCTTTTTTCATCTGTTAGTACACCCTTAATGAAAGACCAAGTACGGTCAACACCTGATCAGTACAGTTGGCTTGGAGGGTTTATTCCCTTCTAAGTCTCAGGTAATAAAAACCCACCTTCGGCTCTTAACCTTTAGGTGATTTTTTACCTTCTCTTGTTGTTATTGATGTATGTCAAAAGTGCAAGAATAAAAGTTCAACATAGTAACATTAGAGTCATCGCATCTTTTACTTCCATGGTCTCACTTTTCGAAGGAAAACCATACCCACCCAAGAGTCAATTGTATCTATATTTTACCTGTGTTCACTTCCACAAACAAGTGTTCTCATTTATTTTCTTTCATTTTTCTTTTACTCTATTTGTTTCCATCATTTCTAGCATATAACGTTTCTGTGTTCACGATGTCCCTCTGACTTATGCGAACGAAATGAGCGGCCGCCGTGCGTATGTGTCCGCCTGCCCCCACTCCCTGGCAATCCTCTTTGCCGGACCGAGGAACCGCCAGGCTCCGATGCGTGGATATGATGTTATCTGATGGATTGGCCATAAAAAAACAGTTCAACTTTCCCTCTTTGACATAAGGCAAAGATGAACTGTCTTTAGTTCCTGTTAAAATCTCTATGCGCACAAGTAGCAACTTCTTCTCCCATCAAGCCAACAAAGCCTGAGCGATCTGATCCACAATGCCATTGATGCCTGTGGGTCCATAACAGCCGATCCATGTCGCGGCATCGACCGAGTGTATGTGCTGGCGCTCAACGGTATCAAGCATTCCCCAGACACGTTGCTCTGTCGCGGATATTCCCTCCTGCATGAGTTCATGGCTAAGCAAGAAGTAATGGCTGGCATGTACAGCCGGTAGTCTGTCAACTGAGATGTGATAGGCTGTGTCAGAGGTACCTGCCACGAATAACGGAACAGGCAGACCTAGATCATGGTACAGCACAGCCCCTGTACGATGAGAGGCAGAATGCACGCGAACCAGAGAATCCAGCGGACGGATCAGTGCCACGCTCTTGCCTGCCAGAACGGGAGCAAGTTCTTCGGACAGCAATGTGGTTCGTCGGTGATAATCCGCTATAATACGCTTTGCCTCTTCTCGTTTGCCTGTCAGTTCACCGAACAGAGTCAGAATAGTCTGCCAGTTTTCATTGCGCTTAAACATGAGAACTGGAGCGATCCGGCTTAACTGTTCATAGTGCGGCTCATGTACCTCGGTGCAAATAATTAGATCCGGAGATAGTCGTTCCACTGCAAGCAGGTCGGGGTACTCATATGTTCCGAGTAATTCAGTATTCTGAAGTCCTGCCCTGATCGTTTGAGGAAAATGTAACACTGCATTGGCTAGTCCTACACTACCTGCTGGAGAGAGCCCCAGCGCAAGCAAATGATCGGCATATTGCACATCGAGTACAGCGATACGCTTCGGAGATCCGATAACATAGTATTCCCCTCGCATATGGCATATCACCGAGCCTTGGGCCGACTCATATGAAGAAGCTGTGCGATTCCGCTGCAAGGAATGAGCATAGTCTATATCTGTTTTCGAAGCGGCATCAAGCCTATAACGCAGCGGAGGGACGCTATAATATTTCTTAAACGCCCTACTGAAATAATACATGTCGCGATAGCCCATTCTGTCAGCAATTTCACCGATGGGAGCATCCGTGTGACGCAGCATCCGCGATGCACTCTCCATGCGCAACTGAATGACATACTCAGTCAGTCCGAGCTGCTTCTCTTGTTTAAATCGTCGCTGCAGCTGTCTTAAGCTGCATCCAGCAAGGGCTGCCAGCTCTTTAAGCTCCAGATTCTGGCGATAATGCGACGCTATATATGAAGCGACAACATCCACCATGTCAGACGCTTCTCCTCCCTGACCATGTTCGTAATCCATGACCAGTTCGTAGATCATACCCTGAAGCAACGCATTGGCATGAAAACGTTCCATTCCTTCGCCACGACGCCATTTGGCAACGATTTTTTCTGCATTCTCGATCCATTCTGCTTGGGTTACCGAATTTTGCACAAATGAAGTGCGCAACGGGTGTTTGCGATATGAAGGCAAAACAAGAGAGGCTCCCTCCATGGAAGAAGCCTTGTACATGATCACGATATAATAAATGTCGTCTGATCTGGCCGTCAGCGTTAAGGATGTTCCCTTAACAACATGACCAGCAAAAAAAGCTCCAATGTGGCAAACCTCACCATTCATTGCAAGCTCCCCTTCCCCTCCATATGCCAGCAACAACACATTCGAAGTTAATTCCGTTTCGCGAAGAACACTGCCTGTCTGCAAAGTACCGCTAAACTCGTCAAGCATCTTGATCGTTGTATCACTCCATAGACTTGTCTGTTCTTGTAGCGGCATTTCTCTCATCTCCTGACAATAGCATCCTTTGCTAGAGTGACTCTCATGACTGGGCTTACCCAATTAACTACAACCAGGCCTGTTAGCAAAGTAAAATTGTTGCTGTTGTCATTTTAATTGAGATTTATTCTCATTGTCAATTTTCGGACATTTTCTGCAATATTCCCCTGACATCTGGTAATAAAAACAACAGGTGGTACGCTTGCTTTTCACGGCTGGAATGCTGTCCTTATTTTTTGTGAACCGGGTGAACGGATTTCTTTTTACACCGAACAAATGCCCGGGCGCTCCTTGCGTCAGATATGAAAAATCTGCCTGGATGATGTGCTGACTTTCTTGCTCAGCATTGTCTACTTCAGGAGTATATAATGGGACAATGCGTATCATGATATTCTCCCAAAGGATACTCATCGAAAGAGGAGCAATCGCAGCAAGCGTCTTTAACAGCGGTGCAAGGTGTAACGCAAACATCTCCTTTACCACCTTTTCCCGCCACACTTCCCTGTCTCCAGTTAGTGCTTCTGCCCGAAGCCCGTTCATAGCTAGAAAAGGAAAATGCGTCCCCCCCTCATTAGCTGTGAGCGTCGGATGATAGAGAAAGCTGTTGTCTAGCCGAAAAGAAACATGCTGATGATGAACGGTCATCGCTGTCAGCAACGGAGCAATCCACAGGTAGCCGATTCGCTTAGCTAACATCGAAGCAGCTACCCTCATGTCAGGCGCACCAATATACTCTTGAAGCCAGCTTAAATACTCTCGGCATGCAGCTTCTTCATGTAGTTGACTCAAAGCAATAATACGGACATTATCTTCAGATGGCTCACCAAGCCGAATCGAGTGTTCTTCCACCGTTTGCCGCCATAAGTCAGTCGATAGATAATGGTCCATTTTAATTCGATCCCAACAGTGCTTCCGATGCCTGATCTACAATAATATTAATTGCAAGTGGGCCATAATAAGCGATCCAAAGTGTAGAATTAACATCATATGCACGGTTATTTTTGACTGCATCAAGGGATTTCCATACTGAACTGCTATCCAAAGCCTCTGCCTCTGCCGCAAACAATTCATCAGACAGAACAAAATAATGATCTGCTCCAATCTCAGGAACTTTCTCCATCGAGATTTCAACGGAGGTATCATCTTTGATCTTCTGGACTAATGCAGGCATTTTTAAGCCCAAATCCTCATACAGAATGCCGCCTGTTCGATGCTCAAGACCATGAACACGAATGCCTTCTTTTCTCGGACGAATAAGTGCTACCGTTTCCTTTCCCAACTTCTCCGACAGCTTCTCCTTCAGTCCTGCAATTTTGTCCTCATAAGCCTTACGCACAGTTTCTGCCTCTGCCTGCTTACCTGTGATCGCAGCCACCGTATCTAACGTATCTCGCCAATCCTCGTAGAAGTCAAGTACGATTGTGGGCGCTATTTTGCTTACTCTCTCATACTCTTTCTCTTGAAAATCAGTCATTAAAATAAGATCCGGGTCCAATGCTACAATCGCTTCCAGGTTGGGCTTGTCCCGTGTACCTAAAACCTGTACGTCACCCGGCTTATCGCCTAAATATTCTGGAAATGTGGTATTGCCTTCAGCGATAACACTGCCTGCCGGCTGCTCGCCAATGGCTAGCAATTGATCCAGAAATTTGACATCAAGCACAGCAATTTTTTTGGGCTTCTCGTTAAGCGTATACTCACCCTTCTTATGCGAGATCGTAACCGGGAAGGCTCCGGCAGTCTGAGGCGCTTCATTCGAAGGCGTGTCCGTTGGAGTTGTAGCAGACTCATTGCCGCCATTTGTACCTGCTCCGGCACCGCAAGCCGTCAGTACAAGAACAAGGGCCAGCATCCAGCCCATTAAAAATCGTGATTTATGGTCAGCATGTGCCATGCTTCCGGCAGCTCGCCTCTTTGTTCCTTTATTCATGGTGAATCCTCCTTATGTATGATAATGATTTTCATTATCGAAATATAAGGCGAGTATAATATATCTCCACATCGCGTTACCATGTACTTTTGCGACATTTCAGCCGGACTAATGCGACATGTAAACCGCTATATCTTCATTTACAATTCTATCAGCTCTTTTACTAATTACTGCATAATCATCGTCTAATGTATCAAGCCAACAAAACCAAGAATCTCCCATTTTTTCTTTCCATTGATTTCTACCTCTTGCATCAATGTACATTCCATATCCATTTGTTCCATTGAAACTACAACAGAGGTTTGTATGATAAATTTGTGGGTACTCTTCATTAAATTCTGAATGTGGAAACTCATAAAATGTTCCTTTGGATTCATAAGCCATTTTCGGTGGAACATCTATCTTTAATACCCTTTCATCCACAGATATTTCTAAAACATTTTGCTTTCTCCTTTTATCAAGTATTTCCTATAACGTTCTTGTATTTATGCACCCGTTAGAGGGTGTCTGCTGAAATTCCTCTCCGAAATTCATCCCGCAGACCAAGGTTCCATCGGAAACATAGTGTGAATATTATGTTAAGTGAAGTTCAACTTTTTTTTGAATAACCTTTTTAAATTTAATGGCTTTATGAACGAGAGAGTTTAAAGTTCTCTAGATCTACATTGAATTTGCCTTTTACCAATATGTCTAATCCCAATAATCCGTTGATATTGTGATATTTAAATGAAGTAAAATCTATGAGTACATCTCTTAAAATAAAATCTCCTACCTGTATTCCCTTGATCCGTTTGGAAAATGCGTGTTCTTTCCCTCCAATTCCGTAACTTGTTATGATTTCGTCATCCATCCCGACCTGAATCCCAATATCATCTACTTCATCCTGTGAAATCAAGGTATGGCTTGCTCCTGTGTCAATAACTATGTTATTTATGACTTTCTTTTCTCCATTAAAATGGACTGTTATTTCGGTGAACAACAGCCCATCCCTATATTCAATTTTCATTTATAGATTTCTCCTTAAACCAACATTCTTCCGAACCTTCACAATGACCTGGTCCTTAGAAGTATGATAAACCAAGGTTTTGTCTCGGCTATTCAACAACTCTCTTGTTGCTTCTTCGTCACTTACAGGACCAATCACAGCGACGTCATCTATGATTTCTTTATTTTCTGTCTCTTCGAAATGAAGAATTTCAAACTTTACAAATTGATTCGGGAAGATTTGTTGTACTTCTTGCCACTTCACATTAATCCCTCCTGTCCTTTTATGGTTACATTATATCATTTAATTAGAATTTCACTTAACGTTCCTGTATTCACGACCCTAGCGAATGCTGGGATGTCTGGCCTCTGCCGGACCGAGGGTACAGCCCGGTGCGTGAGTATATTGTTTAAGTAAAGTCACTTATCTTCGAGTTATATTCGTCACGATTTAGAAAAATTCTCAATATAATGTTTCATAAAAATTATATAATTATCATGACTTGAATCAATATTAAATATCTGTCTATCTGTTACACCTTTCTCTCTTACTTCTATTTTTATGTTTCTTTGGTTACGTTTAAACTTGATATCTAGAAAAACTTCTTTTATTAAATCGTGTTCTATTTGACTATCTCCCGGGAAATTAAAAATATGTTTTTCTGTACTTGCATTGAATAGTGCAACAATATCTATAAAGTCTGACACTTGTTCTTTATTTGGAACAACAAATTCATGTTCAACTAAATTCCTTACAGAATTTATTTTATTTAATATTCTAGGAGCAATAATTCCTAAGTTTTTTAAAGTCTCTATCTTCTTAGGTACATTCCATTTTTTTGAATTTCCAAAAAAACCAAATGCAATCATCAAACAATCAATTTGGCAGTCAAGAGATCTCTTTGCATTTGAGAGAGCATTTATTAAACTGTGTTTTTCAGTTCCCGATTCTAAATCAAATTCAGCAAAGGACAAGTATTCTGAAGGCGTAACATCAAATGGTATATCTATTTCTTCATGTCCACGAGAACTCCAATAACTATTATCATTACTTAGAAAATCAATCACCTCAGAAAATTCCATAAGATCAACTCCAATTTAGTATTTAGGTGATTTCACTTAACGTTCTTGTATTCTCGAACCCGAGAACCTTAAGGCCGGCTTGACCGGGCGGGTTCGCTTGCAGACTTAGGTTCGCAGGGTTATCTGCCTGACTTCACTTCCTCGAAATGCCTCGGGCAGATCAAGGCTCCGCCAGGAGCCGCAGCGTGAATATGTTGTTATCTGATGAATCTGCCCTACATCTCCGAATTAAGACAGGACGTCGACCCACATTTAATTACTAATGTTATAATATATTTCAACTGAATATCTATTTACTCGTCAATTTCATTTAATAATTCTTTTTCAATTTCCTTTTCAAGCAAAAAATATCTTCTAATTTCATCCCAGCAATCCGAAAAGATTTCTTGAATCTCTACTTCCTCTACATTGTAATCACTAGAATCTGTATATATTTTAAGTTCATCGTTAGCAACGTCGAATTCAGAATCAAATATTGTATCACCCATTGGGTGTAGGCCTGAAATTTTCAAGGATAGCCCCAGAGAAACAGTTATTTCTCTCGTTTTGTCATCTTCGTAAAGAAATGCACTAATGTTGAATTTATCATCACTTCTCTCAAATATAACTTCTTCCTCCCACTCGTACTCCATTAGAAAATCCATAATTTCTTCTAATATCTTTCTTATTTCATTCTTAAGCTTACTAATCCTTATACAATACGCCTCTACATCTATTTCTTTCAATCCTTCATAATCATACATTAGAAAATGTCTTCCATCATTCTCGAGACCTCTAAGATAAGCAATTATCAAGTCATTTTCAAAATCAATAATAAGTCTTTCAGGAATAAATATAGAATCAATATAATTATTACTTCCTTCAGAACTAGCTCCTGAAACTTCAAAAATAATAAATGTATTTGAGCTAGAGACTTCGGCCCATGGTTTTTGAGTTCCTCTTATGTCTGTACTAGATTTAATATAATCCGGAACTATTTTGCTTAAATAATTCTGCAATGATGTGCTAGTAATAAATCGTTCACGTTCAACTGCTTCGGGGGCTTCTCCATTTAATGCCTTTATCAGAAAATGTGTCCATATTCCATGTCCTAGTTCTGGACTACCGTATGATTTCTCTCCACGTGAACATGACAGAAACATAGCTCTATAATTGCTTGATCGCACAAAATCGCTAAACTCTTTGGTATTCATATCAGCAATAAAATCTCTGCTAACTAATTGCTCATCAATATAACTCGCACATGCATCTATAAATATCAAACATTGATTACATCTTGAGTTTCTTAGTGGCTCCATTAATATTCGGTTTAGTGAAACAGTAGTTTCTTGTATATTATTGGGGTGAGTGTCCCACGTTGTTATTTTGTTATATCCTCCATCATAAAATCCATGACCAGCATAATAGAAAATAAATCGATCACTTTCAGTAAGATTTGATATCTCATATTGAAGTTCTTCATTAAGCGCGGATTTTGTCGCATCAACATCAAGCCAAAGCTTAATATTTTCTTGAGGTACTTTAAGATTATTTATAAGCCATTGTTGAAATGCTATTGCATCATTCCTCGCATAATCAACTGTCTTGATTCTAAATTGATAATTTTCCACTGCTATTATTACTGCGAATGTATTCCCATGAAATCCTGAATTCATAAAACACCACCCATGAATCTGTATAATTTCTTCGAGCAACAGGACGTTGCGAATATAATACTTTCACTCTCTCTGGGGCAGATCTTTCAGATAACGTTCTTGTATTCACGAACCCTCACTGGCTTAAGGAGCGAACGCGCCGGGTCCGACGGACTTAGCCAGTGCAGGGTTGTCCGGCTGCTTCCACTCCCCCAAAAATGTCTCTGCCGGACCGAGGGCCGAATGGCCCGATGCGTGAATATTTTGTTATCTGATGCCAATGCCTTCTTGATTAACTTTCAAATGTTGCTTTGACTCGTTTTGAGTTTTTAAAATACAAAATCCATATTGATCCAAAAATAATTGTAGAGATTAAACTTGGGAGTTCATCTATTTTGTTAATTGTGAGAATGAAGTTTAAAAATCCAAATATTATAGTGATTATTTCAATTTGAATTATTATATTTGGTCCTTTCCTTTTCTTCTTCAATATAAGCACTAGAGAAACAATAATTAAGACTTCAGAAAATAAATATATTCCGACAGAAATAGTTCTAGCAAGATTCCAACCAATTGTTCCAACTAACATATAAATATAAAATTCGAAATAAAGATCTATTAAATTACTTATAAGTAGATAAAAAGAATAGATCACAAAGAAAAGCAGCCAGCCTTTAATTCCACTCATACTATTCTGAGATAATTGCATTATTGGCTCCTTAATTTTTGTCTTTTATTTGCATTGAGCATTGGTTTCAGATAACGTTGTTGTATTCACGACGCCCCACCACCTTAAAGGAACGAGGTGACTGGCCGCAGTGCGGTTGGGTGGTGGGGGTGTGTTCGCCTGAATCCACTTTCAGCTTTGCCTCATCGGGCGAACCGAGGGCCGAAGGGCCCGAAGCGTGAATATTTTGTTATCTGAAGGATCGGTCTGCTTGAACTACTATCAATAACTATTCAACTTTTACTTCAGCAATAAAGAAATTCTCTCCAGGTATTGAATCTCCAGCCATTCTTCTTATCATTGACAATTGACCAACATGTGTCATTGCATCTGATAATGGTCCTTGAATCAGTTTTTCGATAATTCTATCTTTGTTTGGTATTCCATTTGATTTCATTAAATTGTCTAAGTTATGCAGCTCATTAAAAAATGTCTGTACTTCGTCATTCCAGTTTCCTGATTCTTTCTTAAGTTGTACTTGGTTATCAAAAACGGATTGGGCATATCTTATGACATCAGACATGTGTGCCAAAATTTCAATTGGAGTTCTTACACCGTTACCGAGCTCATAATTCGGGTAATTACTTGGAGCATTTAGAATTGCTTTTGAACATCGATACCTGAGAGACGAGAGGTAATGTCTTAAAAAGTAAATTTCATCCATTTTTATTATCCCCCTTTTCTAATTCTTCTCTTTTTAAAGGTCTACCGATCTTTCATATAACGTTCCCGTATTCACGACGTCTCAGCGCCTTAAGGCCCGTATAGGGCCGGCTGCCGCTTGCGGCAGTTAGGCGGTGGGATGTGTCCGGTGAATTCACTCCCCCGAAATGCCTCTTCCGGACCAAGTGGCGGACTTGACCCGCCACGCAGCGTTGAATGCGATGTTAACAGATGTCCACGACCTCTTCGAATTACATACGATAAATCTTTATATATTCATTTCTTTAATATGTAATCAATAAATCCTTGTCGTATTTTTTTGCCCTCATAGATTCTTTCCAAAACTCGATCTTCTTTATAGATTAATTTCATATCATCAAACATCGCATCAGCTTCATTGTAATCATAATACGAATGGATAACTGGCTCATTATCTTCAATCTGTTCATATTGGTTATCTCCTAAATCAACACCTTCTCCAACCCGAAAATCCTTAACGGTTAGGAAATTCACAAATAATACTCCATTGGGTTTCAATACCCGTTTCATTTCATTGATTGATTGTTTCACATCTTCTTTTCTCATATGAAACACCGAGTTATATGAATACACAAAACTAATCGACTCGTCACTAAATGATAAAGATCTCATATCACCATGTTGTATATTTAAATTCTGTCCTCTCATTTCTGCAAATCGATTCGCTTTTTGAAACTGTTCAACATTCATTTCTATTCCAATAGTTTTGTATCCATAATGGACAAATAGACTTAATGGAGGGGAATCACCTCCCGCCCCGCAGTCCAATACCGTTCTTTCCATACCGCTTTCATTACATAAAGCTAAAAATCTATACAGTGGTACTTGTCTGAAAAGCTCCACAACAATCGTCTCCTTCGTCTTTTGGTTTTATAGTTTTATTGTTTCGTGGATTTCTGCTAACGTTTCTGTATTCACGACACCCAGCGAATGCTGGGTGTGTCCGACTGTTCCTGCCTCCCAGAAACCCCTCAGCCGGACCGAGGGCGCATGCCCGCAGCGTGAATATTATGTTAAGTTGAAGTTACCGACCTCTTTGAAATTCTATCTAGGTCCTTATTATCTTTACATATGTCCTTACTGAATCAGACTCAGCCTCAATATTTTTATCATTTGTTTTATTTTCAATTATTTGTAGCCCATTAAAACATGCGTTTTCTTTGTACCATTCAATTAATTCAAATAGTGGTATACTTTGTTCTACCACACTCGTATCTTCATAGTAAGAAGCTAATGTAATTATAAATGTCGGCGCCAGAGCGTCGGCACTTAAGTAAAATACAAATTCCTTATCTGTATAATGCTTTTTAAGATATAACTCTACTTCTTTCTCAAGAAAAGAAAACGCTTCTAATAATTTATCTGATGGTACTCTTCCATCTTTATAAGCCTATTAAATCCATGAATATAAATAAAATTATGACTTTCTTCAATGCCAATTAGCTTAGGATCATTTGAAAATAAAAAAACTGGCGAAGTTATTATTTTAGTGATTTCTCGGTATGCCTTCTAAGCGTGTTTTTTTAAGTAATCTAGAATCAAGTTCTTACCCTCTCTTGGTAATTTCACTTAACGTTCAGGCATTCACGAACCCTCACTGCCTTAAGCGACCAACGGGAGCGGCCGCGATGCGGTTAGGCAGTGCAGGGTTGTCCGCCTGTTAATCTTCCCTGAAAATCCTCGGGCGGACCAAGAGGCGCGACAGCGACCCGCAGCGTGAATGTTTTGTTATCGGATGTCAATACCTTCCTCGAACCTCTAAAAATCTTGGAGTCAGTTTCGCTTTTGTTTTTATATCTTATAGTTTTCTTGCCTTTATCACAAAAGTTACTGGAAGCATTTTTGCTCTCTTTGCCATATCGCTGTTATCATCCCGCAATTGCATAAACTCATAATCACATTCCTCAATCATTAGCTCAATTACAAACCCAGCTTTTGCAAGCGCGTTTACATAAGTTGACAGCATACGGTCCGCTAACAATAGCTCACCTTCATCAACTGCCACCGGATACCAACCTTCATTAAAGTAACTCTTATTAATTACAAACCTATCATTTTCTGTAGTAACCCATCTGTGTATAGGGTGAGACCAACTGAAAATAAATAGCCCGTCTTTTTTAAGGTAAGAAGATATTCGTCGAAAGGTACCCTCAAGATCGGTGGTCCAACCTATGGCATAAATTGAATAAACATAGTCAAAATAATCCGTTGGGATGCCGCATTCTTCTTCCATGGGAGAACATATCAATTTTGCTGCTATTCCACATGACTTCAAATGTTGCGCTGCCTTTTCAATTTGTCTTTCTGAAATATCCACAGCCCATAGTTCAGATGCGTTTCGTTCCCCTTGATATTGCAAGGATTGACCATTTCCGCAGCCGATCTCCAGCAGTTTTTTTCCTGAGATATCACCAAAGAGCTGGCAATTTTCTTCTGAGATAAATGCTCCATAATAAGGGAGCACGATTGCTTTTAAGAAGTCATTGCCTTTGGTATCCCAATATAGGCTGTTTGTTTTATGAACAACATTCTTTTTTAAGTCTTCCGAGCTGCCGACACCATTTTCCCCGTCAACAATAATGCTTCTTCTATTTAATGAATTCTTGTCCATGAAGGCACCTTCTCTTAGTAGATATTTATATTTGAGCATTTCAGATTTGCATTAATTTCTGATAACGTTTGTGTATCTACGAACCCTCACCACCTTAAGGACCGTAGGTCCGGCCGCGATGCGGTTAGGTGGTGCAGGGTTGTCTGGTGAATAGGCTTCCTCAAAATCCCTCTTGCAGACCAAGGCCGTCAGGACGCAGCGTATATACGATGTTAACTAATGTTCCGGCCTCCTTCGAAATAATCAATACTCTGGTCTTTAAATAGTTCTTTCAATTCCCTTGATGTTTCACTAACAAAGATCTTAATAATTTCTGCTTTAAAATAGATAGGTGCTATATGAGGTTCATTCTTTAGATCTTGCAGCCATCTCACCTTATTATCCCTATACTGATTGACTTCAAGCTGCGTAATGTAAGGATTTATTGTATATCCCTTAGCTTTTAAGAGTTTTGTAAACAGTTTTTCAGTACTTCCCATTGATCTTAAGAGATCAAATTCTACTTGGCTAACTTCAAGGTTATATGTCTTTCTAACATCATTCTTTTCGCCTCTGTAGTTTTTCTCAAAATCGAAATAGACGGTATCTGTCCACCTTAAATCTGTATAAATATGTGAAAAGTAACCTATAACAAAGTCCTTCCATTCTGGCCCCGCTTGCTTCAGTAAATATTCCTTGCACTTCTCCATGATCAATTCCTTGGCTGGTAATTTATCGTTATGTACGAGATGAGTCACACCTTTTTCTTCCCTGGATACCTTCCCTCTCATATGAATCGCATCCGGAGCAATACTGCCTAATAAAAAATTGGGTGAGGGGTCATTAATAGAAAGGTTTTCTGAAATTGCAAAGTGTACCATAGGCCAAGGCAAATTAATTCCTCCTTTGATATTTCCTTCAATCATGAACTTGTCGGAATTTCAGTTAACGTTCCTGTATTCATGACCCCCGAAGGGGTTGTCTGCTGAAATGCTTCCCTGAAATCTTCTCGCAGACCAAGGCTCCAAAGGAGCCGCTGCTTGAATATTATGTTATATGACGGAATCGCTTCTTCACTACTGGTTTTCTTCGGGTACATACTCAATTAAATCTGATAATTTGCAGTTAAATGTATCGCATAGCTTGAATAAAGTTTCCAGCTTTGTTGTTTCTATATTCGTTTCCCTATACAACTTGTTGATTGAATTCCGACTTAAGCCCGATTTCGCCATCAATTCTGTTATATCATCTATTCGATGTTCTGCCATGAGTTCTCGTATATTGCACTTGATTACGTTCATCTTTTCCCCTCCATAATTCTATCTTATCTCCCATACCAGCAATCATCAACGAAAAGCGAAGTTTTAACTCTATAACGTCAAATATTCACCTTGCAATTAACTTTATAAGGTTATATAATAACTCTGTAGAGTTAATTAGAGGAGGAATAACATATGATTAATACATTAGAATCATTAACAGAGCCGCTTATAAGAATACGTTTAGAATTACTCTATACTGAGCTTCTGGAGTGTCATAAGGAGTACACTCAGCTTTCTTCGGAGACATATCAATATTTTAAAACGCTTCGTGATGCTTTGCCCGATCAACTTCAACATACGGTTTTTCTTTACGAAGACGCCCAAATTTCTCTACAATCCATCCTAGAAAGAAGTATCTACATACAAGGTTTCAAAGATGCTCTACAACTATTTAGTGAATTGAAAATTCTAGTATTTAGAGGGTCATATGACCCTCTTTTTCTATTGTTCTTGATTCTGTCGTATAACGTTCTTGTATTCATGACCCAGCGCATGCTGGGTGTCCGGCGACTGCCGGAGCGAGGACGAATGTCCGATGCATGAATATTATGTTATCTGCTGTTTCTCACTTCTTTGACTAAACAGTAAGCAAGTCTTTTAACGACCATTCATTATCATTTCCGTCTTTTGAAACAAACCAAATATGAGTGTATTTTTCTGGCTTGTATATCGCATTTTTATTTCTAAGAAAATCACTCATTCCGAATATAGGAGAAGCGTTCCTAATTAAAAGCGCTATTGGATATGCAGCATCATACTTCTCTATCTTTTTTTCCTTCTGTTTCAGTAGTTCATTAAGAACCTGAATATAGCTGGCTGAATTTTCTAATCCATGCATTTCCTCAGCCGATCTTCCAAATAACATTTTAGCTTCGTCGGCATCGTAGAATAGGTGAGTTACTTCTAGACCTACTAATCCATCTTTTATGCTCTTTAAGATATAATCTGGACGCTCACGTCTCTCTATTACTTCTAAGTGATCTTCGCGATTTAAATTATATAAATCTACAAAGATGCTAACGGCAGCTTCTTCTAAGGCAGATTTTTCATCATCATGATTTTTCATTACTTCTCCCTCCCTAAATATATTTGAGAAATTGCAGATAACGTTCCTGTATTCACGACCCAGCGAATGCTGGGTGTCCGGCTGCCTCTTCTTCCCCGTTATCCTCCCATGCCGGACCGAGGGCGTATGCCCGATGCGTGAATATTATGTTATATGTAGTCATCTGACCTCATTGAATAAACTCACATATTCTTGCTCAATTATAAGAAGACCGTTCTTTATTACTATTGTTTTGTAGTCACTTTCAAGATTCTCATGTTTCTCAAAAAGTTCAAATCCCATGATTGAAAATGGATCCGTCGAAGTTAATTTGCCCTTTAAAACTTCTCTTAAACTAACAGGTGCTCCTAATTCTCTATAAGTTTGCACCATATTCAATCTATGTTTTTCCCAAATTTTCACTGAGAGATTTAGTAGAGGAGCGATTTGTTCTCCATTGAATTTCCAACTGTCGTCATCCAACTCTACTTCGTCTTCCGGTAATATCAGATGTAAAATGATTTCATTGGATTGATACGTCCAAAATAATCTTAAATGACTAAATTGATTCGACTGTAACAATACTTGTTTGTAATTATGTCTGACATGCTGATCAAATTCCAATTTAAACTTATCTGACAGTAGTTTAGAATTCCATGAGATAATTTCTTCAAGGTTATTATCTTCAGAATTCCAATAACCTGATTTAAAAGAAAAACATTCAAATATCGTTTCATAGATTTCTTGAGTAAAGTTAGCAGAGAAATAGTCATAGGGAAAGGAATACTGTATTGAGAAATATGTTGGCATACTTCCTCCTAGTTTTAAGATGATTACATATAACGTTCCTGTATTCACGACCCAGCGAATGCTGGGTGTCCGGCAAATCCGGATCAAGGGCGTATGCCCGCAGCGTGAATATTATGTTATAGGTTTTGTGAATTCATCAATTAAGCACTTCATTTGACTAGGGCTGCCACTCATTTTAATAGTATGAATCTTTTCTGAATTATCATAATGATATCTATAAATCACATCTTTGAGATATAAGATTTCTTCGTTGCAAAGAAAAGAGAAGCTTCTATCTAAAACTGGCACGTATTCAGTAGTTAGAGTTCTTAAAACAATTTCTACTGAAAATCTCGGATCTTTACTACTTATATTTTTATCTGTCTTTAATAATTTTTCACATGCACCATATATATATTCTGCAAATAGATTTATGCTTTCAAAAGACTCGACTATATATTTCTTTTCAACTGTAAGCTTGTAGCCTTCAAATTTATATTTTTTTCTATAAATATCATCCGTTTTTCCAATTCGATGAACTAAAATATTTCGTCTATCATGCATTTCTACGATTTTTTTCAGTTTGACCTCAGATAAATTAAAATCGATTTTAAATTTCTTTTTAAAATATTCGCTGACCTTTTGTATTCCTTGATTTTGTATTCTTCTACACTCACTATTAATAATATTTGTATGTAAGCTTGATAGAGAGTCAAAAGAAAGAATCTCCCCTTGGGAGTATTCAATACGTTCATTCGTTTGAAATAAATCTTTACGAGTAGCAAATAATTCTTTTATCAAATCCATAAAAAAATTCTCTAAAATCGAGATTAAACGTATGAAAATTGTCTCTCTCAAAACTTGTGGTAACTCTATTTTCATAAGCTGGTCAAATTCTTGCTTGTTTGAGGAGATAGTTACTCGGAAGTTGTTTCCTTGCTCATAATAGATAGGGTCATTTTCTTTAATAAAACCTGCTTCAATCCTCTCCGAATTCCTTAATTTATTTTGCCAATATGAATTCACAGAGCCTGCGTATAGCAATTCGATTTTATGCATTTCTTCTTTGAAATTTTCGTAGGCTTTCATAGCATTACTCCTAGTAAATTGAATTTTGCTTAACGTTCTTGTATTCAGGACGCTCGGCGAATGCCGAGTGTGTCCAGTTGCTTCTACTTCCCCGAAATTCCCCTGCTGGACCGAGGGCATATGCCCGATGCGTGAATATTATGTTATACGACGGTGAATTGAAACTACTATCTATAAAGATCTTTATACATTTCTAAGTTTTGAATCTCTTGCTCATATCTCTTATAAAGCTGATTTTCTTCATAGTCATTGAGATAACCTAGCATCTCATTCAAACTTTCTATTCTTATCATAACCGACATATCTGCCAGGGCATTTGAGTTTATTATTGTTCTACGGTACTTCTCTAATTCAAGAAATCTTTCAATTAATTCTTTGAACCCGCTTAGCGAATGTTCCTTAAAATCAAATTCTCTATTAAAGTCAATATTTTGAAGTTCATTTTTATAATCATTAATACCTTTTTGACGTATTAATCTTGATGAATCCGCAGCGCGTTGCTGTGGACCAAATCGAAACTGATTTCTCCACTGGATTATGGTATTTTTAGGTACATTAAGTATGCTACTGATTTCAGCTGGGATAAGATCTTTCTCAACACAATACTCATACATTATTTCTTTTAACTCTTTCCCCAGTTCCTTCTCCACTTGTAATTTATAATCATTGTTTGTCATCATATGAAACACTCCTCAAGAGTTATTCTACTCACTGTCGTATAACGTTACTGTATTCACGACCTAGCGCATGCTGGGTGTCCGGCGAATGCCGGACCCAGGACGAATGTCCGTAGTGTGAATATTATGTTAAGTGATGTTGATCATTTTTTGAGTTATTGAATCTTTTTATCAATAATGAGATTTATTAAAATGCCGATAATACTTGCGAAACAATAATTTTTTTAGTTTCTGAATCCAAATCCAATATCTTTCCATCAAGCCACTTATCAGACTCTAATTTCTCGCTGTGATACGGGCTGCTCTCCCAGTTCTTTTTGGTGTGCAAACTATTAAACTCAACAGCAAAGAACCCTTCCCTTGGTTCATTTAAAATTAACTCATCATAGAACCAACCAGAAATCTTTATCGAATTTAAATCCTTATAGTCTAGTTCAAAGTTAAATCCATAGTGAGTTTCATATCCTTCTTCGTCATATAAGTCATAGGCATTTGAAGATTTAAGCACTTGTACAAGTGGATCAGTAGATTTTAAGAAATACCAGACTATATCAACAAATTCCTTACATCTTTCTTTTTCGGGTGGATCTGCATCATTATGCTCAATGTCATTTCGAATAGTAAGTAAGCTTTTCATCAAATATGGTCTTACTAATCCAAAATCTTCCAGAATCTCTAAGTATCCTTTGTTTCTCCATGAAGGATGAATACTTCTAAGATTATAAGAACGTTCTATCAACTGTAGTCTATGATTTAGTGCTCTTTTTAAATTAGCAATCCCATCTCCTAATTCAAATTCTGTTGTTGCGTTATCTACTAAAGCTCTTGAGTATTCCCACATTTCATAAGGTCGTTCCCATTTATCATCTGGTAAAATAGTAGCCCATTGTGAATAATAGTCCCAATCAAAAATTGTTTTCGAAAGATATATAATGTTTTCCATCAGATGCTCCTCTACTCAATACAATAATGTCTTCTTAAGCTATAGATTTCTCAGCTTATATCTTCCTGCCAATTTCACTTAACGTTCCCATATTTGCGACGCTTGGCGTATGCCAAGTGTGTCCGGCTGTCTCTGCTTCCCCGGAATCCCTCTGCCGGACCGAGGGCGTATGCCCGATGCCTGAATATATTGTTATATGTTGTTAAATTGGCGGACTTCGGAGCATCTACTCCCAAATTTCAATCCCACTCTGCTTCCGCTTAGGAAGCATTCCTCGTCCGCTCTTCGCTCGTAACTTTCAATCCTTGATCCGCATAGGATCTACCTTCCGTTCTTTCCTGCTCTTATCTATCCTTGTTCTTCCAAGCCGAATTTAATGATCTTATAACGTTCCTGTATTCACGACCCGACGCATGTTGGGTGTCCGGCGGATGCCGGACCCAGGGCGTACGCCCGCAGCGTGAATATTATGTTAACTGATGTCAACGACTTCATGGTTAACTTACAAATCACTACCTATATGTGCTCTTGGATTTAATGATATTTATATCTGTTGCCTCGTACCCATAGTAGCTCAATATCTGGTAAATATCTCCCTCTTGTATATCTGATTTAGGGCCTATTATTATTTCGTTAATGATATTCTTCGCATACGCTTTAAAAGATAAGTCAAAAAACGATACAATTCTATTCCTATAAGCTTTAAATTGCAGGCCATTAGGAAATAGCACTGCCATATCGCCACTTAACAATGATTTATCTTCTACTTCATCATACCAATCTTCCCAGTTTGTATATTTATCTAATTCGTCATCAAAAACTATTCGCCATTCTGCCTCTTCCTTGAAAGAGGGATTTTTATATTTTATTGACTCTTGTATAAAGATCCTTGAAGATATTTCATGAAATACATCAATTGCGTAAGTTTCTCTAGAGAAAATTTTTTTTGTATCCCCCTCTGTAATTGCATGCAATACACTTTGTAATATATCTTTTGAATGCTTTCTAATCTTCTCAGAGGAGCTATTATTATTTTTCTCTGGGTACTCAACTTGTAATAACTTTAGACTCTCCTCTTTATTGATTAATGTTTTTAAAGAGTCAATACTAAATCCAATAGATAAGCCATAACCATCGTCTGCGTAACCTCTCCATTGGCTAAGTTTATCGCCTTCTTCAGAGAAACAAGCTACATAAAATAGTTCTTCACTTCTTTCTAACATTTTTTCTTTAATAGATTTAACAATGAGTTCCAAGGATGTGACTTCGTCTAGTCCGTAAATCAATTGTCCTCTAAAAAATGAATGTTCTTTATATTGACGAACTATTTCTTCTCCAATGTATTCAAACAACCATTTTGTTTCTTTATAGTCGTTTGATTTAGAAATATCCGACAATCTTATTGTTTTATTTTTTATAATGTTCAAAAATGTATCATTACTACAGTAGTGATATAATGAATTGCTCATTTAAAACACCTCATTTCGTTGATTTCAGTTAACGTCCCTGTATTCACGACCCAGCGCATGCTGGGTGTCCGACGACTGTCGGACCAAGGGCGCATGCTCGCAGCGTGAATATTATGTTATCTGAAGTGCCGTTCTTTACAGTATTCTTTTCCCTTCTTTAAACCATATTAGTTCAGTTTTTTTGATTTTTTCCATTCCAGTTTCGAATTCAATAAATAAGCCCCAATCATATTCCAAATTATTGTATCTTTCTTTATCCGTATAACATTCTAATTTTTTAAAATCAAACCTTCTATCAAGTCTATTTGTCGATTTTTTAATCTCTATTACTAAATAGTTGTCGGTATTCTTTCCTCTCCGGTGGATCACTATATCTGGAAAAGTTGATAACCCCATATATTCTGTGTCGTCATCAACAATGTCTTTAATAAAATCCTTTTTGAGTCTTTTACATTCTGACTCTAGAACATAGATTCTTTTCTGTTTGTTCGCTTCGTCAACATTTCTATTGTATTCACAATCCACATTGTACTCTTGGAATTCTTCTTGAAGATATACCGCTAACTTATGTGCAATTGTTCTTTCATTTAAATCGTGACTTAACAAATGATGATCTTTTTCAAACAGCTTTGAAATAGCTATGTTAATTCCCTTTGTTATTGTTGGATTCATTTTATTACTCCATTTTTATGTTTTAGGCATTACAGATAACGTCTTATTTACGAACTTCCGAAAGAATACTCTCTTTGTCATATTCACGAACTTCGTGAATCCTGCACTTTTCTCCTTATTCCCGCACTTTCTGCGTTTCAATCCTCCAGCTCGCTCATCCGATCCAACGGACTTTGAATCCGCCCAATGTCCCGTCTGCTCACATGTGTACACCGCTCCGTCGTTCGCACACTCTGATGCCCTAGCAGTTCCTGAATATAGCGAAGATCAATCCCATTTTCCAGCAAGTGGGTCGCAAAGGAATGCCTTAGCGAATGGATACTCACCTGTTTGCGAATGCCCGCTTCAGCCAGCGCTTTTTCAAACACTTTCTGCGCTGAACGTTCCGTCAGGTGGCGGCCTTCCCTCTGCCCTGGAAACAGCCAGTCTGCTGGCTGCTCCCACCCTATATACTGCTCGACCACCGCAAAAGCCGCTTCGGATAGCAGCGTTTGCCGATCCTTCCTGCCCTTTCCCTGACGAACTTTCAGTACTTTCCGTTCACGGTCGCAGTCTTCAAGACGCAACCTCACCACTTCGCTTACCCGTCCAACCGTACGCCAATCGTTTTTTCATCCCGATAAAGTAGGTTTATCTTCATCTCACTTGCCTCCTTAGTATATCAGCCGTTCAAAAAATTGGAAATCTAATTTTACACAAAAAAAGGGACTTAAGATGGATATTCATCTTAAGTCCCTGATTCTTTCAGAGTGAATTATTGATCCATTAAGTCCAATTTTCATCATCATAAAGTGTCTTGCCTTTACTTGTCCAGTTCCTCCGTCACATCATCCCATAGCATCGCCGCCACCTACCATGTTACTCAACCTTAAACTGCTTTAATTCGTCTTGCAGCTTAGTGGACAATTGGTTTAATTGTTTGGATAGTTCAGCAACCTGTTCGAAGCTTTCCAATTGTTCCTGCGTGCTGGCGCTGACCTCTTCGGTTGAGGCGGAGTTCTCTTCTGTGGTGGAAGAGATGATTTCCAGCGCCTGCAAAATCTCATCTTTGTGCTTGTGGACTTTGGAGGTGTTGTTGCTGATCTGGATCATTCGCAATTTCAAATCTTCCAAATCCTTGTTAATGCTAAAGAATACTTGCTTCGTGTCCTCTACCGATCTGGCATTTTCTTCTGCAATTTTCAGACCGTGAACGGTATGCTCAACCGATACGCTGGTTTTTTCTTCAATGACACGTACTTTCTTGTAGATTTCCTGTGTCGCCCGTGCGGTCTGCTCAGCCAGCTTGCGAACCTCCCCGGCAACTACCGCAAACCCTTTGCCCTGTTCTCCTGCACGTGCAGCTTCAATGGAAGCATTGAGTGCCAGCAGGTTGGTCTGCGTTGCAATTTGGTTGACCGTATCCACAATGCTCGAAATCTCATGACGGCTCAAATCGATATCCTGAATGATAGCCGACATCGCTTGTGTGGAGTTATGATTTTCTTCTGCCCATTTGGATAGTTGATCTACTACTGCAAGCCCTTGTCCGCTTTGTTCGGCTGAGGTTTGCACCATTGTTTCGATGGTTTTGGCATCATTGGCAATTTCGTCAATTTGGCCGGATAAGGCTCCGGTTTTTTGTAAAATGTTATCTGTTTCGATGGATTGGTAGTTCGTTGCATTGGCAATCTCATTAATTGCTGTCGCCGTATCGTTCATCGTGATCGCGGTTCTGGAAGAAATGGATTGCAAATCATTTGAGGACTGATTCAAGACTTGGGCTGAGCCGCCCACCATTTGGAGCATGCCTTGAATTTTTTGAACCATATTGTGAACCCCTTGAGAAATTTGCCCGATTTCGTTATGGGAATTCGTATCAAACGGAACGGTCAAATCTCCATTTTCAATCAGCTTGATTTTGGCAAGCAATTTCGGAATGGATCTCAACAGGTAACGGAGCGTTATATAACAGATTACCACGAGCAGAATGGTGGCTGCGGCAAAACCGCCAATCGTAATCCAGGTAAAGGTTCTTAATTCTGAGAGCGCCTCTTGTTCAGAAATGGTTAAGCCTACAGACCATCCTGTATCTTTGCTGGTTGCATACCCAATGTAGCGACGTTCGCCATTATCATTAATGAGCTGTACTCCAGACTCGCCAGCAATCATTTTCTTACCGATCTCGCCAAGATCACCTGTGCTTTCGTTAATCTTTTCTTTCAGCACTTTATTTTGATCAGGGTGATACAAAATATCACCTGTTTTGGATGCAAGAATCGAATAGCCTGTGCTTCCAAGCGAATAGCTTTGCATAACGGCAGGGATGTCTTTGAAGGCAATATCCACAGCTGCAAAGCCGATTAATTGGTTGCTGCTATCTTTGATCGGATAGAAAATGCCCATGACCACATTCCCTGTATTGACGTCCTTATAGGGTTCTGAGTAGTACAAACCGTCTGCTTCAACAGCTGGCTTGAAGTACGGACGCGAATGGATATCGAAATCCGGCTTGGAAGCAGCACCATCATTCTGAAGAAAGAAGCCTTTACCATGTATTCCTGCAATCCAGGCGTCAGCAAAAGATGGCTCTTCCTTGACAATCGCTGCCAGAGTCGCTTGGGTTGCCGCAGCATGTGGAGAAGTTTTCGCCATCTCTGCTGATTCTGTGGTTTCTATATATTGTCTAAACAAAGTGTTGGTTGACATTTGCTTGACTAGCGAGCCCTTTTCCTTAAATAACGCGTCAAATTGACTGACGGTGGCCTGCGTCTTGGTCTGGAGCATGGCCTCTTGCTGCTTGACAAGCATGCTTTGCGTGCTCGCATACATGAACGTCCCCAAGGTTGCAAAGACGACAACGATAATAACTAACAAGACCATGGCCAATGTGTTGGCGATGCTGGATGATCTGAATGCGCGCTTCTTCATATTTTGTGACATGCTGCCATCTCCCCGAGGAATATTGAGCGAAAAGCTCTTAGATAATATGTCGGAAGTTTGCAGCTGTTTGAATAGGTTTTTAGTATACACAATTTAAAGTTTTGCTATCTGATTCCTCATAGATTTCTTCCCAACCTGTTCGGTAACTCTAGCAAAAGATTAGAGCAGCACAAAGAGCCTCCGTCAGACGCAGGCTCTTTACTAAAAAAGCTATGAACACGCGAGGTTTTGCAGACTTAAAGTGTACGAGCAATCAAGTAAGCTCAACCTCTTTATTCTCTATCGTTAACCCAACTGCATCGTTGTGATACATGTATCGTTTTTCTCATATGTAGAGAATTCCGTTTGGGCCGTTTTACCTTCATGGTTCACACTAATGCGGTAGGTTTTATCTCTTGGCAGCCATAGATCAATAAAACCATTGGGTTGTGATTTCATGGCAGCATTCTCCATGATGATATTCCCTTCGGAGTCGTGAACAGTCACATTGAACGCCCCATTTTTTATTTCGCCTTGGCAACCGGTTAGACTATGAGTTGCACAAGGGTGGGTCTGGTCTACATATGGCGCAATCGAAACAAAAAACTCGTTGTCAGGCAAATTATAAGTTATGGGTTGTGTATTGTTCCCGGTGACTATCAACTGACTGGAATTAATAGAAGCGGATTGGGCTGTTGCCTTGCCTGCACTGATATCATGCACCAATTGCTTGATATCTGTTGTCCCGAGCTTGTCCGCTCCTTCTTTCTGAAAATTTCCTGCAATCAGGTACGTGCCTAATGCCGCAACAACCAACCCTGAAGCGACCAAGATTCCTTTTTTCATCTGGAGTTCATCTCCTTGTCCGTTTTTAAACATTATAATGTAGAACGCATCGTAACGGACAAAATACAGCACTGA